>NZ_KV800314.1:244424-262151 GCF_001810205.1 Pseudomonas sp. HMSC076A11 | reverse complement strand
GCAGGTTGGTCTGTTCGGCGATGCCCTTGATCACCGTCAGCACCGCGTCGATGCTGGCGGTTTCCTGGGCCAGTTGCTGGATGCTCTCGGAACTGCTCTCCACTTCCTGCGCCAACTGGCGGATCACCTCGATGGTCGCTTCCACCACGTTGGCGCCCTCGCGCGCCTGCCGGCGGGCGTCATCGGCCACCTGCGCGGCGCTCTGGGCATTGCGCGCCACCTCGTGGACGGCACTGCTCATCTGCGTCGCGGCGGTGCTGACCTGGTCCACCGATGCGTGCTCGCTGTTGATCAGACGATCGTTGGCGGCGGTCATGCCGGCCAGCGAACCGGCTGAATCGGCGACCTCGCCGGTGACCCGGCCGACCTCGCGGATCAGCGGCTGCAACTTGTCGAGGAAGGCGTTGAAGGCGCTGCCGAGGCGGCCGGGTTCGTCGCGCGAAGTGACCTCCAGGCGCACGCGCAGGTCGCCATCGCCGTTGGCGATCTCTTCCAGGCGTTGCAGCAGACGCTGCAACGGACGGGTCACCAGGCCGGGGAACACCAGCACCAGCGACAGGCACACCAGCAGGCCGAACGCCACCAGCGCCACCTGCTGCCAGCGGTGGCGCTCGCCCAGCGCGGAGGACGCCTCGCCGTCGGCGGCCGCGGCCGCCTCTTCCATCTCGTCGAGCTGGTTGATCACCTCGCGCATCGCCCCGAACTGGCGATCGCTGTCACCGTAGCTGAGCTGCGCCGCGGCGCTCGGATCGCTGGCCGCCAGGCTCAGCACCCGCGCCGAGGTCGCGCTCCAGAGGGCATAGCCGCGCTCGAACTCGGCGACCTTGGCCAGTTCCGCCTCGCCCGGCTGCATCGCCGCGTACTGGCGCACCCGATCCAGGGCCTGCTGCAGGTTTTCCGCGTGATCGTTCCTCAGGCCGGCGATCTGCTCGGCGCTCAGGTGGCCCTCGAGCAGGCTGCGCTCGGCGACGAAGGCCTGGTAGAGATCACGGTCGGCGTTGAGCAGCAGGGCGATGCCGGGGAGAAAACGCTTGCCCAGGCGCTGGTTGGATTCGTTCAGCTGGGCGATGCCATGCACGCCGAGCGCGCCCACCAGCAGCAGAAGCACCGCGAGCAGGAGGATCGGCAGGGCGATTTTCCTGCGGAACGACAGGTTAGCGAACCATTGCAGCATGCCGGCATCCTCGCTCGTGGCTTTCCAGGCTATCGGTCGCAGCACGACCGATCTTGAGCGACCGTACGTCCGTGCCAGTAGGAATCAGACTAGCAGGCGCAGGGTTTCGAACAGGCGCCGGTCATCCTTCTTCGCCGAGCGGGCGTGGCGGCGGATCACCTGCAGCAGGCACTCGACGAAACATTGCGCCGGATTGCTGAGGGCTCCGCCGCGCCGGGTGATGATGCCCAGCCGTCGTGGCTCGAAGGTTTCCCGCAGCGCCAGCGGCACCACCCGGCCGAGCAACGGCGGGGCGGCGCCGATGATCGCCGGCACCCAGGTGCACATGTCGGCCTGCTCCACCAGGGTCTGCAGGATCGCCACGGAGTGCGCGCGGACGATGCGCCGCTCGTCGATCAAGGCACCGTGGCGCCAGAACAGCTCGCGCATCAGGGCGTCGTGGCCGTCGCCGGTGTAGTTCAACGCCCAGTCCTGTTCCAGCAGCTCGTGGATCGAGCCGCAACCCGCCAGCGGATGCCCCTGGCGGACCAGCACCGCGGTGTCGTAGTCGAGCAGCTTCTCGCAGGCGAATTCCTGGGCCGCCTGGGCGCCGTGCAGCGGGCCGATGGCGAAATCCATGCTGCCGTCGCGAAGCAATGGCTGGGCCACCGCCATCAGGCTTTCGAAAAGCTCCAGGCGCACCTCCGGCATGCGCTCGCGGAACGCCTGCACCGCCTCCGAGAGGAAGGTCAGCGCCACCCAAGGCGTCACCCCGATGCACAGCCGGCCGCTGGCCTGGCCACGCAGGTGGTCGAGTTCGACCTGCGCGTGCTCCAGTTGCTTGAGCACCAGCCGGGCGTGGATCAGCAGCGCCTTGCCGTATTCGGTGAAGGTCAGGCCGCTGGGCGTGCGGACGAACAGCGGCAGATGCTGTTCGGTTTCCAGTTCGCGCAGCGCGCGGGTCACGGCCGCCTGGGAAATCCCCAGGACGCGGGCGGCGGCGCGGATGCCGCCGGCGTCGGCACTGGCGACCAGGGCTTGCAACTGGTGGAGTTTCACGGGCTTACCGAGGTGACAACGAAAGGTTGTCATCATAGCCAAAGCGAGCCTCCCCGCCAGTCCCCCGCTTGCCTACCATCGGCTTCGACAACGCCCCGCCGCCCACCGGTCGGAGCCCTTGAGGAGAACAAGAAGAATGACCGAGCCTGCCGTCCTGCCCGCCATCGCGGCGCTGCGGGAAGAGATGGTTACCTTGCGCCGCCATATCCATGCCCACCCGGAGTTGGGTTTCGAGGAACGGCGAACCGCCGCGCTGGTCGCCGAATGCCTGGAGGCCTGGGGCTACCAGGTCAGCCGTGGAGTGGGTCGCACCGGCGTGGTCGGCACCCTGTGCCGCGGCGAGGGCCCAGCGCTGGGCCTGCGCGCCGACATGGACGCGCTACCGATCCAGGAAGCCACCGGCCTGCCCTACGCCAGCCAGGTGGACGGCGTGATGCACGCCTGCGGCCACGACGGCCACACCGCGATGCTCCTCGCCGCGGCCAGGCACCTGGTCGAGTCGCCGCGCTGGCGCGGCACCCTGCAACTGATCTTCCAGCCTGCCGAAGAGGGCCTCGGCGGTGCCCGCGCGATGCTCGACGACGGGCTGCTGGAGCGCTTCCCCTGCGACGCCATCTTCGCCATGCACAACGTCCCGGGATACCCCGTCGGCCACCTCGGCTTCCATCCCGGCCCCTTCATGGCCTCGGCCGATACCGTGGTCATCCGCGTGATCGGCAGCGGCGGCCACGGCGCGGTGCCGCAGCGCACCGTCGACCCGGTGGTGGTCTGCTCCGCCATCGTGCTGGCCTTGCAGAGCATCGTCTCGCGCAACGTCGACCCGCAGGACACCGCGATCGTCAGCGTCGGCGCGATCCATGCCGGGACGGTCTCCAACGTGATCCCGGCCAGCGCCGAAATGATCCTCAGCGTCCGGGCCCTGACCGCGGAAACCCGTGCCCTGCTGGAGCGCCGCATCGGCGAACTGGCCCGCGGCCAGGCCGCCAGCTTCGGCGCGCGGGCGGAGGTCGACTACCGGCATTGCCATCCGGTGCTGGTCAACCATCCCGGGCAGACCGCGTTCGCCCGCGAGGTGGCCCGCGACTGGCTGGGCGAGGAATGCCTGATCGACGGACTGCGGCCGTTCACCGCCAGCGAGGATTTCGCCTTCATCCTCGAACGCTGTCCCGGCAGTTACCTGGTGATCGGCAATGGCCAGGGCGAGAGCGGCTGCCAGTTGCACAACCCCGGCTACGACTTCAACGACGACTGCCTGGCCGTCGGCGCCAGCTACTGGGTGCGACTGGCCGAGCGCTTCCTGGCCTGAGCCAGGGTTTTCAACGGGCGCGCGGCCTGGCGCGCGCGGATCGACAGAGGACAACCACAATGACAAGAACCCTCGGCAGCATCGCCCTCTCCCTCCTCCTCGCCGCACCGGCCGGCGCCGCCGACTGGACAGGCAAGGTCCTGCGCCTGGGCGTCGACCCGACCTACCCGCCGCTCGAATACAAGCAGCCGGACGGCCGCCTGGCAGGCTTCGGCATCGAGATCGGCGAAGCCCTCTGCGCGGAGCTGCGAGCCCGCTGCGAATGGGTCGAAAGCAACTGGGACGGCATCATCCCGGCGCTGCTGTCGCGCAAGATCGACGCCATCGTCTCGTCGATGACCATCACGCCGAAACGCGCACAGCACATCGCCTTCACCGACCGCGTCTCCAACGCGCCGAGCCGCCTGGTGGTACGCCGTGGCTCGGCGCTCCTGCCCGACGCCGAGAGCCTGCGCGGCAAGCGCGTGGGGGTCGGCCAGGGCTCCAACCAGGAGGCCTACGCCAAGGCCGAATGGGCCGCCAAGGGGGTGCGGGTCGTCTCCTACCAGAACCAGGACCAGGTCTACGCCGACCTCGTCATGGGCCGCCTCGACGCCTCGCTGCAAGGCGCGGTGCAGGCCAGCTACGGCTTCCTCGACAAGCCGGTCGGCAAGGATTTCGAACTGGCCGGAGCGGTGCTGGACGACCCTCGCTACTTCGGGGTCGGCGACGGCATCGGCCTGCGCAAGGAGGACGTGGCGCTGCGCGAGGACCTGAACAAGGCGCTGGCGACGATCCGCGCCAACGGAACCTACGCGCGAATCAACGCCCGCTACTTCGACTTCGACCTCTACGGCACGCCCTGAACGGCGTCCGGCCGCTTTTCACCTCGACCGACAACAACAAGCAATGGAGAGTGAAATGTTCCTCGACGGCTTCGGTCCGCAGATACTCGCCGGCACCCTGGTGACCCTGAAACTGGCGCTGGGCTCCCTGCTCGGCGCCGTGCTCATCGGCCTCCTCGGCGCCAGCGCCAAGCTCGCCGCCAACCGCCCGCTGCGCGCCCTGGCCAGCGGCTATACAACGCTGATCCGCAGCGTCCCCGACCTGGTCATCATGCTGTTGCTGTTCTTCAGCCTGCAGATCCTCCTCAACCGCGTCACCGACGCCCTCGGCATCGGCCAGGTCGACATCGACCCGTTCGCCGCCGGCTGCGTCACCCTGGCGTTCATCTATGGCGCCTACTTCACGGAAACCTTCCGCGGCGCCTTCCAGGCGGTCCCGGCCGGCCAGGTCGAAGCCGCGCAAGCCTACGGCATGGGGCGCTGGCGAGTGTTCCGCCGGGTACTCCTGCCGCAGATGCTGCGCTACGCCCTGCCGGGCATCGGCAACAACTGGCAGGTGCTGGTCAAGTCCACCGCGCTGGTCTCGATCATCGGTCTCGGCGACCTGGTCAAGGCCACCCAGGACGCCGGCAAAGGCACCCTGCAGTTCTTCCACTTCACCCTGGTCTGCGGGCTGATCTACCTGGCCATCACCGCAATCTCCAACGCCGCGCTGCTGTGGCTGGAGCGGCGCAGCTCGCTGGGCGTCAGGAGGCCGCTGCCATGAACGCGGTACTCGACGAATACTGGCAGGCCTACCTGTGGACCGACGGCCTGCAACTGACCGGACTGGCGATGACCCTGTGGCTGCTGATCCTCGCCGTGGCGCTTGGCTTCCTGCTGGCCATCCCGCTGGCGGTGGCGCGGACCTGCGGCAACCCGCTGCTGCGCTACCCGGTCTGGCTCTACACCTACGTGTTCCGCGGCACCCCGCTGTACATCCAGTTGCTGTTCTTCTACACCGGCGTCTACAGCCTGAATGCCATACGCGCCCAGGACTTTCTCAACGCGTTCTTCCGCGACGGCTTCAACTGCACGGTGCTGGCCTTCGTCCTCAACACCTGCGCCTACATGACGGAAATCTTCGCCGGCGCGATCAGGAACACGCCCCACGGCGAAGTGGAAGCGGCGCGCGCCTACGGCATGGGCGGCTTCACCCTCTACCGGCGCATCGTCCTGCCCTCGGCGCTGCGCCGGGCACTGCCGTACTTCAGCAACGAAGTGATCCTGATGCTGCATTCCACCTCGGTGGCGTTCACCGCCACAGTGCCGGACCTGCTCAAGGTGGCCCGCGACGTCAATTCCGCCACCTATGCGCCGTTCCTGTCCTTCGGCATCGCCGGCGCGCTCTACGCCGGCACCGCCTTCCTGCTGATCTGGCTGTTCCGCCGCGGCGAGCTGCGCTGGCTGGCCTACCTCAGACCGCAAACCCACTGACCTCTCCCGGAGACACGCGCATGTACAGCCTGCAGGTCGAAGACATCCACAAGCGCTACGGCAGCCATGAGGTGCTCAGGGGCGTTTCGCTCAGGGCCGGCAAGGGAGACGTGATCAGCATCATCGGCTCCTCCGGCTCGGGCAAGAGCACCTTCCTGCGCTGCGTCAACTTCCTGGAAAAGCCCTGTGCCGGGCGCATCCGCGTCGGCGACGAGGAACTGCGCACCCGTCCCGGCGCCCTGGGCGAGCTGCGCGCCGCCGATCCCCGGCAGTTGCAGAAGATCCGCAGCCGGCTGGCGATGGTCTTCCAGCATTTCAACCTGTGGAGCCACCTGACGGTGCTGGAGAACGTGGTCGAGTGCCCGGTCAACGTCCTGAGAATGAACCGCGACGACGCCGTGGCCCGCGCGCGCCACTACCTGGCCAAGGTCGGCCTGGCGGAGAAGGTCGAACGGCAGTATCCCTGCGAACTCTCCGGCGGCCAGCAACAGCGCGTGGCGATCGCCCGCGCCCTGGCCATGGAGCCGCAGGTGATGCTGTTCGACGAACCGACCTCGGCGCTCGATCCGGAACTGGTCGGCGAAGTGCTGAAAGTCATGCAGCAGTTGGCCGAGGAAGGTCGCACCATGGTCCTGGTCACCCACGAGATGGCCTTCGCCCGCCAGGTTTCCAGCCATGTGATCTTCCTCCACCAGGGCGTGATCGAAGAGCAAGGGACGCCGGACCAGGTGTTCGGCGCGCCGCGCAGCGAGCGCCTGCGCCAGTTCCTCGCCGGCAACCTGAAATGAGTCCGGGGCTCAGCGCGACGGCGCGAGGAAACGCACGAAGACCAGCTCCGGATCACCTTCGTCGAGGTTGTCGATCACCCCGCTCGGCTGGAATCCCTCGCGCTCCAGCAGGCGCCGCATCGGCAGGTTGGAGCGGTTGCAGGAAGTGAACAGGCGGTCGCCGCGACAGTCGTCCCGCGCCTGCCGCAGCAACGCGCTGGCGATGCCGCGCCGGCGGCAGTCGGGGGCGACCGCCGCATCCTAGACGTTTTCACAGGTCAGGGCACGTCGCCGCGGCGCATGATCTATAGTCGCCCGGATCAGCCCCAGAGGATGCCGGACATGCCCCGTTCGATCGTCATCGTCCACGGCTGGAGCGACGATTCGAAGTCGTTCCGCCGCCTCGCCGAGCAGCTGGAAGCCTGGTTCGGCAGCGCGCCGACGCAGATCCGCCTCGCCGACTGGATCTCCCTGCAGGACGACGTCACCTACGCCGACCTCGCCGCCGCCCTGGATCGCGCCTGGACCGCCCAGGGGCTGTCGCGGGCACCGCGCACGGTTGACGTGGTGGTGCACAGCACCGGCGCCCTGGTGCTGCGCGACTGGCTGACCCGCCACTTCGACCCCGCCAGCGCGCCGGTCAAGCGCTTCCTGATGCTCGCCCCGGCCAACTTCGGCTCGCCGCTGGCGCACAAGGGACGCTCCTTCATCGGTCGCGTACTGAAAGGCTGGAACCGCTTCGTCGGGCAGACCGGCACCCAGGTGCTGAAGGGACTGGAGCTGGGCTCGCCGTACTCCTGGCAACTCGCCGAGCGCGACCTGTTCGGCGCCGAGGCCTGGTACGGCGCCGGCCGCCTGCTCGCCACGGTGCTGGTGGGCAATGCCGGCTACAGCGGCGTCGAAGCCATCGCCAACGAAGCCGGCGGCGACGGCACGGTGCGGATCGCCACGGCGAACCTCAACGCCTGCCGCCTGAGCCTCGAACTGGATGTCCGCCAGCGCGCCAGGCCCGGCTGGCGCCTGGAAGAATCGCGCGGCGAGATCGCCTTCGCCATCGTCGACGGCGAGAACCACGCCAGCGTGGCGCTGAAGGACCGCGGACCGAAGAACCCGCATACCCTGGAGCTGATCCGCGCCGCGCTGGAGGTCGAGGACGCCGATTACCGGAGCAGCGGCGCAAGCTTCCCCTGGCAGCGCCGCATCGATCAGCTCGACCCCGGCATCGAGCGCCGCTCGCCGCGCTACCTGAACCTGGTCAGCCACGTCTGCGACGACCTCGACCAGGAGGTGCGCGACTACTTCATCCAGTTCTTCCGCAAGTTGAACAGCGACCGGCGTTTCGAACAGCGCTTCTACGAGCAGGTCATCGCCGACGTCCATCCCTACGAGGACAACCCCGCCTACCGCTCGCTGTACCTGTCGATCGACTCCCTCGACGACCTGCTCGCCGGCTTCGCCGTGGACACCCTGTCGCTCAGCGTGTCGGCCCAGCCGCCGTTCGATCCGCCGCGCCAGCCGGTCGGCTATACCGCGGTGGGCCCCGGCGACAGCGAAGGCCTGGCAATTCCGCTGGCGCAGGTGCCGCGCTTCCTCGCCGCCCACCGCACCCTGCTGCTGCGCATCCGCCTGACGCGCCTGGTGGACAGCGGCGTATTCGTCTTCAGGAACCCCTGAATCGGCGCCCGGCCCCCCGCTGGGCAGCCACCCAGGCCGGGCGCAGGCGATCACGGTTGGCCTTCGGGCCACTCGACCCGCTGCAATGGCGCGCCGCCGCGCCCGAGGCGATGGACGATGCCGCTGCCCCGGCGCAGATCGACCCGCACCAACCGTCCGCCGTCCTCTCCACGGCCGCTGAGAAGCAGGTTGCGGGCATCCAGGCGGAACAGCCGTTCGGGACGCTCGATGGGCAGCTCCAGGGTCCAGAGCAAGCTGCCATCGGTGGAAACCGAGCTGAGCAGCAGCTCGCTACGCTCGGCCAGGCTGCGCCGGTGCAGCACCAGCCAGTTGCCGTCGACTCGCCAGGGACGGCGCGCCAACCTGGAATCGCCGCCCGGCAGCGCCGAGGCATAGCGACGGTACAACGCCTCCTCGCGCGTCTGCTCGTCGCGCCGGCGACGGTACTCGGCATCCGCCGCCGCCTCCAGGTCGGCGACCCGTTCCCGCCAGGCATCGTGCGCGGCGATCCAGCGTCGCCGTTCCTGGCGGTAGGCGTCACGCGCCGCAAGGAACGCACGGGTACTGGGAAAACGCTCCACGCGCTCGTCGAACTCTTCCGGCGGCTGCGGCTCGGACGGCAGCGACGGATGCTGGCGCTGCCGCTCGGACGGTCGCTCGAGCAGCCGCTGCGGCTCTTCGGCAGCGGCTGGATCGGGCAGCAGGCCAGCCTGCAGGAAGGCCGCGTCGAGCAGCGGACGCAGTCGATTCTCCGCCGGCGACCGCCAATCCAGGGTGCCCAGTGACAGGCGCTGGCGTCGCGCCCGTTGGTTCGCTGCCGGCAGCGCCTCGCCACGCTCCAGCGCTCGGGCCTCGTGATCGCTGGCGAGGATCAGCAGGCGTCCGTCGGGCAGGCGCGTCAGGCCCGGCGCCTGCCAAGCGATCCCGGCACTCGCCGGCGGCGGCGGGTCGCCGTGGAAATACCGCGCGGCATCGACTTCCGGAGCTTCGCGCAGAGCCAGGCTGTCGCCGTCGAGGAACCAGACGCGGCCGTCCAGCGCGAGCATCAGCAATCCGCCCCGGCCTTCGTCGTAGCGATAGGCGTCCTTCCCCCAGGGCGCCGACTTCAACGGCAGGCCGCCAGTGCGCCGCTCCAGCTCGTCGAACGCCAGCGCAGGGGCGGCGTCGCGCCGGTCGAGTACGTAGAGTTCGTTGCGCAGGAAGAACAGGTAGCGCGACGACTGGCCCAGCAGTTCGCCGGAACCCCAGTCGTCGCCGCGCTCGTTGTCGGCATCCAGGCGCGCGCTCCAGCGCAGGCTGCCGTCCTCCAGGTCGACCACCTGGGCATAGCTGCGGCTGCTGCCATGCACTACGCCGTTGTCCACTTCGTTGGCGCGATAGTCGTCGAGGGTGAACGCCAGGTAGGAATGGCCCTGTTCCTCGAAGACCAGTTGCGGCCCGCTGAACCCGGCCTCGTCGTACTGGCCGAGAATGAAATGGATGGCCACCGGCAAACCGACCAGCAGGCCCAGGCCGAGTACCGCCCAGAGGACGGCGAAAAGCGTCGCTCCCTTCTTCATGCAACTCCCATGCGTCCCGCGATCCTGGGACCGTCCCTCAACTGGCGACGGCATGAACGGCGCATTCTAGGGAGCCGCCGGCCTCGCTTCAAAGGCGGCAAGCGGCCATCAGTGGTCCATGCTCATGGGCTTTTCGCCCCCAGCAGGACGCCGAAACCGACCAGCAGGGCGCCGAAAAACTGGTCGATGCGCCGGCGGAAACGCAGGAGTCGGCCGCGCACCGCCGGGCTCGAGAGAAAGCAGGCGACCAGGCCGAACCAGGCCACGTGGGCGAGCGCGATGAAGGCCCCGTAGCCCAGTTGCGCCGGCAACGCGGTATGCGGATCGATCACCTGCATGAACAGGCTGACCACGAACAGGCAGGTCTTCGGATTGAGCGCATTGGTCAGGAAGCCGCTGCGCAACATCGCCCAGGACGAAACCCCGGCGCCGCCCGCCACCTCCTCCGCCACCGAGTCCTCTCGCGCCAGCAGCATGCGCAGGCCGAGGAACACCAGGTAGGCGGCGCCCGCCAGCTTCAGCGCGGTGAACAGCGCCAGCGACTCGCGCACCAGCACGCCGACGCCGAGGATGCTGTAGCCGACATGTACCGTCACCCCCGCGCCGATGCCCAGCGCGGTGAGCAGGCCGGCGCGGCGGGAATACAGCAGGCTGTTGCGCGAGACCATGGCGAAATCGGCGCCGGGGCTGATCACCGCAAGCACAGTGATGGTCAGGAAAGCTAGCAACTCTGTCATGCCTGGAAGGCTCCAAGGTAGAATGGACGACACAATCTACCGGTCTCCAGCGCCGAGCGAGAACGATGAATACTGACAATCATGGTGAGGAAAACTCACCATTCAGGCGCCGTCGCCTGCCCTCGCTGAACGCCCTGCGCTGCTTCGAGGCCGCCGCCCGCCTGGAGAACTTTTCCCGTGCCGCCGAGGCCCTGTGCCTGACCCACGGTGCCATCAGCCGCGCCGTGCGGACCCTGGAGGAGGAACTCGGTTGTGCGCTCTTCGAACGCCGCGGCCAGCGGGTTTTCCTCAGCGAGGCCGGCAGGCGCCTGCTCGCCGGCACCGGCCCGGCCCTCGACCTGATCGAGCGCACCGGCGAGACCCTGCGCGCGGAGGCCGGCCCCACCGCGCTGGTGCTGTCCTGCGAACCGACCTTGCTGATGCGCTGGCTGATCCCGCGGATCGCCGGATTCATGCAGGAACAGCCACGACTGTCGATCCAGCTGGTCGCCGGCGGCGGGCCGTTCGCCTTCGGCCGCGGCATCGACCTGGCGATCCGCCGCAACGACTTCCCCTGGCCGCCCGGCAGCCATGCCCACTGGCTGTTCGACGAGCAGGTCGGGCCGGTCTGCCGGGCGAGCGACGTCGAACGGCATTTCCACCTCGATGCAGGCCCGCCCGGGCTTCGCGCCGTCGCACCGCGCCTGCACACGGCGACCCGCCCGCAAGCCTGGAACACCTGGACCCGTCTCGCCGGACAGGCGCCAGCGACGACCGAAGGGCAGCGCTTCGAGCACTTCTACCTGAGCCTGCAGGCGGCCGGCGCCGGACTCGGCGTAGCCATCGGCCCCTGGCAACTGGTGCGCGACGATCTGTCCGCCGGCCTGCTGGCGGCGCCGCTGGGATTCCTCGCCGACGGCAGCAGCTATCACCTGCTGACCCCGCGACCGTTGCAGGCCGGAGAGCCTGCCACGCTGCTGCTGGAATGGCTGCGCCGCAGCGCGGCGGCCTGATGCGGCCCGCTCAGGGCCAGGCGCGCAGCGCCCGTTCGACCACCGCCAGCAGGCGCTCGCAAGGCACCCGGTCCTTGGCCTGCACGCTGAGGCCGAACAGCACGGTGGCATAGAAGGTCGCCAACTCCTCCACGTCGGTGTCCGCCGCCAGGTCGCCGTCAGCGATGCCGCGCCGCATGCGCTCACGGAACAGGCGGATCGACTCGCCGCGCTCGGCGCTCAACGCGTCCCGCACCGCCTCGCTTTCCGGGGTTCCGGTCAGCGCCGCGAGCACCACCAGGCAACCGCGCGGGAACTCGTCGGAACAGAAGCGCGCGACGGTCTCGCGGAGCAGCTCGGCCACGCCCTCGCGGGCGCTCGGCGCGCCATCGAGGACATCCCGGCGATAGCGGCCGTGCTGGCCGAGATAGTGGGCCAGGGCTTCGCGGAACAGCCCTTCCTTGCTACCGAAGGCGGCGTACAGGCTGGGCGGCCTGATTTCCATCGCCTCGGTCAGGGCCGCCAGCGAAGCGCCTTCGTAGCCACGCACCCAGAACACGTCCATGGCTCGCTGCAGGGCGGTGTCCCTGTCGAATGCCCGTGGCCTGCCTCGCGTTGCCATCCTGACCTCCATTATTTGTATCGATCACTATAAATTTACTTGACGAGCGTTGCCGTCGCCATATTATTTAGCGACCGATACAGATGTTCAAGCCATCTCCCTGCCGCCTTCGAAAGGAAAAGACCATGTCCAACCTGCTCCTCTCCCCGCTCGCCGTAGGCAACCTGGCCTTGCGCAACCGCATCGTCATGGCGCCGATGACCCGCTCCCGGGCGCAACAGGCGGGCGACGTGCCGACCGCCCTGAACGCTCTCTACTATGCGCAGCGCGCCGGCGCCGGGCTGATCGTCAGCGAGGGCACGCAGATTTCCCGCCTCGGCCAGGGCTACGCCTACACCCCCGGTATCTACAGCGAGGCGCAATTGGCCGGCTGGCGCCAGGTCACCGAGGCGGTGCACGCCGCCGGCGGACTGATCGCCGCGCAGCTCTGGCATGTCGGGCGCATGTCGCATCGCTCGCTGCAGGCCGGCGGCGAGGCGCCGATCGCGCCCTCGCCGATCCAGGCCAAGGCCCAGGTGTTCATCGCCGATGGCCAGGGCGGCGGGTCCATGGCGCCCGCCGACGCGCCGCGGGAAATGACCCTGGAAGACATCCGCCGGGTCCGCGACGAATTCGTCCGCGCCGCACGCAACGCGCTCGACGCCGGCTTCGACCTGGTCGAGCTGCATGGCGCCAATGGCTACCTGATCGACCAGTTCCTCGCCAGCGCCAGCAACCGGCGCAGCGATGCCTATGGCGGTAGCCTGGAGAACCGCGCGCGGTTCCTGCTGGAGATCGTCGACGCGCTGGTCGCCGCGGTCGGTGCCGAGCGCGTCGGCCTGCGCCTGTCGCCCTGGGGCACGATCAACGACATGCACGACGACGAGCCGGAAGCGATGACCCTTTACCTCGCCGAAGCCCTGCAGCGACGCGGCATCGCCTACCTGCACCTGGCCGAGTGGGAATGGAGCGGCGGCCCGGCCTACCCGCAAGGCTTCCGCGAGCGCCTGCGCGAACGCTTCCGCGCGCCGCTGATCGTCTGCGGCAACTACGACGCCGAGCGCGCCGAAGCGATACTCCAGGCCGGACTGGCCGACGCGGTGGCGATCGGCCGGCCGTTCATCGCCAACCCCGACCTGGTCGAGCGGATCCGTCTCGGCGCGCCGCTGGCCGAGGCCAACCAGGCGCGGTTCTACGGTGGCGACGCTGCCGGCTACACCGATTACCCGACCCTCGGCCAGTCCGCTACGGCCTGATTCCCTTCCCTCCCATGCATCGTTCCCGGGCGCGGCCACGGCTGCGCTCGCGGAGGAGTCTTGCCGTGCTATTGCCGATCCTCCTGCTGGCCGCCGCCGGCTTCACCATCCTGACCACCGAGTTCGTCATCGTCGGCCTGCTCCCGGCACTTGCCGCAGACCTCCAGGTCAGCGTCGCCCAGGCCGGCCTGCTGGTCAGCCTGTTCGCCTTCAGCGTCGCCGCCTTCGGTCCGTTCCTCACCGCCGCGCTGGCGGGCGTCGAACGCAAGCGGCTGTTCGTCGCCTGCCTGCTGCTGTTCGCCGCGGCCAATGCGCTGGCCGCCGTGGCCGGCGATATCTGGACGATGGCCGTGGCGCGCTTCGTCCCGGCCCTGGCGCTCCCGGTGTTCTGGGCCATGGCCAGCGAAACCGCCGCGCACCTGGCCGGCCCCTCGCGCGAAGGGCGCGCCGTGGCGCTGGTGTTCTTCGGCATCGTCGCCGCCACCGTGCTTGGCATTCCCATCGGCACGCTGATCGCCGACGCCTGGGGTTGGCGCCTGGCATTCGCCGCACTCGCCGCGCTGGCCCTGGCCAAGGCGCTGCTGCTGGCCGCCTGGCTGCCGCGCATTCCCGGACGGCCGGGTATCTCGCTGCGCAGCCAGGCGAGCGTGTTGCGCCAACCGCTGGTGCTCGGCCACCTGTTGCTGTCGCTGCTGGTCTTCACCGGCATGTTCACCCCCTACACCTACCTGGCCGACATCCTCCAGCGCCTGGCCGGCTTCAGCGGTTCGCTGGTCGGCTGGACGCTGATGGGCTTCGGCGCGGTAGGCCTGCTCGGCAACTGGCTCGGCGGGCGCCTGGTGGATCGCAGCCCGCTGGGCGCAACCCTGCTGTTCGTCCTGCTGATGGCGCTGGGCATGCTCGCCCTGGTGCCGACCCTCGGCAACGCCTGGCTGCTCGCCGCCACCCTGGCGACCTGGGGCGTGGCCCAGGCAGCACTGTTCATCGTCGGCCAGGTGCGGGTGATGAAGTCCGCGCCGCGGGCCCCGGCGTTCGCCGCCTCGCTGAACATCTCCGCCTGCAACGCCGGGATCGGCATCGGCGCCCTCGCCGGCAGCCGGGTGATCGACGGCAGCGGCCTGGCGCCGCTCGGCGAGGTCGGCGCGCTGGTCTGCCTGGCGGCGATGGCCGTGGCCCTGCTGCTGATGCTGGCGCCACGCCAAGCTGCCACCGAGCCGTCCCTCGGCGGCCAAATCCCTCACTGAGCCCACCAAGGAAGCACAACCATGATCCTCGATAGACTCTGCCGCGGCCTCCTGGCCGGCATCGCCCTGACCTTCTCCCTGGGCGGCTTCGCCGCCGAGGAATTCCCCGTCCCGAATGGCTTCGAAAGCGCCTACCGGGAAGTCGACGGCGTGAAGCTGCACTACGTGAAAGGCGGCCAGGGGCCGCTGGTGATGCTGGTACACGGTTTCGGCCAGACCTGGTACGAATGGCACCAACTGATGCCGGAACTGGCCAAGCGCTTCACCGTGATCGCGCCGGACCTGCCCGGCCTCGGCCAGTCCGAGCCGCCGAAGACCGGCTATAGCGGCGAACAGGTCGCCGTCTACCTGCACAAGCTGGCCCGGCAATTCAGCCCGGATCGCCCGTTCGACCTGGTGGCCCACGACATTGGTATCTGGAACACCTACCCGATGGTGGTGAAGAACCAGGCCGACATCGCCCGCCTGGTGTACATGGAAGCGCCGATCCCGGACGCGCGGATCTACCGCTTCCCGGCCTTCACCGCCCAGGGCGAGTCGCTGGTCTGGCACTTCAGTTTCTTCGCCGCCGACGACCGCCTGGCGGAAACCCTGATCGCCGGCAAGGAACGCTTCTTCCTCGAGCACTTCATCAAGTCCCATGCCAGCAACACCGAGGTGTTCAGCGAGCGCCTGCTGGATCTGTACGCCAGGTCGTACGCCAAGCCGCACAGCCTGAACGCCTCGTTCGAGTACTACCGCGCGTTGAACGAGAGCGTGCGGCAGAACGCCGAACTGGCGAAGACCCGCCTGCAGATGCCAACCATGACCCTCGCCGGCGGCGGCCACGGCGGCATGGGCACGTTCCAGCTGGAGCAGATGAAAGCCTATGCGGAGGACGTCGAAGGCCATGTCCTGCCCGGCTGCGGCCACTGGCTGCCGGAAGAGTGCGCCGCGCCGATGAATCGCCTGGTGATCGACTTCCTCAGCCGCGGTCGCTGAGTCGTCCCGGTCCGGGCGATCAGAACTGCTCGCCCGGGCAAAACAGGCAGCGCAGCAGCAGGGTCATGAGCACGACAGCGCCGGAAACCAGCAGGTAAGGCAACGGGGAGAACAGGTCGTCCTGGTCCTTGCCATCGTGCTCACTACTCATGCTCTCACCTCGAGAATCGTCATGGCGGAAAAGACGCAGGATATGCACTTGCCGTCCTTGAAAGTGCACGGCGAAGTGTTCGAAGACTATAGAAACGAAGCGATCGAGTTCAATTACATCTGTGTCAGCTTGCTGTCGGCAAAACGTCAGCGGAAAGACAACGGAATATATTTCCCGATAATGCTTGAGGGTCAGCCGCGCCCCGCCCCAGGCTCTGCCGGCGTGGCGCGAGTGCCGGGGCGAAGGAAAAACCAACTTACAATGATCCCGACCCGGAATTATTCCGCCAAGTAGCTTCCGGTTCGGAAAAAAGCGACTCGCAGCACTGTTTCGGTGCAATAACGTCACATGTGAAAGTTTCGATTAAGTTTTCCGTTATCGATTATCCATAAATACGTTTGATCGCTCTCCGGACGTTTCATAGATTGCACGCCTTCACTCTCTGCGAGGCATTCCCGTGACGCATCCAGCGACCGTCTACAGCCTGTCCACCCGCCTGCTGCACTGGAGCATGGCGTTCTGTTTCATCGGCGCGATCGTGCTGGCCTATTTCGTCATCTGGGTGCTCGGCCACGACCACCCACAGCGCCTGCCGGTACTCAACCTGCACTGGGTGCTGGGCCTGCTGGTCGGCCTGCTGCTGATCCCTCGGATCGTCTCGCGGCTGCGCGGGCCGCGCCTGCCAGCGGTCCCCGGGACGCCGCTGGAGCACCGCCTGGCGCACTACGCGCACCTGTCGCTGTATGCCTTGATGCTGGTGATGCCGCTCACCGGCTACGTCGGCACCCGCCTGCCCACCGACTTCGGCCTGTTCGTGGTACCCAGCTTCAAGGACACCGCGCTGTTCGCCTGGATTTCGCACACCTGGAACCTGAGCTGGGAGGCATTCGAGAAGCCCTTCGACGCCGTTCACCGCGTGGTCGGCCTGTGGCTGAGCACCTCGGTGGTGCTACTCCATGCGCTCGCCGCCGGCTACCACCAGTGGGTCCGCCGCGACGGCACCCTGGAGCGCATGCTCGGCCGTCGCCAGCGCCGCTGAGCGCGGCCCTTCGTCGGCTCTCGCGGCGGACCGGCGACGATCTGCTATAGAGGTAGGGACACGCAGGGAAAACCTCGCCGCCCCGAGGCTCCTCCGTGGCAACCACAGGCGTCGCGCAGGTAGCCGGGTCGGCCTCCGACAGAGAGGAGCATGCCATGGCCAGCCTGCACTGCCAGCACCGCAGCTACACCATCACCGCCGACGTCGTCGAGCATCCGGGCATTCCCACGCCCTGGGCCGGTGGCTGCCACATCACCGATCCCGAAGGCCACACCAGCAAGCGCATCGCCCTGCCCGTGCGCTTCGCCTTCCTCGCCGACCTGGAAAACGCCCAGCGCGCCTCCATCGCCCACGGCAAATGGCTGGTGGACCAGCGCCTGGACCGCGGCAAGGCGCTGTTCTGAAGCGCACAACGAAAACGGCCCTCGCAAGGAGGGCCGTCGTTCATCGCGGCGCCGCTCAGGCGCTGCCGGCTTCAGCGGTTTCGCTGCGCCGTCGCGGCGGCGCGCCATGGCTGTCGTCGCCGGCCAGCGGCACTTCGTTGCCCTGGGCGTCGTACAGCTTGCCGTCGAGGAAATAGTCGCCTTCGTGCAGGGCGGCGATGTCCTGGTAGCGCAGGGTCCGCTCGCTGGCGGCGACGAACACCGACTGCTGGTCGGAGTTGCCGGCGGTGAAGTGGTTGAACGCCAGGTTGAGCAGGATCGCCATGATCGCCGAGGAACTGATGCCGGAATGGAAGATGGTGGCGAACCAACTGGGGAAGTGATCGTAGAAGGTCGGCGCGGCGATCGGGATCATACCGAAGCCGATCGAAGTGGCGACGATGATCAGGTTCATGTTGTTGCGGTAGTCCACCTTCGACAGGGTGCGGATGCCGCTGGCGGCGACCGTGCCGAACAACACGATGCCGGCGCCGCCGAGCACGGCGG
>NZ_KV800314.1:175420-244324 GCF_001810205.1 Pseudomonas sp. HMSC076A11 | reverse complement strand
GGGCACCGCGGCGATCACCCGGCCCATCACCGGCAGCAGGCCGAGGATCACCAGGAACAACCCACCGGTGGCGACCACGTAGCGGCTCTTGATCCCGGTCACCGCCACCAGGCCGACGTTCTGGGCGAAGGCGCTCTGGGTGAAGGAGCCGAAGATCGGCGCCAGCATGCTGGAGAACATGTCCGCGCGCAGGCCGTTGCCCAGGCGCCGCGAGTCGACCTTGGTGTCGATGATCTCGCCTACCGCGAGGATGTCCGCCGAGGTTTCCACCAGGGTCACCATGATCACGATGCACATCGAGATGATCGCGGCGACCTGGAAGGTCGGCATGCCGAAGTGGAACGGCGTGGGAAACGCCACCAGCGGGCCTTCGGTGACCTTGGAGAAGTCGGCCATGCCGAGGAACACCGCGATGACGGTGCCGATGACCATCGCCAGGAGGATCGACAGGCGCGAGATCGAGGCGCTGCCGAGCTTGCTCAGCAGCAGCACGATGACCAGGGTGATCGCCGCCAGGCCGATGTTGGCCATGCTGCCGAAGTCCGGCGCGTGGCTGTTGCCGCCCATCGCCCAGCGCGCGGCGACCGGCATCAGGGTCAGGCCGATGGTGGTGATGACGATGCCGGTCACCAGCGGCGGGAAGAATTTGGTGATGCGCGAGAAGATCGGCGTGATCAGCAACCCGATCAGCGAGGCCGCCATCACCGCGCC
The DNA here is from genome assembly GCF_001810205.1 of Pseudomonas sp. HMSC076A11. Taxonomy (NCBI): domain Bacteria; kingdom Pseudomonadati; phylum Pseudomonadota; class Gammaproteobacteria; order Pseudomonadales; family Pseudomonadaceae; genus Pseudomonas; species Pseudomonas sp. HMSC076A11. The sequence goes on along the minus strand of NZ_KV800314.1, from coordinate 243,613 downwards.
GAGCACTGCGGGAATGCCGCCGCTGCCACCGCTGCCAATGATCGCCACCATGGTCGCCACGCCAGCGAAGGACACCCCCTGGACCAACGGCAACTGACAGCCGAAGAACGGCACGCCGAGGGTTTGCAACAGGGTCGCCAGGCCGCCGGCGAACAGCGAAGCGGCAATCAGCAGGCCGATGTCGCCGGGCGCGAGGCCGGCGGCCTGGCCGAGGATCAGGGGGACCGCGACGATACCGCCATACATGGTCAGCACATGTTGCAGGCCGTAGGCCATGTTGGCGCCGACACCGAGGTTCTCGTCTTCAGGCCGTGGAACGGGTGGGGTTCCGGAGGACGTCGTTTTCATGGTGCGCTGTTCTCGCTTTTATTGTTGTGCGCACACTGTAGACAATTCGATCCGAAAATATCCAGACAAATGTATACAAAATTTCCGACAAATCTGTGACAGCGCTGGTGCCAGCCACTTCCGCTCGCGCGCTTATCCGCGCGCCAGACGGTTTCCTTCCTGCTGCACCATCCTCCCAGCCCCGACCAACGGCCATGGGCCCGCGCCGAAGGGCATTAATGATAGAAAGCCGCCCTCCATCCCGCCAGCGAGCTATCAGCAATTCTTCCACAAAAAGTTGATGAAATTCACATTTCAGGAATTACGCCAGGACAGCCCGGAAAGCGCTCCTAGTCTGGCAGTCAGGCCGTGCCCGAGGCGGCATTTCGGGCAATAGCGCCATGCCATCAACGGCTTATCGATCATCGCCTCACAAGGAACGGAGTCTCATGAGCAACAAGAACAATCTCAGATACGCACTCGGCGCCCTCGCCCTCTCGGTTTCCGCCGCATCCCTGGCGGCACCTTCGGAAGCGCAACAGTTCACCGAGTTCTGGACGCCCGGCAAACCCAACCCGTCGATCTGCAAATCGCCGTTGCTGGTCAGCACCCCGCTTGGCCTGCCGCGCTGCCTGCAAGCCAGCAACGTGGTCAAGCGCCTGCAGAAGCTGGAGGACATCGCCAGTCTCAACGACGGCAACCGCGCCGCCGCCACGCCGGGCTACCAGGCCTCCGTCGACTACGTGAAGCAGACCCTGCAGAAAGCCGGCTACAAGGTCAGCGTGCAGCCCTTCCCGTTCACCGCCTACTACCCGAAAGGCCCGGGTAGCCTGAGCGCCACCGTGCCGCAGCCGGTCACCTACGAATGGGAGAAGGACTTCACCTACCTGTCGCAGACCGAGGCAGGCGACGTCACCGCCAAGGTGGTCCCGGTGGACCTGTCCCTCGGCGCCGGCAACACCTCCACCAGCGGTTGCGAGGCGGAAGACTTCGCCAACTTCCCGGCCGGCTCGATCGCGCTGATCCAGCGCGGCACCTGCAACTTCGAGCAGAAGGCCGAGAACGCCGCGGCCGCCGGCGCCGCCGGGGTGATCATCTTCAACCAGGGCAACACCGACGACCGCAAGGGCCTGGAGAACGTCACCGTGGGCGAGTCCTACGAGGGCGGCATCCCGGTGATCTTCGCCACCTACGACAACGGCGTGGCCTGGTCGCAGACCCCGGACCTGCAGTTGCACCTGGTGGTCGACGTGGTACGCAAGAAGACCGAGACCTACAACGTGGTCGCCGAGACCCGTCGCGGCAACCCGAACAACGTGGTGATGGTCGGCGCGCACCTCGACTCGGTGTTCGAAGGCCCCGGTATCAACGACAACGGTTCGGGCAGCGCCGCCCAACTGGAGATGGCCGTGCTGCTGGCCAAGGCGCTGCCGGTCAACAAGGTGCGCTTCGCCTGGTGGGGCGCCGAGGAAGCCGGCCTGGTGGGCTCGACCCACTACGTGCAGAACCTCGCCCCGGAAGAGAAGAAGAAGATCAAGGCCTACCTGAACTTCGACATGATCGGCTCGCCGAACTTCGGCAACTTCATCTATGACGGCGACGGTTCCGACTTCGGCCTCCAGGGTCCGCCCGGCTCGGCCGCCATCGAGCGCCTGTTCGAAGCCTACTTCCGCCTGCGCGGCCAGCAATCGGAAGGCACCGAGATCGACTTCCGCTCCGACTACGCCGAGTTCTTCAACAGCGGCATCGCCTTCGGCGGCCTGTTCACCGGCGCCGAGGGCCTGAAGACCGAAGAGCAGGCGCAGAAGTACGGCGGCACCGCCGGCAAGGCCTACGACGAGTGCTACCACAGCAAGTGCGACGGCATCGCCAACATCAACCAGGACGCCCTGGAGATCCACAGCGACGCCATGGCCTTCGTGACCAGTTGGCTGTCGCTGTCGACCAAGGTGGTCGACGACGAGATCGCCGCCGCCGGCCAGAAAGCACAATCGCGGTCGCTGCAGATGCAGAAGAGCGCCAGCCAGATCGAACGCTGGGGTCACGACTTCATCAAGTAACCGCGACTACCCTGCGCCGGGCCGCCGGCGCAGGTTCCCCATCCAGGCCCGGCTCATCCACCGGGCCTTTTTTCATCGGCGCGCGATCACTCCACCGCTTCCAGCAGGGTCGCCACGCCCTGGCCGCCGGCGATGCACTGGGTGGCGATGGCATAGCGCCCGCCGGTGCGCCGCAGCAACGCAGCGGCCTTGCCGGTGATCCGCGCGCCGGTGGCGCCCAGCGGATGACCGATGGCCAGGGCGCCGCCATCCAGGTTGATCCTGTCCATGTCCAGCCCCAGTTCGCGGATGCAGGCGATGGATTGGCTGGCGAAGGCCTCGTTGATCTCCACCAGGTCGATGTCGGCGATGCCCAGCCCGGCCCGTTGCAGAACCTTGCGCGTCGCCTGCACCGGCCCCATGCCCATGATCTCCGGCGCACAACCGGCCACCGCCACCGCCTTGATCCGCGCCAGGATCGCCAGCCCGTGGCGGCGCGCGAAGTCCTCGCTACAGACCAGCAGCGCGGCGCTGCCATCGGTGAGCGGCGACGAGGTGGCGGCGGTGACGCTGCCGCCGAACGCCGGCTTCAACTGGGCCAGGCTCTCCAGGTTGGTACCCGGGCGGATGCAGCCATCCTCGGCGACCCGGCCGGCGGGGGTGTCGATGGCGACGATCTCCTCGCGCAGCAAGCCGGCCTCGCGCGCGGCGACTGCCTTGGCGTGGGAGCGTACGGCCATCTCTTCCTGCTCGACGCGGCTGACGGCGTAGCGCTCGGCGACATTCTCGGCGGTCTGCCCCATGCTCATGTATACCGCCGGATAGTCCTGCAGCAACGCGGGATTGGGCGACAGGTTGAAGCCGCCCATCGGCACCCGGGTCATCGACTCTACCCCGGCGGCGATGAAGGCTTCTCCGGCGCCCAGCAGGACTTGCCCGGCGGCGTAGTGGACGGCGCTCATGGACGAACCGCAGAAACGGTTGAGGGTCGCACCGCCGAGGCTCTGCGGGAAGCCGGCACGGAAACTGGCGATGCGCGCGATGTTCATGCCCTGTTCCGCCTCCGGATAGGCGCAGCCCATGACCACGTCCTCCAGCAGCGCAGGGTCGAGATCGAGTTTCTCCACCAGCCCCTTGAGCACCGCGGCGGCCAGGTCATCCGGGCGGATATCGACCAGCGCGCCTTTCCTGGCGAAGTGGAACGGCGAACGGGCGTAACCGGCGATAACGACTGAAATCGGCGACATGAGGATATCTCCGTGAGATGGATTGGCTGGATCGCAGGAAGATATTACGCGCATAATATTTATTGAATTACAGTCGAAATACAATTTGACCGAAAAAGCCGCAGGACTCGCCGAAACGCCCTCAGACTTCGTTCAATTCACTGATATGCCGATACTCGGCCCCCAGTTCCCGGGCCAGGCGCTCGGCCTTGCCCAGGCGCAACGGGCCGCTTTCGAGGTCGACCAGCAGGCTCGGGCAGGCAGCCTCCGGCAGCGCCGGCCAGTCGCGCAGACGGCCGTCGGTAAGCACCAGCAGACGCTGATGCTCGGCGGGTTTCTGCCGCTGTCGGCGCGCCAGCCAGCCAGCGGCCTGGTGCAGGGCGTCGAGCAGCGGCGTACCGCCGCCGGCGCCCAGCTGGTGCAGCCAGTCCTGCAACTCCCGCGAGGCCTTCTGCCCCTGCCAGAGCCATTGCGCCTGCTGCCCGGTGGCATGCAGCACGGCCAGGCGGATGCGCTGCCGATAAGCCTCCTCGAACAGCGTCGCCAACACTCCCTTGGCCTGGGCCAGGGCGCCGTACCGGCGGGTGCTGGCGGAGGCATCGACGATCACCAGCCAGAGTTCGCCCGGGCGCCGGCTGCGCGGCTGGCGAAGCAGGTCGCGACGCTGTCGGGGACGTCCACGCAGCAGGGTCGGCAACCATTGGATGGCGCCCTCCGCACCCTGGCTCAGGGCGCCGCCAAGTCCGCCGCGCAGGGCTCCGGGTCTGCTCCTGGCATCCGCACCCATGACCGAGCGCGGGCGGATGCTCAGGGCTTTTTTGGCCAGCGCGGCAGCTCGCGGGCGGTCCCCATGGCCACCGGCCGAGCCGGCAATTCGCCCCACTGCCCTTCGCCGTCGCCGGTGCGCTCCGGGAGCGCGACAGGGGCCGCCGCGGGCGGTGGCGGTGGATTGGCCGCCGATGATGGCGGGTTCGACTGGCGACGGCGATGCAGCAGGGCGAAATGTTCCACCGCATCGATGTCCTCCGCCTCGATCCGCTCGCCGCCGCGCCAGGCCGCATGGGCGCGCGCCGCGCGCAGCCAGACCAGGTCGGCGCGCAGGCCATCGACAGCCGCCTCGAAGCAGCGTCGAGCGATGCTGTCCAGCGCCGCATCGTCCAGGGGAATCCGCGCCAGCCGCCGGCGCGCCTCGGCGCAACGGCGGCGCAGGGTGTCCTGCTGGCCTTCCCAGCGTTCGACGAAGGCCTGCGGGTCGGCATCGAAGGCCAGCCGGCGACGGATGATCTCTGCCCGCTCGGCCGGCGGCGGCTGGGTGTCGAGACGCACGTTGAGGCCGAAACGGTCGAGCAGTTGCGGGCGCAGTTCGCCCTCTTCCGGGTTCATCGTGCCGATCAGCACGAAACGCGCCGGATGCCGGTGGGAAATGCCATCGCGCTCGACCAGGTTGACGCCGCTGGCGGCGACGTCGAGCAACAAGTCCACCAGGTGGTCCGGCAGCAGGTTCACTTCGTCGACGTAGAGCACGCCGCCGTCGGCCTTGGCCAGCACGCCTGGGGAAAACCGCGCGCGACCTTCGCCGAGGGCGGCGTCCAGGTCGAGGCTGCCGACGATGCGCTCCTCGCTGGCGCCCAGCGGCAGGGTAACGAACTCGCCCGCCGGCAGCAGTTCGGCGACGCCCCGCGCCAGGGTCGACTTGGCCATTCCGCGCGGCCCCTCGATCAGTACCCCGCCGATCGCCGGATCGACCGCGGCCAGGCACAGCGCCAGCTTCAGTTCGTCGGCGGCGACCACGGCGGACAGGGGGTAATGCACGGTAGCGCTCATGGGGATTCCTGCGGCGGACGGACGGAAATACGGACCGCCAAGTCTATCAGGCCGGCGGCGCCGGTATCGAACCGTGAAACAGTCGTTGAACCGGCCGCCTCGCTTGCAGTAAGCTCGGGACTCGTTCACGGGAGAAACCCATGCCGCACACCCGCCATCCGCACCTGCATTCCAGTGCCTCGCGCCCTGGTTTGTCGTTGCGCGCGCGTGCGCCGCAGGCACCCCGTGCCGCGTATTTCTTCGGGTATTGGTTTAGCCACTCCGGCGCCTGATACCCCAACGGCGCCCACGGTATACGGGACGCCTACCCTGCACACGCAAACCCCCGGTCGGCTCCCCGACCGGGGGTTTTGTTTTTCCGGCCCGTTTTTCCGGCCCACAAGGCCACAACCACAGACCAACGCACAGGACATCGATCATGACCGCATACCGCTACCGCACTGGCTACCCGCTCAACACCTGGCGATTTAGCGACGGCCGCCAGCCGCTTGCCAACCCACGACATTGCCGAACACCTCGATAGGGCACGACGCGCGCGGGACGCCCGCCGCCAGCCCAGGAAGCCAGACCATGAACTCATCCGTATCCGCACTGACCACCCTTTCGCCGAACGTCCAGGCCGTCGCCCTGCCCAGCGCCACTGCCCGTACCGCCCTGGAACGCCTGCCCAGCCCGCTCGAACTCAAGGCCCGCCAGCCGTTGCCGCTGGAGCTGGCCAGCCAGGTCGCCGCCAGCCGCGACGCCATCCGCGCCATCCTCGACGGCGACGACCCGCGCCTGTTGGTGGTAGTCGGTCCCTGTTCGATCCACGATCCCCGCTCCGCCCTCGAATACGCCGAACGCCTCGCCGCGCTGAGCGACGAACTCGACGGCCAGTTGTTCCTGGTGATGCGCGCCTACGTGGAAAAGCCACGCACCACGGTGGGCTGGAAGGGCCTCGCCTACGATCCGCACCTGGATGGCAGCGACGACATGGCCGCCGGCCTGGCGCTGTCCCGGCAACTGATGCTGGACATGCTGCGCCTCGGCCTGCCGCTGGCCACCGAACTCCTGCAACCGCTGGCCGCCGGCTACTTCGACGACCTGCTGAGCTGGGCGGCGATCGGCGCGCGCACCAGCGAATCGCAGATCCACCGCGAGCTGGTCAGCGGCCTCGGCCTGCCGGTGGGCTTCAAGAACGGCACCGACGGCGGCGTCGGCATCGCCTGCGACGCGATCCGTTCGGCGGCCCACGGCCACCGCCATTTCGGCCTCGACCCGCACGGTCACCCGGCGCTGATCGAGACCCGCGGCAATCCGGACACCCATGTGGTGCTGCGCGGCGGCCGCCACGGTTCGAACTACGGCCCCGAGCAGGTGCAGGCCGTGCGCCAGGCCCTGGAAAGCCAGGGCATCGCCACGCGGATGATGGTCGATTGCAGTCACGCCAACAGCGGCAAGAACCCGCTGAACCAGCCCGGCGTCCTCGCCAGCGTGCTGGACCAGCGCCTGGCCGGCGCCAGCGACCTGGTCGGGGTAATGCTGGAAAGCCACCTGTTCGACGGTTGCCAGGCGCTTGGCGGCGAACTGCGCTACGGCGTCTCGATCACCGACGGCTGCCTCGGCTGGGAAGGCACCGAGCGGATTCTCCGCGACGCCGCCCGGCGGCTCGCCGAGCGGCGCTGAAAGCGGCGCGAGCGGCCATGCCGCTCCGCTATTCCTCTTCGACGTCCAGCAGCAGGTTCTCCAGGGCCTCGCGATAGGCTCCCGGCTCCTGCCAGAGCCCGCGCCGCTGCGCCTCCACCAGGCGCTCGGCCATGTCGCGCAGGGCCTGCGGATTGTGCTGGCGGACGAACTCGCGGGTCTCCGCATCGAGCAGGTAGGCGTCGGCCAGCAGCGCGTACTGGTGGTCGTCGATCAACTCGCTGGTGGCATCGAAGGCGCACAGGTAGTCCACCGTCGCCGCCAGTTCGAAGGCGCCCTTGTAGCCGTGGCGCTTCATCCCGGCGATCCACTTCGGATTCACCGCCCGCGCCCGCACCACCCGGTTGAGCTCTTCCTTGAGCGTGCGGATGCGCGGGTTGTCCGGCTGGCTGTGGTCGCCGTGGTAACTGGCCACCGGCGCGCCGCGCAGGGTTTCCACCGCCGCCAGCATGCCGCCCTGGAACTGGTAGTAGTCGTTGGAATCGAGCAGGTCGTGCTCGCGGTTGTCCTGGTTGTGCAGCACCGCCTGCAGGCGTTCCAGGCGCTGGGCGAAGCGTTCCCGCGCCGGCGTGCCGTCGTCGGCGGCACCGTAGGCGTAGCCGCCCCAGTTCAGGTAGACCTCGGCAAGGTCGGCGCGGGTCTCCCACAGCCGCTCTTCGATTGCGCCCTGCACGCCGGCGCCGTAGGCACCCGGCTTGGCGCCGAAGATCCGCCAGCCGGCCTGCCGGCGCGCCTCCGCCGGCGCCGTGCCCTGCGCCTCGAGGCGCTGGCGTTCCAGGCGTACGCGAGCGGCCAGCGGGTTCAGCTCCTCCGCCTCGTCCAGCTCGGCGACCGCCTGCACCGCCGCATCGAACAGGCGGATCAGGTTGGCGAAGGCGTCGCGGAAGAACCCGGAGACCCGCAGCGTCACGTCGACCCGCGGGCGGTCCAGCAGGGAGACCGGGAGTATCTCGAAATCGGCGACGCGCTGGCTGCCGGCCTGCCAGACCGGTCGCACGCCGAGCAGGGCCAGGGCCTGGGCGATGTCGTCGCCGCCGGTGCGCATGGTCGCCGTGCCCCACACCGAGAGGCCGAGCTGGCGCAGGTGATCGCCATGTTCCTGCAGGTGACGCTCGAGCAGCAGGTTGGCCGACTGGAAGCCGATGCGCCAGGCGGTCGGGGTCGGCAGGTTGCGCACGTCCACCGAGAAGAAGTTGCGTCCGGTGGGCAGCACGTCGAGTCGCCCGCGACTCGGCGCGCCGCTCGGACCGGCCGGTACGAAGCGCCCTTCGAGGGCTGCCAGCAGCCCGTCGATCTCGGCCCCGCCACAGGCGTCCAGGGTCGGTGCCACCTGTTCGCACAAGCCGCGCAACACCTCGCCGCTGGCACGCCAGGTGGCAGGCGGCGATTCGCCGCCCAGGCAGCGTTCTATCCAGTGCAACGCCAGCAATTCCAGGCGTTCGCGGGTATCCCCGAGAGTACGCCAGGGCTCCCCGCCCCGCTCTTCCAGGCAGGCAGGCCGCGCGCCCTGCCAGGCCTCGCCCATGTCGCAGGCCAGCGGATCGAAGCCCAGGCCAAGGTCGTCCGCCAGGCTCTTCAGCAACCCGGCGTTGGCGCCCTTGCCATCGCCGCGCGGAACCCGCAGCAGCGCCAGCAGGGTATCCAGGCGCAATCGCCCGCTCGGCGACTCGCCGAACACATGCAGGCCGTCGCGGATCTGCGACTCCTTCAGGTCGCAGAGATAGGCGTCCAGCTGCGGCAGCCAGCTGTCCGGATCGTCGCTGAGCTGCAAGCCGATCTCGCGGTCGAGACGGTTGTCGCGCAGGAGGACGAGAATCTCGCCGCGCAACTGTTCGGCGCGGCGCGGGTCGAGCAGCGAGGCATCGTAGAACTCGTCGGCCAGGCGCTCCAGGTCGCGCAGCGGGCCGTAGCTCTCGGCGCGGGTCAGCGGCGGCATCAGGTGGTCGATGATCACCGCCTGGGTGCGGCGCTTGGCCTGGGCGCCCTCCCCCGGATCGTTGACGATGAACGGATAGATGTTCGGCAGCGGACCGAGCAACGCGTCCGGCCAGCATTCGGCGGACAGGCCGACTCCCTTGCCCGGCAGCCATTCCAGGTTACCGTGCTTGCCGACGTGCAGCAGGGCATCGGCGCGGTAGGCGTGGCGCAGCCAGAAGTAGAACGCCAGGTAGCCGTGCGGCGGCACCAGGTCGGGATCGTGGTAGACCGCCGCCGGATCGAGCTGATAGCCGCGCGCCGGCTGGATGCCGACGAAGGTCAGGCCATAACGCAGGCCGGCGACCATCATCCGTCCGTCGCGGAACATCGGGTCCTGTTGCGGCTCGCCCCAGCGCGCCAGCACCGCCTGGCGATTGCGCTCCGGCAGGCGTGCGAAGCAGGCCAGGTAGTCGTCCAGCGCCAGGCTCTGGGCGCAGGGCCGTAGGTCGAGATGCTCCAGGTCGTTGCTGACGCCGCCGAGCAACTGGCGGATCAGCTCGGTTCCGCTGGCGGGCAGTCCGTCGACCGGATAGCCCTGCTGGCGCAGGGCACGAAGGATGTTCAGCGCCGCCGCCGGGGTGTCCAGGCCGACGCCATTGCCGATCCGGCCATCGCGGGTCGGGTAGTTGGCCAGCACCAGCGCCACCCGTTTTTCCGCGTTTGGCTTGCGCGCCAGCTCGGCCCAGCGCCGCGCCAGTTCGGCGACGAAATCCATGCGCTCGTCGTCGGCGAGATAGCAGACCACGTCGCTCTCGCTGCGTTCGCTGCGCCAGGCCAGGCCCTTGAAACTGATCGGCCGGGTGACGATGCGCCCGTCCAGCTCCGGCAGCGCCACGTGCATGGCCAGGTCGCGCGGCCCCAGGCCTTGCGGGTTGTCCAGCCAGAGCGGGCGGTTGTCCAGCGAGCAGATCGCCTGCAATACCGGCACGTCGCGACGGAACGGACGCAACTCGGGCGCCTCCGGATTGGACTGGGCGAAACCGGTGGTATTGACGATCAGCGCGGCGTCGCTGCGCTCCAGCCAGTCTTCCACCTGCGCCAGGCAGGCGCTTTCCTTGAGGCTGGCCAGCGCGATCGGCAACGGGTTGAGCCCCTGCGCCGCGAGGCGTTCGCAGAAGCGTGCGATGAAGGCGGTGTTGGCTGCCTGCAGGTGGGTGCGATAGAACAGCAACGCGACCACCGGACGCCCGGCCTGCCAGTCGGCACGCCAGTGTTCCAGGGTCGCCTCGGCATGCCGTGGATGGAACAGTGCCACCCGCGGCAGCGCCTGCGGTTCGCGCCAGGCGTAGTCGCGGCCGAGGCACTGGCTGGCCAGGCAGCGGTAGAACTGCCCGGCGTTCTCCAGGCCGCCCTGGCGCAAGTATTGCCAGAAGCGCTCGGCCTGCTCCGCCGGCAGGTTGCCAAGGGCGCTCAGCTCCGGGTCGGGGCGGTCGTCGCCGGGCACCGGGATCAGCAGCGCGCCGCGCTCGGCCAGCGCCACCAGTTGCTCCACGCCGTAGCGCCAGTAGCCGATGCCGCCGTGCAGCGAAAGCAGGATCACCCGCGCGTGCCGCAGCACTTCCTCGACGTAGAGGTCCACCGAGGCGTGGTTCTGCAACTGCATGGGGTTGGCCAGGCGCAGGCTCGGGTAGTCGTCCGGCAGCGCACGGGCGGCCTCGGCCAGCAATGCGAGGTGCGAATCGCCGCTGCAGAGGATCACCAGCTCGGCGGGAGTCTGGGCCAGGTGGGAGATGCCGTCGTCGGGAACGAAGCCGCCGGGTTGGGTGCGCAACAGGTGCATGGACGTTCTACCGGTAGGACGCAAGAAGCTGGGGCCGGCGAATCGCCATCGCCGGCCCCGGCCGGGGATCACGGATCAGGCAAGCGCTGTGCGCAGCTGGTTGGCAATGGCGGCCTGGTCCAGCTCCTGGCCGATCACCACCAGCCGGGTGCTGCGGACTTCGTCGGCCAGCCACTTGCGGTCGAAATGCCTGTCGATGCGCTTGCCGACGCCCTGTACCAACAGGCGCATGGGCTTGCCCGGAATGGCGGCGAAACCCTTGATGCGAAGTATGTCGTGACGCTCCACCAGCTCGCCGAGGGCCTCGAGCAGCGCAGCTTCCTCCACCTCGGGGAGATCGACGTGGAAGGAGTCGAACTCGTCGTGGTCGTGGTCCTCGTGGCCTTCGTGGTCGTGGTGGGTCGGCCGGCCGTCGATGTGCAGCTCGGCCTCGGCGTTGAGTCCCAGCAAGACCGGCAGCGGCAGCTCGCCCCGGCTCGCCTCGACGATCTTCACCGCCGCCGGCAGCTCCCCGGCGATCTCCGCGCGGACCCGCGCCAGGGCCTCGGCGTCGAGCTGGTCGGCCTTGTTCAGGATCACCAGGTCGGCACTGGCCAACTGGTCCTCGAACAGTTCGTGCAGCGGCGATTCATGGTCGAGGTTGGGGTCCTGGCGGCGTTGCTGGTCCACCTGCTCGGGATGGGCGGCGAAGGTACCGGCCGCCACCGCCGGACTGTCGACCACGGTGATCACCGCGTCGACCGTGCAGGCGTTGCGGATTTCCGGCCACTGGAAAGCCTGCACCAGCGGCTTGGGCAGGGCCAGGCCGCTGGTCTCGATGAGGATCTGGTCAAGGTCGCCGCGGCGCGCCACCAGCTCGCGCATCACCGGGAAGAACTCTTCCTGCACGGTGCAGCACAGGCAACCGTTGGCCAGCTCGAAAACGCGGCCCTGCGCCTCTTCTTCGCTGCAGCCGATGGAACATTGCTTGAGGATCTCGCCGTCGATGCCGAGTTCGCCGAACTCGTTGACGATCACCGCGATGCGCCGGCCTTCGGCGTTGTCCAGCATGTGCCGGAGCAAGGTGGTCTTGCCGGCGCCGAGGAAGCCGGTGACGATGGTGACGGGGAGTTTCGCCAGGGTTTTCATGGGCAGCCCCTTGTTCAGCTCGGCGGGCATGCGGACGAGTGGCGCGGACGCAGGGGCCGCGCAACGGATTCGCCACCGGATCACCCCGCCCGGTTGTATGGAAGTCTTGTCCCCGGGCATCGCGCCACGGGATCGACGAGGCAGGTCTCCTGGCTCACGGTCTGGCGTCTCCGCCGGTTCCCCGCCTTCCCGCGTCACGCAGTGGCATTGGGGAACGATCGCCGTTCACAGTTGCGGGGGCAGCCGCGGCATCGACCGCGTTCCCTCTTAGCCCCGCCGTCGCCGGCGAGGAACCTCGAACCGGCAAGGCTACGCAGTGCGCGGGCCAGGGTCAATCGGGCCGGTTGACGCCCGGCGGTCCTTCATGCTGTCCTAGGCGGGTTGTCCCAGGTGTCTCGTGCCGGCGCGCACGAGGTGAAACGGGAAGCCGGTGACGCTCTCCGAGCCAGTCCGGCGCTGCCCCCGCAACGGTAAGCGCATCGCGCGCGAGCCCGGAGACCGGCCTGGAACCTTTCGTTTGATTCACCCGCGGTGGGCGGGCGCAAGCGTGAAGCGGGCCGTCCGGGCCTGTTCCTCGTGCGTACTCCTCTGCCACGCCCATGCCAATCCAGAGGGAACGCACCATGTCCAGCAGCACCCTGGCGCACGCCAGTTCCACCACCTCCCTGTCGAAGCGACTGAGCCTGGCCATCGGCGCCGGCCTGCTCGGCGCGCTGCTGGTCTATTTCGCCGGTTTCTCGCACATCGACGCAGTACACAACGCCGCCCACGATACCCGGCACAGCTCCGGCTTCCCCTGCCACTGAGTCGCGAGAGAACCAGAATGATCAAGCGCATCGCCCAGACCGCCGGCTTCGCCGGCCTGCTCGCCGCCCTGCTGCTGACCCTGCTGCAGATTCTCTGGGTCACCCCGCTGATCCTCGAGGCGGAGACCTACGAAAAGAGCGAGCCGGTCGCGGCCCAGCCCCACGAACACGCCCCCGGCGTCGCCGCCCATGTCCACGACGAGGAGGCCTGGGAACCGGAGGACGGCTGGCAGCGTACCCTCTCCACCACCGGCGGCAACCTGGTGGTGGCGGTCGGCTTCGCCCTGATGCTCGCCGGCCTCTTCACCCTGCGCGCGCCGGGCCAGACCTCGCAGGGCCTGCTCTGGGGCCTGGCCGGCTACGCGGTGTTCTGCCTGGCGCCGTCGCTGGGCCTGCCGCCGGAGCTGCCGGGTACCGCCGCGGCCGACCTGGTGCAACGCCAGTACTGGTGGATCGCCACCGCCGCCGCCACCGCGGTGGGCCTGGCCCTGCTGGTGTTCGGCGGCAACTGGCCGCTGAAGCTGGTCGGCGCCGTCCTGCTGGCGCTGCCGCACCTGTTCGGCGCGCCGCAGCCCGAGGTCCATGCCAGCCTGGCGCCGGAAGCCCTGGCCCAGCGTTTCGTGGTCGCCTCGCTGGTCAGCAATGCGCTGTTCTGGGCCGCCCTCGGCCTGGCCGCTGCCTGGCTGTTCCGGCGCAACCGGGGCGGCGTCGACGCCTGACCGCCTGCCACCCGCGACCCTTGCCGGTCGCGGGTCCATAGTGCCTCTCCTTCCATTTCCTCCGGTGCGCGCATGCCCCTGCCCATCCCCAGCCTGCTGATCGCCGGCATCGGCTGCCGCCGAGGCTGTAGCGCCGAGCATCTGCGCGCGCTGCTGGAGCGAACGCTGGGCGAACACGGGCGCAGCCTGGCCGAGCTGGACGCCCTCGCCAGCATCGACGGCAAACGCGACGAACCCGGCCTGCGGCAACTGGCCGCGCTGCTCGAACGCCCCGTGCATTTCCTCGCACCCGCCGTCCTGCACGACTACGAGCCGCGCCTGCTCAGCCCCTCCGCCGTCGCGCTGCGCGAAACCGGCTGCTCCAGCGTCGCCGAGGCCGCCGCCCTGGCCCTGGCCGAACGCCTGGGTGGCGGTCGCGCCGATCTGCTCGGGGCGAAACGCAGCGACGATCGGGCGAGCATCGCCCTGGCACGTCTTCTCACCGAACGAGAACTCCCATGACCGTCTATTTCATCGGCGCCGGTCCCGGCGACCCCGACCTGATCACCGTCAAGGGGCAGCGCCTGATCCGCCAGTGCCCGGTGATCCTCTACGCCGGCTCGCTGGTTCCGCAAGCGCTGCTCGAGGGGCACCAGGCCGGCCAGGTGGTGAACACCGCCGAGCTGGACCTCGAACAGATCGTCGAGCTACTCGCGCAAGCCCATCGCCGCGGCCTCGACGTAGCCCGCGTGCATTCCGGCGATCCCTCCCTGTACGGCGCCATCGGCGAGCAGATCCGCCACCTGCGCGAACTCGGCATCCCCTATGAGATCGTCCCCGGGGTCACCGCCACCGCCGCCTGCGCCGCCCTGCTCGGCTGCGAGCTGACCCTGCCCGAAGTGTCCCAGACGCTGATCCTGACCCGCTACGCCGCACGCACGAAGATGCCGGAAGGCGAGAGCCTGGGCGACCTGGCGCGGCACCGGGCGACCCTGGCGATCCACCTGGGCGTCGCCCACCTGGCGAAGATCGTCGAGGAACTGCTGCCGCACTACGGCGCCGACTGCCCGGTCGCGGTGATCCACCGGGCCAGTTGGCCCGACCAGGAACAGGTTCGCGGCACCCTCGGCGACATCCTGCCCAAGGTCGCCGCCAGGAATTTCCGCCGCACCGCGCTGATCCTGGTCGGCGAGGTGCTGGCCGCCGAAGGCTTCGCCGACTCTTCGCTGTACCGCGCCGAGCATCGACATCTCTATCGACCCGGCGAATGAACCGCCGTCCTTAGGTTCGGCGCCGACCACCGGCAGCACGCCTAGACTCGTCACAAGGCTTGCGACAGCGGGCCGGCACGGCTAGCGTTCAGCGCTGGCCCCTTTTTTCCTGAAGCCTTCGGACACCCATGAAACGATTCCTCCTCGGTCTGGTTCTGCTGCTGGCGGTCGCCGCCGGCGTCCTCTACTTCGTCCCGGCTACCCTCCTCGCCAGCGTACGCACCGTCGAGCGCGGTCTCGCCGGTCTCAGCGAGCACAGCGTGCAGGTCGACAACCTGGAGATCGCCTACCTGGAAGGTGGCTCGGAAAAGAACCCGACCCTGTTGCTGATCCACGGCTTCGGCGCCGACAAGGACAACTGGCTGCGCTTCGCCCGGCCGCTGACCGAGCGCTACCATGTGGTCGCCCTCGACCTGCCCGGCTTCGGCGACAGCAGCAAGCCGCAACAGGCCAGCTACGACGTCGGCACCCAGGCCGAGCGAGTCGCCAATTTCGCCGCCGCCATCGGCGTGCGCCGCCTGCACCTGGCCGGCAACTCCATGGGCGGGCACATCGCCGCGCTCTACGCGGCGCGCCATCCGGAACAGGTGCTATCGCTGGCGCTGATCGACAACGCCGGGGTGATGCCGGCGCGCAAGAGCGAACTGTTCGAGGACCTGGAGCGCGGCGAGAATCCCCTGGTGGTGCGCCAGCCGGAAGACTTCCAGAAGCTGCTCGACTTCGTGTTCGTCCAGCAACCGCCGCTGCCGGCGCCGCTCAAGCGCTACCTCGGCGAGCGCGCGGTAGCCGCGTCGGCGTTCAACGCGCAGATATTCGAACAACTGCGCCAGCGCTACATCCCGCTGGAGCCGGAACTGCCGAAGATCGAGGCACCGACCCTGCTGCTATGGGGCGACCGCGACCGCGTGCTGGACGTCTCCAGCATCGAGGTGATGCGTCCGCTGCTGAAGCGGCCCAGCGTGGTGATCATGGAAAACTGCGGACACGTGCCGATGGTCGAACGCCCGGAGGAAACCGCGCAGCACTACCAGGCCTTCCTCGACGGCGTACGGAACGCCCAGGTGGCCGGTCGCTGAAAACGCGAACCGGCGCCTGGGCGCCGGTTCGGGGGAGCGGGAGCCGTCGCGAGGACGGCTCGGATCCAGGCCTCAGGCCTGGATCAGGTTGGCGATCTGCACGTCCGGGTTGACGTCCTGCTCGTAGTCGACCCCAGCGACCTCGAAACCGAACAGGTTGAGGAACTCGCTCTTGTAGCCGGCGAAGTCGGTCAACTCGTAAAGGTTCTCGTTGGTTACCTTGTCCCACAGCTCCTCGACACGGGACTGCACTTCCGGCTGCAGTTCCTTGTAGTCGGCACGCAGGCGGCCTTCCTCGTCGAGGCGCGGCTCGGCGCCGTACAGGCTCTCCCGGTACAGGCCGTCGACCTGCTCGATGCAACCTTCGTGGGTACCCTGCTCCTTCATCACCTTGAACAGCAGCGACAGGTACAGCGGCATCATCGGGATCGCCGAGCTGGCCTGGGTCACCACCGCCTTGAGCACCGAGACGCGCGCGTCGCCGCCCAGCGGGGCGAGCTTGTCGCGGATACCGAGGACCTTCTGGTCGAGATCCTTCTTGGCCGCGCCGATGGAACCGTTCCAGTAGATGTCGTGGGTGATCTTCTCGCCCAGGTAAGTGAACGCGGTGGTCTTCGCGCCGTCGGCTAGCACGTCGGCCTCCAGCAGCGCGTCGATCCACATCTGCCAGTCCTCGCCGCCCATCACCGCAACGGTATCGGCGACCTCCTGGTCGCTGGCCGCCTCCAGGACCACGTCCTTGATCACTTCCTTGTCGGTGTCCAGGCCACGGAAGCTGACCGACTTGCCGATCGGCTTGAGGGTCGAGGAGAACACTTCGCCGCTCTTCGGATGGGTACGGCGCGGCGCGGCCAGGCTGTAGACCACCAGGTCGACCTTGCCGAGATCGCGCTTGATGGTCTCGATGGTCAGCCGCTTCACCTCGTCGGAGAAAGCGTCGCCATTGATGCTGCGGGCATACAGGCCTTTCTCGTGGGCGAACTTCTCGAAGGCCGCCGAGTTGTACCAGCCGGCGGTGCCCGGCTTGCTCTCGCTGCCCGGACGCTCGAAGAACACCCCGAGGGTATCGGCGCCGGAACCGAACGCGGCGGTGATGCGGGCAGCCAGGCCATAGCCGGTGGAGGAACCGATGACCAGGACCTTCTTCGGTCCGTTGACGACGGGGCCCTTGGCCTCGACGTAGTCGATCTGTTGCTTGACGTTGGCCTCGCAGCCTGCCGGATGGGTAGTGACGCAGATGAAGCCACGCACGCGCGGTTTGATGATCATGAAAACCTCGGTTGCTAGATGCCGGAAAAGCACATTCAGGAGCTAGAGACGTCGCGCATTGTAAATGAGACACCTCCGCTTGGGCGGACCGAAGGCAGGAATCGTGACCAAAGGGTCACGCGTCGCAGCCCGGACATAAAAAAACCCGCTCCGGGGAGCGGGTCTTGTCGGCTTGGAATCGGGCTCAGACGGCCTTTTCCAGCTCCGGTACGGCGTCGAACAGGTCGGCGACCAGGCCGTAGTCGGCGACCTGGAAGATCGGCGCCTCTTCGTCCTTGTTGATCGCGACGATCACCTTCGAGTCCTTCATGCCCGCCAGGTGCTGGATGGCACCGGAGATACCCACCGCGATGTACAGCTGCGGGGCGACGATCTTGCCGGTCTGGCCGACCTGCATGTCGTTCGGCACGAAACCGGCGTCGACCGCGGCGCGGGAAGCGCCGACTGCGGCACCCAGCTTGTCGGCCAGGGCGTAGAGGATCTTGAAGTTGTCGCCGTTCTGCATGCCGCGGCCGCCGGAGACCACGATCTTGGCAGCGGTCAGTTCCGGACGGTCGGACTTGGCCAGCTCTTCGCCGACGAAGGCGGACTTGCCGGCATCGGCCGGGCCGGAAACCTGCTCGACGGCAGCCGAACCGCCTTCGGCGGCGACGGCGTCGAAGCCGGTGGTACGCACGGTGATCACCTTGACCGCAGCCGAGGACTGCACGGTAGCGATGGCGTTACCGGCGTAGATCGGACGCTTGAAGGTGTCGGGGCTGACCACTTCGACGATCTCGGAGATCTGGTCGACGTCCAGCAGCGCGGCGACGCGCGGCAGGAAGTTCTTGCCGTTGGTGGTAGCCGGGGCCAGCACGTGGCTGTAGTTCTTGCCCAGCTCGGCGATCAGCGGTGCGACGTTTTCCGGCAGTTGGTGGGCGTAGGCGGCGTTGTCGGCGACCAGCACCTTGGAGACGCCCTCGACCTTGGCGGCGGCTTCGGCCACGGCGGCAACGTTCTGTCCGGCGACCAGCACGTGGATGTCGCCGCCAATGGCCTTGGCAGCGGCAACGGTGTTCAGGGTGGCAGCCGCCAGGGCCGCGTTGTTGTGCTCAGCGATAACCAGGATAGCCATTAGATTACCTTCGCCTCGTTCTTCAGTTTCTCTACCAGTTCAGCCACGGACTTGACCTTGATGCCAGCGGAGCGTGCAGCCGGCGCCTCGACCTTCAGGGTCTTCACGGTGGAAGCGGTGGAAACGCCCAGGGCGTCCGGGGTCACCACGTCCAGCGGCTTCTTCTTGGCTTTCATGATGTTCGGCAGCGACGCGTAGCGCGGCTCGTTCAGGCGCAGGTCGGTGGTGACGATGGCCGGCAGGTTCAGCGCGACGGTCTGCAGACCGCCATCGATCTCGCGGGTCACGTTGACCTTGTCGCCAGCGACCTCGACCTTGGAGGCGAAGGTGCCCTGGGCGTAGCCGGTCAGCGCGGCGAGCATCTGGCCGGTCTGGTTGTTGTCGCTGTCGATGGCCTGCTTGCCGAGGATCACCAGCTGCGGCTGCTCCTTGTCGACCACGGCCTTGAGCAGCTTGGCCACGGCCAGGGAGTTCAGCTCGTCGTTGCTCTCCACCAGGATCGCACGGTCAGCGCCCAGCGCCAGCGCGGTGCGCAGTTGCTCCTGGGCGGCGGTCGGGCCGACGGAGACAGCGACGATCTCGGTAGCCACGCCCTTCTCTTTCAGGCGCACGGCTTCTTCCACGGCGATTTCGCAGAAGGGGTTCATGGACATCTTGACGTTGGCGAGGTCGACGCCGGAGTTGTCCGCCTTGACGCGGACCTTGACGTTGTAGTCGACCACTCGTTTGACTGCTACAAGAACCTTCATGGATTCCTCGTTATTCTCCGGTGAATAAGGATGTCGCCAGACAGGCCTGGCCGGTGATGCTCGCCGGCCGGAAACCGACACTCTGCTAGACAGCGACCGCAAAACCGCCCGTATCTTGACCGGATCACCCTTTTCGGTCAATACGGCAAAAGGGTGGTTTCCCCCCCTCGAATGCCGATTCTATCAGGCTTCCAAAGAATTCAAACAAACGTTTGTATTGGACCTGCCCATGCAGCTATATATAATGCGCCCGCTCTGATCAGGGAAAGATCTCAGCCACCAATAAACAGATACCGTGAGCCTTGAGTAGGAGATCGATAGTGGAACGCGAATACATGGAATTCGACGTCGTCATCGTCGGCGCCGGCCCCGCCGGTCTGTCCGCCGCATGCCGACTGAAGCAGAAGGCCGCCGAAGCCGGTCAAGAGATCAGCGTCTGCGTGGTCGAGAAGGGTTCCGAAGTGGGCGCCCACATCCTCTCCGGCGCGGTGTTCGAGCCGCGCGCGCTGAACGAGCTGTTCCCCGACTGGAAGGAACTCGGCGCGCCGCTCAATACCCCGGTGACCGGCGACGACATCTACGTCCTGAAGAGCGCCGAGAGCGCTACCAAGGTGCCCAACTTCTTCGTGCCCAAGACCATGCACAACGAGGGCAACTATATCATCTCCCTGGGCAACCTCTGCCGCTGGCTGGCCCAGCAGGCCGAAGGACTGGGCGTGGAGATCTATCCGGGCTTCGCCGCCCAGGAAGCGCTGATCGACGAGAACGGCGTGGTCCGCGGCATCGTCACCGGCGACCTCGGCGTCGACCGCGAAGGCAACCCGAAAGAAGGCTACTACACCCCCGGCATGGAGCTGCGGGCCAAGTACACCCTGTTCGCCGAAGGCTGCCGCGGGCACATCGGCAAGCAACTGATCAAGAAATACAACCTGGACAGCGAGGCCGATGCCCAGCACTACGGTATCGGCATCAAGGAAATCTGGGACATCGACCCGTCCAAGCACAAGCCCGGCCTGGTGGTCCATACCGCCGGCTGGCCGCTGAACGACGAAAATACCGGCGGCTCGTTCCTCTACCACCTGGAGAACAATCAGGTGTTCGTCGGCCTGATCATCGACCTGTCCTACAGCAACCCGCACCTGTCGCCGTTCGACGAGTTCCAGCGCTACAAGCACCACCCGGTGGTCAAGCAGTACCTGGAAGGCGGCAAGCGCGTGGCCTACGGCGCCCGGGCCATCTGCAAGGGCGGCCTGAATTCGCTGCCGAAGATGGTCTTCCCCGGCGGCGCGCTGATCGGTTGCGACCTCGGCACCCTGAACTTCGCCAAGATCAAGGGCAGCCACACCGCGATGAAGTCCGGCATGCTCGCCGCCGACGCGATCGCCGAGGCCCTGGCCGCCGGCCGCGAAGGCGGCGACGAGCTGTCCAGCTACGTCGATGCGTTCAAGGCCAGCTGGTTGTACGACGAACTGTTCCGCAGCCGCAACTTCGGCGCGGCCATCCACAAGTTCGGCGCTATCGGCGGCGGCGCGTTCAACTTCATCGACCAGAACATCTTCGGCGGCAAGATCCCCGTCACCCTGCATGACGACAAGCCGGACTACGCCTGCCTGAAAAAGGCCAGCGAAGCGCCGAAGATCGACTACCCGAAGCCGGACGGCAAGCTCAGCTTCGACAAGCTGTCCTCGGTGTTCCTCTCCAATACCAACCACGAGGAAGACCAGCCGATCCACCTCAAGCTGGCCGATGCGAGCATTCCGATCGAGAAGAACCTGCCGCTCTACGACGAGCCGGCCCAGCGCTACTGCCCGGCAGGCGTGTACGAAGTGGTGGCCAACGACGACGGCAGCAAGCGCTTCCAGATCAACGCGCAGAACTGCGTGCACTGCAAGACCTGCGACATCAAGGACCCGGCGCAGAACATCACCTGGGTGGCGCCGGAAGGTACCGGCGGGCCGAACTACCCCAACATGTAAGGCAAACGAAAAAGGCTCCCTCGGGAGCCTTTTTTCATGCTGCGCCTGTCAGTCCGGCTGCGGGCCGATGGGAAAGAACTCGCCGTGGCTCCAGACGCCGAGCCATTCGATGCCGTCGATCCGGCGCGGCACCGCCAGCTCGACCAGCTGGTAGAACACGTTGCGATGCACCAGCGCCTCGAGGTTGTCGCGCACCCGCAGGTAGGGCGTGGGTTCCTGGGTGCGGGGGTCGATCTCGACGCGCAGCGGATGCCCGGCGTCCGCCTCGACCTCGTCCTCGACGTTGGTGGCGAAGCGCAGTACCTGCGCCCCGCCCTCGCCCTGCACCTGCAGGGTCACCGCGACGAAGGGCGCATCGTCGACGCGGATACCGACCTTTTCCACCGGAGTCACCAGGAAATAGTCGTCGCCGTCGCGGCGAATGATGCTGGAGAACAGCTTCACCATCGGCTTGCGTCCGATCGGCGTGCCCAGGTAGAACCAGGTGCCGTCGCGGGCGATGCGCATGTCGATGTCGCCGCAGAACGGCGGATTCCACAGGCGCACGGGCGGCAGGCCCTTCTTTTCGCCCCTGGGGATCTGCGCCAGCAGGTCGTTGGCCTTGCCGGTATCACTCATAGCCTGTTCCTCGACTGTTCAGGCCCAGCAATTCCTGGGCGTATTGCTCCAGCGGGGGACGCAGCAGGTCTTCCGGGGTGGCGTCGTAGAACGTCAGGAAACCGCCGCGGCTGCGGATGGTCGCGCTGTCCACCAGGAAACGGGTGCTGGTCTCGATCAGCATGACCTGGATGACACTGCGATCGCGCCCGACCCGGCCGAGTTCCTCTTCGTCTTCCCACTCCTCCCAGTTGCCGATCCTGTTGTCGCCCCGGGCGAAACGGCAGTACAGCAGGTAGTGAGCGCCGGCGGCACGCGCCTCGCGCATCGCGTCGTCCAGGCCGAGCGGCGCCTTGGCGCGGCGCACCAGCGGGAAATACTCGACGAAACCTTCGAAGGCCTGCTCGGCCACCACGTTCGGCCGCGCGTACCGGTAGCCCGGCGGCACGAACGGGCCCTGGCCGATGTAGATGAAGGAGTCGGCCTGGATCCGCCGGTTGTTGCTGCGCTGGCTGGCGCTGTGATCGAGCACCCCGGCGTCGCGCAGGTAGTAGTCGGCGCCGTCGGCCAGGTCGCTGGGCTTCATGCAGGCGGACAGGCTGCCCAGGAGGAGCATCGCCAGGGCGATACGGAACAGGTGCAACATCGGTCATCTCCCCTGCCGGCGTCGGAAAACCGGCGAATGACGAGCCGATGCAGCTTCCGCGCCATCACAGGCCACGCTGCCACTCCTGGCGCAGGGCAGCGTGCTGCGGCTGCTCGATGGCCTGGCGGACCTCGGCCAGCAGGCGCGCCTTGTCGGCACCCAGTTCGCCCTTGAGCACCAGATAGTTGGAAGCGTGGTCGCTGCGAAATACCGTGTCTTCGAGCTCCAAACCCTGCAACAGGCGTTCGACCTCGACGAACAGGGCACGCCGATCCAGCGCCTCGGAATCGGCGAAGCCAGCACGGAAACGCTGCTCGCCGGTAGGGAAACTCACCACCAGGGTCGACAGGTACTCCGGCTGGGCGGCGTTCATCAGGCGCGCGGAGTTGTCCGCGTGCTGCGCGCTCAGGGTCATTCCGCCCAGACCGTTGAGGATCATCACCGAACGACTGATCCCCGCCTCGCCAAGCTTTTCCAGCGCATCCAGGGTAGAGGAATAGGTCTCGCCCTTGTTGACCCGCGCCAGCACTTCGTCGTCGCCGGACTCGGCGCCGACATAGGCCATTCGCAGCCCGGCGTCGGCCAGTTCGCGCAACTCGTCGACCGACTTCCTGCGCAGGTTGCGCGGCAGGCAGTAGCTGGATACCCGCTCCACCTCCGGCAAGTGCTCGCGAATCGCCTGCAGCACCGCGAGCAGCCGGCGGGTCGGCAATACCAGGGCGTCGCCATCGGCGAGAAACACCCGCTTGACGATCAGGCGCTCGCCGCAGCGGCGGATCTCCTCCAGTACCTCGTTCTCGTCGCGGGCGCGAAATTTCTTTTGCGGCTGGGTATACATCTCGCAAAAGCCGCATTTGTTCCAGGAACAGCCATTGGTCACCGGGAGGATCAGCGAATGCGCCTCGCTCGGGGGCCGGAACACCGGTTCGATGTAGTGGATGGGGAATTCACGGACACTCATCGGAGAACTCCTGAACGAACGTGGAGCCACCGGCGGATTCGCCGGAAATGGGCAGCCGACGTCCCGCCGGCGGATCGATGGGCGACGAGTATATCCCTGCCGGCAAAGAGTGCGCGGGGCGCAGTGACTGCGTCCCGGCACCACAGGTATCAGGCGCTGGGAGCGTCGCCTTCGCGCTTGCGCTTGTTGCCCATGCGCACGCCGATATCCATCAGGAAGTGGAAGAAACCTTCCTGGTCTTCCAGCACCTCGCGCCAGAACGGCGAGTGGTACAGCGCCACGGCGCCATGCACCAACGCCCAGGCAGCGCAATAATGGAAGTACGGCGGAACGTTCTCCAGCTTGCCGTCGGCGATACGCTCCTTGATCAGTTGGGTCAGGCGTTCGAAGTTGGAGGCGCGGATCTTGTGCAGCTCCTCGACCATCTCCGGCACCTGGCTGGTCTTCACCACCTTCTCTTCCAGGCGGTCGAACAGGCGGTAGCGCTGCGGATCGCGCATGCGGAACTCGAAGTAGGCGCGCGACAGGGCCTCCTTGTCGCGGGCTACGTCTTCGGAATGGAACAGGGCGGCGAGATCGCGCTCGTAGTCCAGCATCAGGCGCAGGTAGATCTCCGCCTTGGACTTGAAGTGCTTGTAGATCGTGCCTTTGCCGATGCCGACGGCATCCGCGATCATCTCGACCGTTACGCTGTCTTCCCCCTGTTCGAGGAACAGCTTGAGGGCGGTATCGAGAATCTCCTGTTCACGGCGACGAAATTCACGAACTTTGCGAGGCTCTTTCTGCATAAAAAGACTGTCAGGTCAAAATGAGTCAAAAATCGAAGCCGCGTATTATGCCTATTCAGCACGAAAATGCACGGAACATCCGACGATGAATTGTTACCAGGACGAATTCGACCAGACCAACGGTCTGCGCTACCTCAACCACGCAGCGGTCGCACCCTGGCCTAGACGCGCCGCCGACGCGGTGAGCGCCTTCGCCCGGGAGAACGTCGCCCACGGCGCCAGCGACTATCCGGAATGGCTGAAGATAGAACATCGCCTGCGCGAGCGCCTTGCCCGACTGCTCAATGCGCGCGCCGGCAGCGACCTCGCCCTGGTCAAGAACACCTCCGAGGCGCTTTCCTTCGTAGCCTTCGGCCTGGATTGGCGAGAGGGCGACCAGGTCGTCATCGGCAACGAGGAGTTCCCCTCCAATAGAGTGGTCTGGGAAGCCTTGCGCCCGCGCGGCGTCGAAGTGGTCGAGGTCGGTCTCGCCGGCGACGATCCCGAGAGCGCCCTGCTCGCCGCCTGCGGCCCGCGCACCCGCCTGCTGTCGATCAGCGCGGTGCAGTACGCCAGCGGCCTGCGCCTTGACCTGGAGCGCATCGGCGCGGGATGTCGCCGCCGCGGGGTGCTGTTCTGCATCGACGCGATCCAGCAGCTCGGCGCCCTGCCCTTCGACGTACAGGCCTACGATTGTGCCTTCGCCATGGCCGATGGGCACAAGTGGATGCTCGGCCCCGAAGGGCTGGGCGTCTTCTATTGCCATCCCGAGCAGCGCGAGCGCCTGGCGCTGCACGAATATGGCTGGCACATGCTGGAACATGCCCTCGATTACGAGCGTCGCGACTGGCGGCCGGCGCGCAGCGCCCGGCGCTTCGAATGCGGCAGCCCGAACATGCTCGGCGCGATGGCCCTGGAGGCCAGCCTGGGGCTGTTGGAGGAGGTCGGCATGGAGCGGGTCGGCAGAGACATCGCCGAGCGCGTCCAGTGGCTACAGGACGGTCTGTCGGGAATTCCCGGGGTACGCCTGCACAGCCCGCGGAACCCGAGCCGACGCGCGGGCATCCTGACCTTCAGCCTGGACGGCCAGGACAATCGGACACTCTTCGAAACGCTTCGCCAGGAACGGGTCATTTGTGCCCAGCGTGGCGGAGGTATCCGTTTTTCCCCGCACTTCTACACGAGTTCGACGGTGATCGACGATACCCTGGCGATCTTGCGCCAGGTCGCAGGCACCTAGGTACTCAAGGACGGCAAGGGTATTCCAAATCTGTTTAAAAAACCGCCAGCCCTGTCTGGACGCCCCACGAACATGACCAATACTGAAAGGTACTGGCGCGCGGTATCTCCCCCCAAGTACCCAGCCAGTGAAGGTACCGAGGAATGCGTACCTTTGTTCCACTCCTAATGGTCTTGACCCGGATTCATCCCCCAGAACCCGGGTTTTTTTTATCCGTGCGCCGGCCTAGCGGGCCAACGGAAACAGCCGATGGAAATTGGCGGTAGTCTGCTCCGCCAGGGTTTCCAGGCTGACGCCACGCAACGTCGCGAGGAATTCGGCGACATCGCGCACGTATTCCGGCAGGTTCGGCTTGCCGCGATGGGGAATCGGCGCCAGGTAGGGCGAGTCGGTCTCCACCAGCAGCCGGTCGGCTGGTACCTGGCGAGCCACCTCGCGCAGGGCATCGGCATTGCGGAAGGTGACGATGCCGGACAGGGAAATGTAGAAGCCCAGGTCCAGCGCCGATCGCGCCATCTCCCAGTCCTCGGTGAAGCAATGCAGCACGCCGGCCTGCGGCAACGCCGCCTCGCGCAGCAGCGCCAGCGTATCGGCGCGCGCCTCGCGGGTGTGCACGATCACTGGCTTGGCGGTGATCCGCGCGGCTTCCAGGTGCAGGCGAAACGCCTCCTGCTGCAACTCGGCGGCTTCCGGTTCGTAGTGGTAGTCGAGGCCGGTCTCGCCGATCGCCACCACCCGCGGATGCGCCAGTTCGCCTAGCAGCCAGTCCAGCGCTGGCGCGCTTCCGGGCTCCAGGTCCAGCGGGTGCACGCCCACCGAACAGTGCACGTCGGCATAGCGCTCGGCCAGGGCCTTCACCGCCTGGGCATTGTCGGCGCTGACGCCGATGCAGAGGAATTGACCGACGCCACGCGCTCGCGCGGCATCCAGCGCCGCATCGAGCGAGCCGCCATGGGCGGCCAGGTCGAGGCGATCGAGGTGGCAGTGGGAATCGACCAGCATGATCCTGTCTAGCGTTACATCGTGTGGGTCGGCCGGTCCGACTTCAGCGCCCCGGCCAGGTAGGTTTCGATCTTGTTGCGGGCGGTGTTGTCACCGTCGTTGAACTGCACGCCGATGCCCGCCGCACGGTTGCCCTGGGCGCCCTTCGGGGTGATCCAGACGACCTTGCCGGCCACCGGGATCTTCTCCGGCTCTTCCATCAGGTTGAGCAGCATGAAGACTTCGTCGCCGAGCTTGTAGTTCTTGTTGGTGGGAATGAACAGCCCGCCGTTCCTGATGAACGGCATGTAGGCGGCGTACAGCACGGACTTGTCCTTGATGGTCAAGGACAGGATGCCGTTACGCGGCCCCAGATTGGGTGGCAAACTCATGCAGGTTCCTGCCAGTCGAATATCAGCGGGATTCTAGCCCGGCCCGGGCAGGCTTGCCCACTGCACCAGCAGGGCTTCGAGAAGCAGGACACGGTTGAGGTTGGCCTTGTTCAACACTTTCTGCCGCTGTTGCAGCAGCCAGTCCTGCATGGCCAGCACCTTGGCCTGCCCGGATTTGTCGCCCAGGTACTGGATCACCTTGCGCATGTCGGCCAACCCCAGCCCCTCCTCGTCGTGGGTCAACTGGTAGCGCAGGATGCCCAGCGTCCAGTCGCAGAACCAGTCGAAGAGCAATGGCAACGGCACGCTGTTCCAGCTTTCGGCCAGTGGGCTGGCGGCGATCTGCTGCTTGAGCAGCTTCTTCACCCCCTCGACCACCTGCGCGCGCTGCTCGCGCACGCCCTGGCCGTGCAGGCGCTGGGCGGTGAGCGGCGAGCCGCCGGAAAGCGCCAACAGTTCCTCCAGGGCCTCGGCCGGCTCGTCGGGCAGGGCCCGCGCCAGCCATTCCAGACTCGCCGCCGCGCCCGGCAAAGGGCAGGCCTGCTGCACGCAGCGGCTCTTGATGGTCGGCAACAGGCGGCTGGGCTGGTGGCTGATCAGCAGCAGCACAGTATCGCCCGACGGCTCTTCAAGGCTTTTCAACAGGGCGTTGGCGGCGTTCACGTTCATCGCCTCGGCGGGTTCGAGCAACACGACCTTGCGCCCGCCCAGTTGCGCGGTCTGCACCACGAAGCCAACCAGGTCGCGGACCTGATCGACCCGGATCGGTTTCTCCGCCTCCTCCGGCTCCAGCACGAAGTAGTCCGGATGGGTACCGGCGGCCAGCAACTGGCAGGCCTTGCACTCGCCGCATGCGCCAGCGGCGGCAGGCCGCTGGCAGAGCAGTTGGGCGGCCCAATGCTCGGCCAGGGCACGCTTGCCGATCCCGGCGGGACCGTAGAGCAGATAGGCGTGGGCGTGCTGGGCGCGGCCGCCCAGTTGGCTCCAGAGCGCCTGCTGCCAGGGATAGATATCAGCCATTCAGACGCTCCAGCAGATTCGGCAGCAGCCGATCCAGGCCAGCCTGCACCTCGGCCAGCGGCAACCCGGCATCGAGCACCTGGTAACGCTCCGGGGCCTGCGCGGCGCGCTGCAGGTAGGTCTGACGCACGGCCTCGAAGAAGCGTCGGTCCTCCTGCTCGAAACGGTCGAGCCGGCCACGCGCCGCCGCCCGCGCCAGGCCGATTTCCACCGGCAGGTCGAAGACCAGCGTGAGGTCGGGCCGCAGGTCGCCCTGGACGAAGCTTTCCAGCGCGGCGATGCGCGCCTCCGGCAAACCGCGCCCGCCGCCCTGGTAGGCATAGGTGGCATCGGTGAAGCGATCGCAGAGCACCACGGCCCCGCGCGCCAGCGCCGGGCGGATGACCCCGGCGAGATGCTGGGCCCGCGCGGCGAACATCAGCAACAGCTCGGTATCGGCGGCCATCGGCTCGTCGCTGGGCGCCAGCAGCAGTTCACGGATGCGCTCGGCGAGAGGCGTGCCGCCAGGCTCGCGGCTCAACTGCACCTCGATGCCGCGCTCGCGCAGGCGCTCGGCCAGGTAGTCGCGGTTGGTGCTCTTGCCGGCCCCTTCCGGGCCCTCCAGGGTGACGAACAGGCCGGTCACACGGCACTCCTTATCTTGGCTGCGCCGCTCATTGTGGCGGCGGGGTGATGGGCGCGGGGCTGGAGCGATAGTCCGAGCGACGCTTCAACTGGTACTCGCGGACCGCCTTGTTGTGTTCGTCCAGGCTGCTGGAGAACACATGGCTGCCATCGCCGCGCGCCACGAAATACAGGGTCTCACCCTCGGCCGGATGCAGCGCGGCGCGAATCGCCTCGCGCCCGGCCAGGGCGATCGGGGTCGGCGGCATGCCCGGCACCACATAGGTATTGTAAGGGGTCGGTTCGCGCAGGTCGGCGCGGGTGATCTTGCCGTTGTAGCGCTCGCCCATGCCATAGATCACCGTCGGATCGGTCTGCAACAGCATGCCGCGCTGCAGGCGGCGGACGAAGACGCCGGCGATCTGCGAACGCTCTTCCGGCACGCCGGTTTCCTTTTCCACCAGCGAGGCCATGATCAGCGCCTGGTAGGCGTCGCGATAAGGCAGGTCCTGGCTGCGGCCATCCCATTCCTTGGCGAGGATGGTCTGCATGCGCTGGTAGGCCTTGCGCAGTATGTCGATGTCGCGCATGCCACGGGTGTAGCGGTAGGTATCGGGGAAGAAGCGCCCTTCGGCCACTTCGTCGGGCTTGCCGAGGCGTTGCATGATCTCGCCGTCGCTCAGGCCGGCCAGGGTCTGCTCCAGCTTGCCCTGCCTGGCGAGCGCTTCGCGCACCTGGCGGAAACTCCAGCCCTCGACCAGGGTCAGGCTGTACTGCACCACCTCGCCTTCACGCCAGAGTTCCAGCAGGTCGGCGCCCTTCATCCCCGGCAAGAGGCGGTATTCGCCGCTGTGCAGGGCCTGGCCCGGCAGGTTGAAACGCCAGTAGAGGCGCAGCCAGAACGCGCCATGGAGCACCTTTTCCTGCTCCAGACGCGCGAGCATGCCGCCCGGCGTGGAGCCCGAGGAAACGTCCAGCAGGCGCTCCTCGGTCAATTGCAGGGGCTGCTCCAGCGCCCGCTGCTGCTGCCATGCAGCCAGGCCGACGCAGAGGCCAACGAACAACAGGCCACTCTCCAGCAGCACCAGCAGTTTGCGCATCAAAGTCAGAAATCCAGGTCGTCGCGAAGTTGGTCTTGCAGTTTACGGGTCAGCTCGCCGACCGGCCAGACGTGCTCGTCCAATGCCCGGACCGGCCAGATGCCGAACTGGCTGTTGCACAGAAAGACCTCGTCGGCCGTCGCCAGTTCAGCCATGGAAACATCCCGTATCGCCAGCGGGACGCCGATTCCTTCGGCGCGCTCGAGCAATTCCGCGCGCATCACTCCCGCGACGCCGCAGCGCCGCAGGTCAGGCGCCACGAGGGTGCCGTCGAGAACCAGCAGCAGGTTGCTGAACACGCCCTCCACTACCCGCTCGTGCACGTCCAGCATGAGCCCTTCGGCATGCCCGGCGTCGCTCCACTCGGCACGGGCGAGGACCTGCTCCAGGCGATTGAGGTGCTTGAGACCGGCCAGCAGGGGCTGCTCGGCCAGGCGCGTGCGGCAGGCGAACAGGCGCACGCCTTGCTGCCAGTGGCGCTCGGGATAGGCCGGACGCGGCGATCCGGAGAGGATTCGCCGCGGCGAGGCCTCGGCAGGCGGCGCGTAGCCACGCAAACCCTCGCCGCGGGTGACGATCAGCTTGGCGACACCGTCGCCCAGCGCCGCGCAGAACGCCAGCAACTCCTGGCGCAACGCCGCGGCGTCGAGAGGGATCGCCAGGCGCCGACACCCCTCTTCCAGGCGCGCCAGGTGGCGCTCCAGGAGACGCGGCGTGCCGGCGCGCACCGCCAGGGTCTCGAACAGCCCGTCGCCATAGGCCAGTCCGCGATCGCGCACGGACAGCTCGGCGGCGGGCCGGCCGTCGACCCAGTCCAGCATCAGTCGGCGAACCTGCGGAACACCAGGGTGCCGTTGGTCCCGCCGAAACCGAACGAGTTCGACAGGGCCACGTCGATCTTGCGCGGCTTGGCTTCGTGGGCCACCAGGTCGAGGTCGCAACCTTCGTCCGGGTTGTCCAGGTTGATGGTCGGCGGGGCGACCTGGTCGCGCAGGGCCAGCACGCTGAAGATCGCCTCCACCGCACCGGCGGCACCCAACAGGTGGCCGGTCATCGACTTGGTCGAACTCATCGACAGCGCATGGGCATGCTCGCCGAACACGCTCTTCACCGCGGCGATCTCGGCGATGTCGCCGGCCGGGGTGGAGGTGCCATGGGCGTTGATGTAATCGACCTGACGAGGATCCAGGCCGGCATCGCGCAGCGCGTTCTTCATGCAGCGGGCGGCACCGGCGCCGTCTTCCGGCGGCGCGGTCATGTGGAAGGCGTCGCCGCTCATGCCGAAGCCAACCAGCTCGGCATAGATCCGCGCGCCGCGGGCACGGGCGTGCTCCAGTTCTTCGAGCACCAGGGCGCCGGAACCGTCGGACAGGACGAAGCCGTCGCGATCCCGGTCCCACGGACGGCTGGCACGGGTCGGCTCGTCGTTGCGAGTGGAGAGCGCGCGAGCCGCGCCGAACCCACCCAGGCCGAGACCGCAGGCAGCCATTTCGGAACCGCCGGCGACCATCACGTCGGCCTCGCCATAGGCGATGTTGCGAGCAGCCATGCCGATGCTGTGGGTACCGGTGGTGCAGGCGGTGGTGAGGGCGTAGTTGGGCCCCTGCAGACCCAGGTGGATCGACAGGAAGCCGGAAACCATGTTGATGATCGAACCGGGCACGAAGAACGGCGAGATGCGCCGCGGCCCCTGCTCGAACAGGGATCGGCAGTTGTTCTCGATATTGGTCAGGCCGCCGATACCGGAACCCATGGATACGCCGATACGCTCACGATTGGCGTCGGTGACCTCCAGGCCGGAATCGCGAACGGCCTGGAAGCTGGCGGCGAGACCGTACTGGATGAACAGGTCGAGCTTGCGGGCTTCCTTGGCGGACAGGTATTCCTCGACATTGAAACCCTTGACCGAACCACCGAAGCGGGTGGAATAGGCGGATAGGTCCATATGCTCGATCGGGGCGATCCCGCTGCGACCGGCGAGAATACCTTCCCAACTGCTCGGGACATCCAGGCCCAGCGGCGACAGCATGCCCATGCCAGTAATGACGACGCGTCTACGCGACACTACGACTTCCTCTTTCTCATTTCACGGGGTTGCGCCGACAGACTACCAGAGTAGGTAAGGCGCTAAAGAAAAGCCGCACGCCCTTACAGGCTGTGCGGCTTTTCCACGTCGGAAAATCCGACGACTACTTATTGCTGGTGAGCAACGATGTAGTCGATGGCTTCCTGAACGGTGGTGATCTTTTCAGCTTTCTCGTCAGGGATTTCGGTCTCGAATTCCTCTTCCAGAGCCATCACCAGCTCGACGGTGTCAAGGGAGTCGGCGCCCAGGTCTTCGACGAAGGAAGCGCTGTTGGTGACTTCTTCTTCCTTCACGCCGAGTTGTTCAGCGACGATCTTCTTAACGCGTTCTTCGATGGTGCTCATACCTTGTTTTCACTCCTATGGAAAATCCGAGCAGCTGGGCTGCGGGTAAGTGTATAGAAAGGGTTTTCTGCTTTTCAAGCTGAACGCCTCACCTTCCCACGGCCACTTCGATAATTCTATCTAATAACCCGGCTGCAATTCCGCAACGAATTCTAGACAGCGCTTATGACAGACCCGAGAAAGGTAACGTCACATTCAGCTCATGTACATCCCACCATTGACCGGCACGGTGGCCCCGGTCACATAGGCTGCGCCGTCCGAAGCGAGGAAGCCGACCACCTTGGCGATCTCTTCCGCCTGCCCCAGGCGACCCAGCGGAATCTGGCCCAGCAGCGCTTCGCGCTGGGCTTCCGGCAGCTCGCGGGTCATGTCGGTGTCGATGAAGCCCGGCGCCACCGCATTCACGGTAATGGCACGCGAACCGACTTCCCGGGCCAGCGCACGGGTGAAGCCCTCCAGGCCGGCCTTCGCCGCGGCATAGTTGGTTTGCCCGGCATTGCCCATGGCGCCGACCACGGAACCGATGTTGATGATGCGCCCCCAGCGGGCCTTGGTCATACCGCGCAGAACGGCTTTCGACAGACGGTAGAGACTGTTCAGGTTGGTGTTGACCACATCGAACCACTCGTCGTCTTTCATGCGCACCAGCAGATTATCGCGGGTGATGCCGGCGTTATTGACCACGATCAGCGGTTGGCCGAGATGCTGCTGGATGTGCTCCAGGGTCGCGGCTACGGATTCGTCGCTGGAAACGTCCAGGACCAGGCCCGCACCCTCGACGCCATTGGCCTTGAGGGTTTCGGCGATCTTCTCGGCGCCGGACGCGCTGGTCGCGGTGCCGATGACCACGGCACCCAGGCGCCCCAGTTCCAGCGCAATCGCCTGGCCGATGCCACGGCTGGCGCCGGTTACCAATGCGACCTTACCTTGCAGACTCATGGGATTCTCTCCTTTCACTCTCTCTCAGGCCAGGGCGGCGCGCGTGGCGGCGAACGCCTCGACACCATCCAGGCCATGGGTATTGATGCCCTTCGCACAGCGCCTGTTGAGGCCTGCCAGGACCTTGCCCGGCCCGCACTCGAC
The DNA here is from genome assembly GCF_001810205.1 of Pseudomonas sp. HMSC076A11. Classification (NCBI taxonomy): domain Bacteria; kingdom Pseudomonadati; phylum Pseudomonadota; class Gammaproteobacteria; order Pseudomonadales; family Pseudomonadaceae; genus Pseudomonas; species Pseudomonas sp. HMSC076A11. Next base: position 210,850 of record NZ_KV800314.1, on the reverse strand, counting down.
CAGCTCGGTGACGCCCTTTTCCGCCAGCAGCTGGATGCTCTCCACCCAGCGAACCGGGCTGTACAGCTGTGCCAGCAGGTCGCGGCGCAGCGTATCGAGATCAGCCGGTACGGCGGCGCTGACGTTCTGCACCAGCGCAATCTTCGGCGCCTGCCACTGCAGGCTTTCGACCGAGGCGGCGAACTGCTCGGCGGCCGGACGCATCAGCTCGCAATGCGACGGCACGCTGACCGGCAGCGCCACCGCGCGCTTGGCGCCGCGCGCCTTGCACGCCTCGATGGCGCGCTCCACGGCAGCCGCGGCACCGGCGATCACTACCTGCCCCGGCGCGTTGAAGTTGACCGCGCTGACCACCTCGCCCTGGGCCGCCTCGGCACAGGCCGCCAATACATCGGCGTCTTCCAGGCCTAGGATCGCGGCCATGCCGCCCTGCCCCGCCGGAACCGCCTGCTGCATCAGTTGGCCCCTACGCTCGACCAGCTTGACCGCATCGGCGAACGCCAGGCTTTCGGCCGCGACCAGCGCGGAATATTCGCCCAGGCTGTGCCCGGCGACGAACGCCGGGCGCGCGCCGCCCTCGGCCAGCCAGAGGCGCCAGAGCGCGATCGAAACCGTGAGGATGGCCGGCTGGGTCTTGTCGGTCTGGTTCAGGTGCTCTTCAGGTCCATTCTGGACCAGCGCCCAAAGGTCGTAACCGAGCGCCTCGGAGGCCTCGGCGAAGGTATCGCGCACCAGCGCCTGCTGGGCGCCCAGCTCGGCCAGCATGCCGAGGGATTGCGAACCCTGGCCGGGGAAGACGAATGCGAGGGATGCAGACATTGAATAGGTCCCTTGTGGTCTTTTGCTCGTCAGAGATAACGCGCCAGCCGCGACTGGCGCAGGAAACTGAGTGTTGGATGGCTGCCTGGACCGCCCGGTCACACATTAGAGCAGCAGATGCTCGAGACGGCCATGCAATCGTTGCGGCAGGTTTTCCCGGACTTCCAGTGCCGCGCGACGCAAGGCGCTCTGGAAACCCTCCTCGGCGGCAGACCCATGGCTTTTCACCACTATCCCCTGCAATCCGAGGAAACTGGCGCCGTTATAGCGTGCCGGAGCGATATCGCCGCGCAGCCGGCGCAGCAGCGGCAACGCCAGCGCACCGACCAGCTTCGCCGCCAGTCCATCGCGGAAGCGCTGTTCGATCCGCGCCGACACCATGGCAGCCAGGCCTTCGCTGGCCTTCAGCAGGATGTTGCCGACGAAACCGTCGCAGACCACCACGTCGGCCTCGCCGCGATACAGGCCATCGCCCTCTATATATCCGCTGAAATTCAACCCCTGGGCCTTCTGCAACAGGCTCGCCGCCAGCTTGACCTGCTGGTTGCCCTTGATCTCCTCGGTCCCCACGTTGAGCAGGGCGACCCGGGGCGAGACGCAGCCCAAGGCCTCTGCCGCCACCGCGCCCATCACCGCGAACTGGTAGAGATGCTCGGCACTGCAATCCACGTTGGCGCCGAGGTCGAGCAGATGACAATGCCCCTTCTCGGTCGGAACCGCCGTCACCATCGCAGGGCGGTCGATACCGGGCAGGGTCTTCAGCAGGTGCCGCGACAGCGCCATCAACGCCCCGGTATTGCCGGCGCTGACGCACGCGTGCGCCCGGCCGTCGCGGACCAGCTCCAGCGCCACGCGCATGGAAGCGTCCGGCTTGCCACGCAAGGCCTGGGAGGGACGTTCGTCTGAACCTATCACTTCGCTGGCCGCATGCACACGCAGGCGCTGCCGGTCGAGCGACGGATAGCGGGAAAGGAGTTCTTCGAGGAGGGCAGGCTGACCGACGAGGATCAGTTGCGAAGAGGAATTCTCGGCCAGGAAGGCAATAGAGGCCGGAACAACGCAGTGGGGACCGAAGTCCCCACCCATTGCATCAATCGCGATGATTGGTGCGGACAAGGATTACTCGTCGGAGCCCTTGTCTACTACCTTACGGCCGCGATAGAAGCCGTCCGGGGATACGTGGTGGCGCAGGTGGACTTCACCGGTGCTCTTTTCCACGGACAGAGCATTGGACTCGAGCGCATCGTGGGAACGACGCATGTCACGAGCGGAACGAGACTTTTTGTTCTGCTGAACAGCCATGATTGATTAACTCCTAAACGTTTGGGTCACGCTTCAACTGTGCCAGTACGCTGAACGGATTAGGACGCTTGTCCTCGACTTCGCTCGACTCCGGCTCGTCTTCGACGACGAATCCAGCCGGGTGCTGACATACTTCGGGGTCATGGGCCGGAACGATGGGTAAGGCGAGCAACAGCTCGTCCTCGACCAGCGCCAGCAGGTCCAGGGGTTCCTCCCCCACTTCCAGCGCATCGTACCCCTTCGGCAGACCGTCGGCGGACTGACCTTCCCGAAGAATGGCGTAGGTATATTCGCCATGCACGGGAATGGCCGCCGCATCCAGGCAGCGTTGGCATACCATGCTCACCTCGGTATCGAGCTGCATATGCATGACCGCCAGCTTCTGGTGGTCGCGCTCGAAGGAAACCTTCACGCGCACCTCACCGGCATCGCTGGTCAGTTGCTCGCATACACGCGGCATATCGGCGAGCGCGTACACACCCTCGAGGGTGGCGCCGCGGTCGACCAACTTGCGCGGATCGATATGAGGTGGAATCGGCCCATTCAACATAAGCGCGCCATTATAGGGACGCCCCCGCGCCTGTCAAAGGAAATTAGCCATAAACCGCTGTAAGGACGAGTCTTTTCGTTAAAATCGGCCGCTCGCCATGGAGAACCTCATGCCCGACCTGATCCTCGCCTCCAGCTCCCCCTACCGACGCGAACTCCTGACCCGCCTGCGCCTTCCCTTCGAAAGCGCCAGCCCCGATATCGACGAAAGCCATCGCGCCGGGGAAAGTGCCGAGGAACTGGTGCGCCGCCTTTCCGCCAGCAAGGCCGAAGCGCTGGCCGGACGCTATCCGCAACACCTGGTGATCGGCTCCGACCAGGTCGCCGTACTCGACGGCAACATCCTCGGCAAGCCGCACACCCCCGAACGCGCCATCCAGCAGCTACGGGACGCCAGCGGCAAGAGCGTGACCTTCCTCACCGGACTGGCCCTCCTCAACAGCGCCAGCCGACGCATCCAGGTGGCATGCGTGCCGTTCACCGTGCACTTCCGCCACCTCGACGAGAGCCGCATCCGCCGCTACGTCGAAGCGGAACGCCCGCTGGACTGCGCCGGCAGCTTCAAGGCGGAAGGCCTGGGCGTCAGCCTGTTCCGCGCCACCGAAGGAGAGGACGCCACCAGCCTGGTGGGCCTGCCGCTGATCCGCCTGGTCGACATGCTCCTCGAGGAAGGCGTCGAAATCCCCTGAGCCGGCATTCCCATATCCGGCATTCCCATATAAAGAAGCCCGGCTTCAGCCGGGCTTCTTTATATAAGGAAGGGAAACGCTCTCAGCGCAGTACCGGCCCCTGCCAGCCCATCCAAAGCGCGAGGCGCTCCGCCACACTGGCACCGAACTTCTTGGCGAAGCGATCGAACGGCGACTCCTGCACGGTGTAGTCCTCGATCTTCTTCTCCTTCACCACTTCGCGCGCCACATAGCTGGCATTGCCCAGACCGTCGATCAAACCGAGCTGCAATGCCTGTTCGCCGGACCAGACCAGACCCGAGAACAGCTCCGGATGCCCCTCGACCTTGAGCCGGTCGCCGCGCCCTTTTTTCACGCTGTCGATGAACTGCTTGTGGGTGGTATCCAGCACCTGCTGCCAGAACTGGGTCTCCTCGGGCTTTTGCGGCTGGAAAGGATCGAGGAACGACTTGTGCTCGCCGGAGGTATAGACGCGCCGCTCGACACCGAGCTTCTCCATGGTGCCGACGAAACCGAAGCTGGCCGCCGTCACGCCAATGGAACCGACCAGACTGGCCTTGTCGGCGTAGATCTGGTCGGCGGCGCTGGCGATGTAGTAGGCGCCGGAGGCACCCAGGTCGCTGATCACCGCATAGACCTTGACGTTCGGGTGCTCGCCGCGCAGGCGACGAATCTCGTCATAGATATAGCCCGACTGCACCGGACTGCCGCCCGGACTGTTGATCCGCAGGACGATCCCCTTGGTACCCTCATCCTTGAACGCCGCGCGCAAGGCCGTGACGATATTGTCGGCACTGGCCGGCTCATCGTCGGCGATCATGCCCTTCACCTCGATCAGCGCCGTGTGGCTACCGCTGCGCGAGGCCGATTTCTCCAGGCTGCCGAACGGACTGAAGGCCAGCAGCACGACAAAGAGATAGATGAAGGTCAGCGACTTGAAGAATATCCCCCAGCGCCGCGCCCGCCGCTGCTCCTGGACCCCGGCGAGGACCGCCTTTTCCAGCAGCTTCCAGCTCTTGTCGTCATTCGCCTTCGGCGTTTCCGACTTCCACTCGTCAGACATGCTCAACCACTCCTGAAACCGCCTCACGTCGAGCACCGCCCAACCAGGCGCGCAACTCGGTGAAATGCTCAACTTCCAGCCGCGGCGCATAAGGCCGCAACTGCTCCAGCGATTGGGCGCCATAGGCCACCGCAACCGAATCCATCCCCGCCCGTCGCGCCATTTCCAGGTCGAACGGCGAATCACCGATCATCAGCGCCCGCCCCGGCTCGACCCGGCAGTGCGCCAGGATCTCGTGGAGCATCAACGGGTCCGGCTTGCTGGCCGTTTCGTCGGCGCAGCGGGTGATATCGAAGAAATCGCTCCAGCCATGCCCCGCCAGCACCCGGTCCAGGCCGCGCCGACTCTTGCCGGTGGCGACCGCCAGGCGGAACCCGGCCTCGCGAAAATGCACCATGGCTTCGGCCACGCCGGGGAACAACCGCGACGGCTGCGCTTCCTGCGCCAGGTAATGCTCGCTGTAGGCACACCGGAAACGCTCGACCAGAGCAGGATCGCCAACCTCCGGATAGAGCGAAGCGATCGCCTCGGGCAAGCCGAGGCCGATGATGCCCTTGATCCGGGTATCGTCCCGCTCCGGCAGAGCGGTTTCCCGCGCCGCCGCCTTCATCGAATCGACGATGCGCGCGATCGAGTCGACCAGGGTGCCGTCCCAATCGAATACCAGCAACGCGTAGTCAGTCATTCAAACGCTCCAGCGAACGCTGCCACATCTCGTCCACCGGCGCCTCCAGCTCCAGCACCTGCCCGTCGGGCAGCGGCACGCGCAACTGCGCGGCATGCAGGAACAGGCGCTTGCCGCCCAGCTCGCGGATCTCGCGGGAGAAATCCTCGTCGCCATACTTCGGGTCGCCGGCGATGGCATGCCCGGCGTGCTTGGCATGCACGCGGATCTGATGGGTCCGCCCGGTGATCGGGCGTGCTTCCACCAGGGTGGCGAAATCGCCGAAGCGACGCAGCACCCGGAACTCGGTCAGCGCGTCCTTGCCCTCGACGTTCACCTCTACCATTCGCTCGCCCGAACGCAGGTTGTTCTTCAGCAGCGGCGCGCGCACGTTCTTCTTGCCAGCCGGCCAGTGGCCACGGACCAGGGCGTGATAGCGCTTGTCGACGATTTTCTCGCCCCGCAGGGCCTCATGCAGGTGACGCAACATGCTGCGCTTCTTGGCGATCATCAGCAGGCCGGAGGTATCGCGATCGAGACGATGCACCAATTCGATATCCTTGGCATCGGGGCGCAACTGGCGAAACACCTCGATGACCCCGGCGCTCACGCCGCTGCCGCCATGCACGGCGATCCCGGCGGGCTTGTTGACCACGATCAGCGCCTTGTCCTCGTAGACGATCGCCGCCTCCATCCGCTCCAGCAGCCCCTGCGCCAGCGGCGCCGGCTCATCACGCTCGGCCAGGCGCAGCGGCGGCACGCGCACCTGGTCTCCGGCCTGGAGCCGATAGTCGGGCTTGATCCGCCCCTTGTTCACGCGCACTTCGCCCTTACGCAGGATGCGATAGATCAGGGTCTTGGGCGCACCCTTGAGACGGGCGATAAGGAAATTGTCGATACGTTGACCAGCCAGTTCCGGCGGCACATCGAGCAGCTGGACACCGGTGGTCGGAGAGGCGGGAGTAGTCATCCGTACATCATAACAATTTTTCATTCAATTGAAGCACTTAATCATTGCTGCTATAGTCGGGAAGCCGCCATAAGCGGCCTGGCCTGCGGATGATTGCCAACCTGCATTTCCCCCTCGCCTGCAAACACTTTGAACGGACGTCAGGCCGTCCTACAGAGGCGTTTCAGCGGAAATACGAAAATTTCCAACCCGCTAACGACTCGAAACCAAAGCCTTGAAACATGAGCCGCGACCACTTCGGTGAGCGCGAGATGCCAACCCGCTCCGGATACTGCGAGCGGCGCCCGATTCTTAAGGAACATGTGTAGGGTGGAGATGTACGGCTGTTGGACTGCGTAGCTTCTAGCTTGATCCAGACGCATTTTTCGTCCGCCTCCGACAGCCGATTCCTCCTCCTGACTCAAGTGCTTCTGAAACACAGGAAGCAGGAGACGTAGTCGCGGACCGGCACCCAGTGCCGAGCGCCGCTGGACACGGGAATGGCCCGCCATTCCTGAATACGCGCCCGAGCACCGACCGTGAGAGTCGTGTGTGCCGATCGCCGTTTCCGGTAGCCCCGGAAACCATTGGTACTACATGAAAAGAATGCTGATCAACGCGACTCAACCCGAGGAGTTGCGTGTTGCACTGGTCGACGGCCAACGCCTGTTCGACCTCGACATCGAGTCGGGCGCCCGCGAGCAGAAGAAGGCCAACATCTACAAAGGCCGCATCACTCGCGTCGAACCCAGCCTCGAAGCCGCCTTCGTCGACTTCGGCGCCGAACGCCACGGCTTCCTCCCCCTCAAAGAAATCTCCCGCGAATACTTCAAGAAATCCCCCGAAGGCCGGATCAACATCAAGGAAGTCCTGAGCGAAGGCCAGGAAGTCATCGTCCAGGTCGAGAAGGAAGAGCGCGGCAACAAGGGCGCCGCCCTGACCACCTTCATCAGCCTGGCCGGCCGTTACCTGGTGCTGATGCCGAACAACCCGCGCGCCGGCGGCATCTCCCGCCGTATCGAAGGCGAAGAGCGCAACGAGCTGCGCGAGGCCCTGAACGGCCTCAACGCACCGGCCGACATGGGCCTGATCGTGCGCACCGCCGGCCTCGGCCGCAGCACCGAGGAACTGCAGTGGGACCTCGACTACCTGCTGCAACTGTGGAGCGCGATCAAGGAAGCGTCCGGCGAACGTGGCGCGCCCTTCCTGATCTACCAGGAAAGCAACGTCATCATCCGCGCCATCCGCGACTACCTGCGCCAGGACATCGGCGAAGTGCTGATCGACAGCATCGACGCCCAGGAAGAAGCCCTGAACTTCATCCGCCAGGTGATGCCGCAGTACGCCAGCAAGGTGAAGCTGTACCAGGACAGCGTTCCGCTGTTCAATCGCTTCCAGATCGAGAGCCAGATCGAGACCGCTTTCCAGCGCGAAGTGAAGCTGCCGTCCGGCGGCTCCATCGTCATCGACCCGACCGAGGCCCTGGTTTCCATCGACATCAACTCGGCGCGCGCCACCAAGGGCGGCGACATCGAGGAAACCGCCCTGCAGACCAACCTGGAAGCGGCCGAGGAAATCGCCCGCCAGCTGCGCCTGCGTGACATCGGCGGCCTGATCGTCATCGACTTCATCGACATGACCCCGGCGAAGAACCAGCGCGCCGTGGAAGAGCGTGTCCGCGAAGCCCTCGAGGCCGACCGCGCGCGCGTCCAGGTCGGTCGCATCTCGCGCTTCGGCCTGCTGGAAATGTCCCGCCAGCGCCTGCGTCCGTCCCTCGGCGAGACCAGCGGCATCGTCTGCCCGCGCTGCAACGGCCAGGGCATCATCCGCGACGTCGAGTCGCTGTCGCTGGCCATCCTGCGCCTGATTGAGGAAGAAGCCCTGAAGGACCGCACCGCGGAAGTCCGCGCCCGCGTGCCCTTCCAGGTCGCCGCCTTCCTGCTCAACGAGAAGCGCAACGCCATCACCAAGATCGAACTGCGTACCCGCGCGCGCATCTTCATCCTGCCGGACGATCATCTGGAAACCCCGCATTTCGAAGTCCAGCGTCTGCGCGATGACAGCCCCGAACTGGTTGCCGGCCAGACCAGCTACGAAATGGCCACCGTCGAGCACGAAGAAGCCCAGCCGGTCAGCTCGACCCGCACCCTGGTCCGCCAGGAAGCAGCAGTCAAGACCGTCGCTCCCCAGCAGCCCGCACCGCAACACACCGAAGCACCGGTCGAGCCGGCCAAGCCGATGCCCGAGCCGAGCCTGTTCCAGGGCCTGGTGAAGTCCCTGGTCGGCCTGTTCGCAGGCAAGGATCAACCTGCCGCCAAGCCTGCTGAAACCAGCAAGCCGGCTGCCGAGCGCCAAACCCGCCAGGACGAGCGTCGCAACGGCCGCCAGCAGAACCGCCGCCGCGATGGCCGCGATGGCAATCGCCGCGACGAAGAGCGCAAGCCCCGCGAGGAACGCGCAGAGCGCCAACCGCGCGAAGAGCGCGCCGAACGCCCGAACCGCGAAGAGCGCAGCGAACGTCGCCGCGAAGAGCGCGCCGAGCGCCCGGCTCGCGAGGAGCGCCAGCCGCGCGAAGGCCGTGAAGAGCGCGCCGAGCGGACACCCCGCGAAGAGCGCCAGCCGCGCGAAGGCCGCGAAGGTCGCGAGGAACGCAGCGAACGCCGCCGCGAAGAGCGCGCCGAACGCCCGGCCCGCGAAGAGCGCCAACCCCGCGAAGGCCGTGAAGAACGCGCCGAGCGCCCGGCCCGCGAAGAGCGCCAGCCGCGCGAGGATCGCCAGGCTCGCGACGCCGCGGCCCTGGAAGCCGAGGCGCTGCCGAACGACGAGAGCCTGGAGCAGGACGAGCAGGACGATACCGATGGCGAGCGCCCGCGCCGCCGCTCCCGCGGCCAGCGTCGTCGCAGCAACCGCCGCGAACGCCAGCGCGAGGTCAGCGGTGAGCTGGAAGGCAGCGAGGCGACCGATAATGCCGCCGCGCCGCTGAACACCGTCGCAGCCGCCGCCGCTGCCGGTATCGCTGTCGCCAGCGAAGCCGTAGAAGCAAACGTGGAGCAAGCCCCGGCCACTACCAGCGAGGCTGCCAGCGAAACCACGGCAAGCGATGAGACCGACGCGTCGACCAGCGAAGCCGTCGAAACCCAGGACGCGGACAGCGAGGCCAATACCGGCGAAACCGCCGACATCGAAGCGCCGGTGACCGTCAGCGTGGTCCGGGACGAAGCCGGCCAGAGCACCCTGCTGGTCGCGCAAGCCACTGAAGAAGCTCCCTTCGCCAGCGAAAGCGTGGAAAGCCGCGAAGACGCCGAGAGCGCCGTGCAACCGGCAACGGAAGCGGCCGAAGAAGTTGCCGCCCCGGTGCCCGTCGAAGCAGCAGCCCCTAGCGAGCCCGCAACCACCGAGGAGCCGACCCCGGCCATCGCGGCGGTGCCGGCCAACGCGACCGGCCGTGCCCTCAACGACCCACGGGAAAAACGTCGCCTGCAACGCGAAGCCGAGCGTCTGGCACGCGAAGCCGCAGCAGCAGCCGAAGCGGCAGCTCAGGCCGCTCCCGCCGTCGAGGAGGTCCCGGCTGTAGCGAGCGAGGAAGCGTCGGCCCAGGAGGAACCTGCTGCACCCCAGGCTGAAGAAATCGCCCAGGCCGACGTTCCGTCCCAGGCGGACGAAGCCCAGGAAGCGGTACAGGCCGAGCCTGAAGCTTCCGGCGAAGACGCCACCGACACGGAGCACGCGAAAAAGACCGAGGAAAGCGAAACCTCGCGCCCGCATGCCTGAGTGACAGACTGAAAAAAGGGGATGCCATGGCATCCCCTTTTTTTTGCGTGTCATTCCGCGGCACTCCGGCATACCGCCCGTCATGACCAGAGCCGCCGAACACGCACAATGAAAAAGGGATGCCGCCGGCATCCCTTTTTCATTCTCCAGCCGCACCCTCAGTAGAGATTGGGTTCAGGCTCCAATTCGACGCCGAAACGCCGACGGACGTCCTCCTGGATACGCTCCGCCAATGCCTGGACTTGGGCACCGGTGGCACCGCCATGGTTGACCAGAACCAGCGCCTGCTGCGCGTGTACCCCCACCGGGCCATCGCGAAAGCCCTTCCAGCCGCCCTTGTCGATGAGCCAGCCTGCAGCCAGCTTCAGCCGACCGTCCGCCTGCGGATAGCCAACCAGATCCGGGAAGGCCTGACGCAAGCGTTCGGCCTGCGCCGCATCCACCAGCGGGTTCTTGAAGAAGCTGCCGGCATTGCCCAATACGGCGGGGTCGGGCAGCTTTTCCCGGCGAATGGCGCAGATTACCCGGCTTACGTCCCTGGCCGTCGGACTGGCGATGCCCTCCTCCTCCAGGCGCTGGCGTACCGGCCCGTAGTCCAGGTGCAGCCTCTCCCGCCGTGTCAGGCGCAGGCGCACGCGGAGGATCAGCCAGCGATCAGGCTCCTGCTTGAACAGGCTGTCGCGGTAGCCGAAACGGCAGGCCTGGCGATCGAACTCACGCAGGGTTCCATCCTGGCGATCCAGCGCCGTCAGGCTGTCGAAGACATCCTTCAGCTCCACGCCATAGGCGCCGATGTTCTGCATCGGCGCCGCACCCACGGTGCCGGGAATCAGGCTGAGATTTTCCAGACCGGCCAGGCCCCGCTCCAGGCTCCATTGTACGAATGGGTCCCAGGCCTCGCCCGCCTCCGCCTCGACCAACACCGAATCCGCGGCATCGGAAACAATTCGCCGCCCCTGGCTGGCCATGCGCAAAACCAGCGCCTCGACGTCACGGGTCAGCAGCAGGTTGCTGCCACCACCGATCACCAGCAGCGGCAATCCACGCTCCCGAGCCAGGGCCAGGGCCTCGCGCACATCAGCCTCGTCCCGGGCGTGGGCCAGCAGGCGGGCGCGCACGTCGATGCCGAAGGTGTTATAGGGCTTCAGCGAGCAATGCTCTTGCAGTTCCAGGCTCACAGTCGCCCCTTGGCTTCGATCAACAGACGGTCGCAGGCATGTTCGATCAGGTCGAGGACCTGCTCGAAGCCTTCTTCGCCGCCATAGTAGGGATCGGGTACTTCGTCCCGCTCGGATCCGTAGCGACGCAGGAACAGATCCAGTTCGGCGGCACCGCTCCCGGCACGCAGGGTCTCGAGGTCGGCTAGGTTGGACAGGTCCATGGCCAGGATCAGGTCATGGCAGGAGAAATCCTCGATGCCGACCTGGCGTCCACGCAGTGCCGACAGATCGTAGCCGCGCCTTTGCGCGGCCAGGCGGGTGCGCTGGTCAGGTGCCTTGCCGACATGCCAGCCGGCGGTGCCGGCAGAATCGACATGGATACGAGAGGCCAGACCGGCCTCCTCGACCTTGCGCCGGAACACACCTTCGGCGGTGGGCGACCGGCAGATGTTGCCCAGGCAGACGAACAGGACGCGCATCAGCCCCCCAGCACGCGGCGAACGCGTTCGAGGTCTTCCGGCGTATCCACGCCCGGAAGCATGGTTTCGCGGGCATCGGCCACATGGATTCGCACCCCGTGCCAGAGCGCGCGCAATTGCTCGAGGCTTTCGGCGTTCTCCAGCCAGCACGGTCCCCAGGCGACGAAATCGGCAAGGAAACCCACGCGATAGGCGTAGATGCCGATGTGGCGACGATAGGGCACGCCCTCCGGCAGGCTGTCGCGATCGCGGGCGAAGGCGTCGCGAGCCCAGGGCAAGGGCGCACGACTGAAAGTCAGGGCTAGGCCGTCGATGTCGGTGGCGACCTTGACCACGTTCGGATTGAACAGCGCGGAGACCTCATGGATCGGCTCGGCCAGGGTAGCGATGGCAGCTTCCGGGTGCGCCGCCAGGTTGGCCGCCACCTGGTCGATGAGCGTCGGGGGGATCAGCGGTTCGTCGCCCTGGACGTTGACCACGATGGCATCGCTGGCCAGGCCGAGCCGGGAAGCGACTTCCTCCAGGCGATCGGTGCCGGAGCTGTGCTCGGCACGCGTCAGCAGCGCCTCGGCGCCGAACCCCTGGCATGCCGCCAGGATGCGTTCGTCGTCGGTGGCGACGACCACGCGGCTGGCGGCGCTCTTGCGGGCCTGGTTCCAGACGCGCTGGATCATTGGCTGGCCGGCGATATCCTGCAATGGCTTGCCGGGCAGGCGAGTGGAGGCGTAGCGGGCGGGAATGACGACAGTGAACGCCTGGGTCATTACTTGTCCAGCCGCTCGTCCACGTTCAGGGAGCGAGCCTCGCTCTCCAGCATCACCGGGATGCCGTCGCGGATCGGATAGGCCAGGCCGGCCTGCTTGCTGATCAGTTCGGTCTTGTCTTCGCTGAGCACCAGCGGGCCCTTGGTCAACGGGCAGGCAAGGATATCGAGGAGTTTCGGGTCCATGGCGGAGTCCTTCATACAATGGCGGCACGGCCGCCGGTCAGCGCGCCAGGAGATGCTCGAGTCGGGCGTCGAACCAGGCGACGAATGCAGGGGAAGGCACCGCATCGACCGCCAGGTACCACCAGTCGGCCGCTGCGAAAGCCCGGCATTTAACGGCATCCTTCTCGGTCATCAGCAGCGGCAGCGGCGGGCTGAACGCCAGTTCGGCCGCCGTGTAGGTCGCGTGATCCGGGAAGGCATGCGGAATCGCCCGCCAGTGTAGCGCCTCGAGCGTCCTGAAGAAACGCTGCGGATTGCCGATCCCGGCCAGGGCATGGACCTCCTGGCCCGCGGGAAAATGCTCCAGCGGTCGACGCTCGCCGCTCTGCAGGTTGATCAGCGCAGTAGGCTGCAAGCGGAATGCGTAACCGCCGCCAGGATCCTCGTCGGCGCCGTTGTAAAGCAGCGCGTCGACGCTTTGCAGACGCTCCGCCGGTTCGCGCAACGGACCGGCCGGCAGGCAACGACCATTGCCGAGACCGCGCGCGGCATCGATCAGCACCAGCTCCAGATCGCGCGCCAGGCGATAGTGCTGCAAGCCATCGTCGCAGAGGACCAGGTCCAACTGCTCTTCGGCGAGCAGCGCCTGCAGGGCGCGCGGACGATCCGGGTCGATCATCAGCGGCACGCCGCTGCGCCGGACGATCATCAGCGGTTCGTCGCCGGCCTCCGCGGCGTCCTGCTCGGCCCGCACCCGCCACGGCGTGGTGGGCGGCCGGGCACCATAGCCGCGGCTGATCACGCCAACCCGCAAGCCACGAGCCCTGCAGTGCTCGATCATCCAGAGGATCATCGGCGTCTTGCCGGTTCCGCCGACGGTGATGTTGCCTACCACCAGCACCGGCAGCGGCGCCCGATAGGCGGGCTTGCGCCCGGACAGGAAGTCCGCCCGGCGGCCGTTCGCCACCCGGCGATAGAGAGCCTCCAGCGGACGCAGCAGCGCCAGCGCCGGATGCCCCTGGTACCAGGCGGCGAGCAGCCGCTCGGAGAACGACATCAGGGCTTGGCCGCCGTGTTCTCGACCGTGGTGATGCGCAGGTGGACGAAGCCCAGCTTGCCCGCTGCGTCCATCGCCGTGACCACCGACTGGTGGGTGGACTTGGCATCGGCGCTGATCACCACCGGCAGGTTGTTGTCGCCCGCCGATTCACGCTGCATCGCCGCCATCAGGGTGGCCAGGTCGTTCTTGGCCAGAGCCTGCCCGTTCAGGGCGTAGTGCCCCTCGGCATCCACCGAGAGTTCCAGTTGCTTCTGCTCGGTGCCGGCGGTTTCGCCGCTCTCCGCCGATGGCAGCTCGATGTTGAGCTGCTCGGGGCGGGTGAAGGTGGTACTGACCACGAAGAACAGCAGCAGGACGAAGATCACGTCGATCAGCGACGCCAGGTTGATGAAGACGTCTTCACGGGCGGCACCCGTCCGTCTGCGGCGGAATTTCACGCTTTGCCTTCCTCGACGTAGTCGACTTCACGATCGCCCTGCACCACTTCCACCAGCTTGATGGCCTCCTGCTCCATGGCGATCACCAGTTCGTCGACCCGCCGCAGCAGGTAGCGATGGAAGAACACCGCCGGAATCGCCACCAGCAGGCCGGCGGCGGTGGTGATCAATGCCTTGGAGATGCCCGCGGCGAGCATCGGCGAGTTGGCCATGCCGTTGTCCATGAAGGCGCCGAAGATCTGGATCATGCCGAACACCGTACCCAGCAGGCCCAGCAGCGGCGCCATCGCGGCGATGGTGCCGAGGGCGTTGAGGTAGCGCTCCAGCTCGTGGATGACACCGGAAGCAGCCTCCTCGATGCACTCCTTCATGATCTCGCGACCGTGCTTGGAGTTGGCCAGACCGGCGGCGAGGATCTCTCCCAGCGGCGAGTTGGCGCGCAGGTCCTTGAGCTTCTGGGCGCTCAGTTGCTTGCCCTTGATCTGCTTCCACACCTGGCCGAGCAGCTCGGGCGGCGCGACGCGGCTCTTGCGCAGCGTCCACAGGCGCTCCGCGACGATGGCGGTGGCGGCGATCGAACTCAGAATGATCGGCAGCATCATCCAGCCGCCGGCTTGAACCAGTTCCCACACAGTGGCATATCCCCGAAAAAAAAGTGGCGCCACTCTAGCACAGCGACCCTTTTCCGCCGACCGCCACGGTTCTCATTTTTCCCGCCAGAAGTGCGCCGAATCACGCTCCCGGCGTGCGCCGCCACGGCTTCCGAGGAGAAACGTCAGGGCACCGTCGCGTGCCGTGTCGTGGACCTGCGCGGCGACCCTCGCGTAACGCTCCATCACTTCGCCATGGGGATGGCCGAAGGCGTTGCGCCAACCTCGCGAGACCAGCACATGGCGAGGCCGCGTACGCAACACGAAGGCGACTCCGGAGGAACTGCGGCTGCCATGATGCGGCGCCAGCAACCAGTCGACCCGCGGATCGGCCTGTCGCGCCAGCCAGGCATGCTCGGCCGCACGCGAGATGTCCCCGGTCAGCAGCAGGACTTCGCCATCGGCCTCGACCCTCAGCACACAGGAGCGGTCGTTGCTGTCGCCGGCCTGTGCCCATGCCCACTGTTCGAAAACCACGCCATCCCAGGACCAGCTCCGCTCGTCGCAGCTGTCCGCGAACAACGGCGAAGGCAGGCGCGCGGGTTCGCCGCTGACCAGCCAAACCGGCGGGAATCGGGAAGCGACCGTAGGAGCACCGCCTGCATGGTCGTTGTCGGCATGGCTCAGCAACAGGCCGTCCAGGCGCCGCAGGTCCAGGCTGCGCAGCACCGGCACCACCACCCGCTCGCCCATGTCGAACGCCCCCTGCCGCGCACCGCTGTCATAGAGCAAGACATGCTCTCGGGTACGCACCAGCACGGCCAGCCCCTGGCCGACGTCCAGCACCCGCACTTCCGCCCGCCCCCATTCGACAGGCGGCGATGACGGCAACAATGCCGGCAGTAGCAACGCGGCACCGAGGGCACGCAACGGCAAGCCAGCCGGCGCCAGCCAGCAGAGCGCGCCGAGCATGCCCAGCGCTACGCTCCAGGCCGCTGCGGCGGGTGGCTGCCAGGCCTCGGCCAGGCCCGCCAGCAGGCCAAGCGCACGAAACAGCAGGTCCAGCGAAACGCCAGCGGCGCGAAGCAGCCCCTCGCCCAGCCCGGGCACCCACAGCAGCAGGCTCCCCGCCAGGGCCGGGGGCACTACCAGCAGTTCGATCCAAGGCACCGCCAGCAGGTTGGCCGGCGCTCCGCTCAGGCTCAACGGCAGGCCCAGCGCCAGCAGCGGCATCGCCAGCCCCAGCGCCATCCCCCACTGCGCCCGCCCCCAGGCCGCCCACCAGCGCCAGCGCCCAAGGCGCCCGGCGAACAGCCAGAGCAGCAGGGCAACCGCCAGGAACGACAGCCAGAACCCCGCCTGCAGGCTGGCCAGCGGCTCGACCAGCAAGACCAGCACCAGCGTTGCCAGCAGCGGGGTCAGCAAGCCCAGGTGGCGGAAACGCAGGCGCCAGACCAGCGCCAGGCTGACCATCAGGCAGGCGCGCCGCACCGGGACCTCGAAACCCGCCATCAACCCGTAGCTCCAGGCACCAAGCAAACCCAGGGCGCAGGCACAGGGCAGCCAGGGCAGGCGCCGCGGCCAGCAGCCCAGGCGATGCAAGGCCGCCACCAGGCCATAGAGCATCCCCGCCAGCAACGATATATGCGAACCGGAGATGACCATCAGATGCACGGTGCCGGTGTCCTGGAACATTCGCCACTCGGCCGCGCTCAGCCCCGAGCCATCCCCCAGCACCAGCGCCGCCAGGGCGGCGCCGCGCCCCTGTGCGTCGACCGCCAGCAGGCGTTGGCGCCAGGCGTCGCGCCAGGCATCCAGGCCGCTGGCCGGCTGCAGGCGCTGGCCCGCCTTCACCGTGCCAACGGCACCGACCCGCTGCGCCAACAACCAGGCCTCGTAGTCGAAACCCGCCGCGTTCACCAGGCCGCGGGGGCGTTTCAGGGTCACCGCCAGGCGCCAGCGTTCGCCGCCCATCAGCGGCGGCGCGCCGCGCCAGCTCAGGCGCAGACGCTCGGGAAGAAGCACGCCCCGCGCACCGCGGACCTCCTTCAGCCGGAAGCGCGTGACGCCCTCGCCGCTCGCCGGCAGATCGACCACACGCCCCTCCAGCCAAAGGGTGCGACCATCCAGCTCGGCGGCCAGGCGTCCGTCCAGGGCGACTTGCGCCGAGCCGCAGGCCCAGGCGAACCCGAGCAGGAACAACCCCAGCCAGTACAGCCGGCCGAACAGCAGCAACAGTCCGGCGGCGGCCATGCCCAGCAGCCAGCCGACCGACGGCAATTCCGCCAGGAAGCGCAGGGCCAGCAGCCCCGCGGCGAGGGCTGGCAATCCCAGGCGCATGAACGGTTCCTCCCATCCCCGTGGCGTGCCCTCCGCTCCCCGACATGTCACATGGGGTCATACAATGGGCAACGAAATCCTGTCATCTTGCTTGGCATAATACGCAAGCCTATATCCACCGAGAGCCCACATGCCGCGTCGCCTGTTCAAGCGCTACATGCCCGATCCGGAAAGCATCCGCTCGCAGAAGTCGCTGCGCTTTCTCGGCAAGTTGACGCACGATCCCAACCTTTGGCATCTCAATCGCCACTCGGTATCGCGCGCCATGGCCGCCGGGCTGTTCGCCGCCTTCATCCCGATGCCGATGCAGATGCTGCTGGCGGCCGGTCTGGCGGTGTGGATTCGGAGCAATCTGCCAATCTCCGTCGGATTGGTCTGGCTGACCAATCCGATCACGATGCCCCCGGTCTTCTATTGCACCTACAAGCTGGGCGCCTGGTTGATGCAGGTGCCGCCGCGCACCCTGCCGGACCATCTCACCTGGGAATGGATCAGCCAGGAGCTGTCCAGCCTCTGGCAGCCCTTCCTGCTCGGTTCGGTGGTCTGCGGCATCATCGCCGCCATCCTCGGCTACGCGCTGACGATGCTCTACTGGCGCTGGTGGGTGCAGCGCAGTTGGAGCCGACGCTGCCGGCAACGTCGCGAACGGGTCGCCGCGAAGTGATCCGCCGGACATGAAAAAGCCGCCTCGAAGGCGGCTTTTTCGTGGGCCTTGTCCGCCCCGTGCTGGGACTGGCGCAGGCCTTCTCGCTCACTCGTAGCGCAGCGACTCGGCCGGTTGTGTCCGCGCCGCGCGCCAGGATGGGTACAGGGTGGCGAGGAAGCTCATCAGCAATGCAGCGCTGCAGATCAGCACCACGTCCAGCACCTGCAGATCGGAAGGCAGGTAGTTGATGAAGTACACATCCGAGCTGAAGACCTTGTGTCCGACCAACCGTTCGATGCGGTCGATCATCCCGGTGATGTTCAACGCCGCGAACACCCCGAGTACCCCGCCGATGACCGTCCCGATCACGCCGATGACGGTGCCCTGGACCATGAAGATCGCCATGATCTGCCGCGGCGTGGCGCCGAGGGTACGAAGAATCGCGATGTCGGTGCGCTTGTCGGCGACCACCATGATCAGGGTGGCGATGATGTTGAAGGCGGCGACCGCGATGATCAGCAGCAGGAGCAGGCCGATCATGGTCTTTTCCATCTTCATCGCGTTGAACAGGCTGCCCTGGGTCCTGGTCCAGTCGCTGGACCTGAAGCCCTGCCCCAACTCCTTGACCACCTTGGCGGCGACCTGCGGCGACTGGTAAAGATCCTTCAGCTCCAGGCGCACGCTCGGCACCTGGCCCGGTTGCAGGCGCAGCAACTGGCCGGCATCGGCGATGTCGATCAGCGCCAGCGAGTTGTCCAGTTCGGCACCGACCTTGAACAGGGCGACGATGGTGAAGCGCTGCATGCGCGGAGTGATGCCGCCCGGCGCGCTGGTGGCTTCCGGGACGATCAGGGTCAGCTTGTCGCCGACATTGACATGGAAGCGCCGCGCGGTGATCTCGCCGAGGACGATGCCGAACTCGCCAGGCTTGAGGTCGTCCAGGCTGCCCTGGACGATGTGCTCACCGACGATGGAAACCTTGCGCTCCTCCTGCGGGTCGATGCCGTTGACCAGCACCGGCAGCATATTGCCCTTGTACGACAGCATGCCCTGCAGTTCGGCGAACGGCGCCGCGCCGACCACCTCGCGGTGCCGCAGCGCCGCGTTGGCGACGGTCTGCCAGTCGTCCAGCGGCTGCGCCGCGCTGATGGTGGCATGCGGCACCATGCCGAGGATCCGCGTGCGCATTTCCTTCTGGAAGCCGTTCATCACCGAGAGCACGATGATCATCGCCAGCACGCCCAGCGCCAGGCCGATCATCGAGGTCAGCGAGATGAACGAGATGTAGTGGTTGCGGCGTTTGGCGCGGGTGTAGCGCAGGCCTATGAAGAACGGTAACGGTCTGAACATGTCGCGGATGCACCGAGTCGATGGGGGATTCGCCGGACGGGAGCGGACGGCGGGCACGCCGTCGCCCCGCTACGCGGCGATCAGTCGGCCTTCTTCCAGGCGCAGGATGCGATCCATGTGCCCGGCCAGCTGGAGATCGTGGGTTACCACCAGGAACGAGGTCTGCAACGAACGGCTCAGTTCCAGCATCAGCTCCTGGATACCCTGGGCGGTATGCTGGTCGAGGTTGCCGGTGGGCTCGTCGAGCAGTACCAGCTGCGGACGGTTGACCAGCGCGCGGGCGATCGCCACCCGCTGGCGCTCGCCGCCGGACAGCTCGGCCGGCTTGTGCGACAGGCGATGCCCCAGCCCGACCCGCTCCAGCAGCTCGGCCGCCCGCTGGCGGGCTTCCACGATCGGCGTGCGGCCGATCAACAGCGGCATGCAGACGTTCTCCAGGGCGGTGAACTCCGGCAACAGGTGGTGGAACTGGTAGACGAAGCCCAGCGCGCGGTTGCGCAGCAGCCCGCGGGCCGTCTCGTTCAGCGCCGAGAGTTCCTCGCCGGCGAGCCAGACGCTGCCGGCGGAGGGCGTGTCCAGGCCGCCGAGCATGTTCAGCAAGGTGCTCTTGCCCGAACCGGAGCTGCCGACGATAGCCACCCGCTCCCCAGGCAGCAGGTTCAACTCGACGCCGGACAGCACCTGCACCGATTGCGGCCCCTCGTCGTAGCTCTTGCTCAGGTTGCGGCAACTCAGCACCGACTTGTCATTCATAACGCAAAGCCTCCGCAGGCTGGGTGCGCGCCGCACGCCAGGCTGGATACAAAGTGGCGAAGAAGCTGAGGACCAGGGCCGCGCCGCAGACCAGCACGACATCGTCGAGCATCAGTTGCGACGGCAGGTAATCGATGAAGTACACGTCGGACGCGAGGAACTGGTGGCCCAGCAGCTTTTCCAGGGCGGAAATCCAGGCGCTGACGTTGAGTGCCGCGACCACCCCGAGGACCCCGCCGACCAGCGTGCCGATCACCCCGATCACCGTACCCTGGACCATGAAGGTAGCCATGATCTGCCCCGGCGTGGCGCCGAGGGTACGAAGGATGGCGATGTCCGACTTCTTGTCGGTGACCACCATCACCAGGGTGGAAATGATGTTGAACGCGGCGACCGCGACGATCAGCAGCAGCAACAGGCCGATCATGGTCTTTTCCATGCGGATGGCCTGGTACAGGTTGCCGTGGCTGCGCGTCCAGTCGCGGGCGTAGAAGTCATTGTCGGTCAGGGTCCGGGCGATCTCCCAGGCCACCCGCGGCGCCTGGAACAGGTCGTCGAGCTTCAGGCGCAGCCCCTGTACCTGGTTGGTCTTCCAGCGCTGCAGGCGCGCGGCGTCTTCCAGGTGGATCAGCGACAGGCCGCCATCCAGTTCGCCGGCGCCGACTCGGAAGGTGCCGACCACGGTGAAACGCTTCATCCGCGGGAATACCCCGGCCGGGGTGACCGCCACCTCGGGGAGGATCAGGGTGACCTTGTCGCCGATGCCGACGCCGAGCTTCTGCGCCGCCAGTTGGCCGATGACGATGCCGAAGCCGCCGGCCTTGAGTTCCGCCAGCGAGCCCTGCTTGAAGAAATCGGGAATGATCGAGACCTTGGCCTCTTCCAGCGGATCGACCGCATCGACCATCACCGTCTGCACCGCGCCATTGGCGCTGAGCATGCCCTGCATCTGGGTGAACGGCGCTACCGCGGTGACATGCTCGTGGGCCTTGACCTTCTCGGCCAGGGCGCGCCAGTCATCGATGGGCTGGTACGACTCGACGGTGGCCTGCGGCACCATGCCGAGGATGCGGGTACGCATTTCGCGATCGAAGCCGTTCATCACCGAGAGCACCACGATCATCACCAGCACGCCCAGTGCCAGGCCGATCATCGAGGTCAGCGAAATGAAGGAGACGAAATGGCTGCGACGTTTGGCCCGCGTATAGCGCGTGCCGATGAAAACGGACAGGGGTCTGAACATGTCGCCCTTAGCTGGCAGAAAATGGATGCGTCGGGATGGCGAAGTGGCGAGGCATCGCCGGCGGCCTTACACTCTGACCATCACTGCCGCCGTGGGTTCGCCATGTCCACTCGTGACGCGGATGACCGCCGCGAATACTACCGTATCGAAGATACCCTCGCACTGGAATTTCGCCCTGCCGGGGCCGTCGAAGACGGCCTGGAGAGCGAGCCGGGGGCCACCCTGTTCAGCCTGCTCAGCGACCTCCACCTGATGGATTACGAGTCGCAGCACCTTCTGCGCCACATCAGCGAACGCGACCGCACGCTGGCCAACTACCTGAAGGTGATGAACAAGCGCATCGACCTGCTTGGCCAGGTCATGGTGCAGAGCCTGCTCAAGGAGATCGGCGAACCGCGCAAGGTCAGCCTGTCCGAGGGGGGAGTCAGCTTCCGCCACGACCGCGCATTGCCGGTCGGCCAGTTGCTCGTCCTGCGCATGGTCCTGTTGCCGCAGGGGTTCGGCCTCGAACTGCGGGCCCGGGTAATCCACGCCCAGCCACACGACGACGAATTCGAGATCGGCACCGAGTTCGAAGCGTTGAGCGACGCACAGCGCCAGTTGCTGGCCCGGCATATCCTCCAGAAGCAGGCCCAGCAGCGCCGCCTGGCACGGGCCGGACAGGGCCCGCTCGGCGAGCCGGGCCAACCTTCTTCGACCTGAGATGTGCCGATGCTCCGTTCGCTACTGCTGTGCTCCCTCCTCCTCGCCCCGCCGCTGTTCGCCGACACCCTGAGCATTCCGCTGGGCGCCCAGGGCGATACCCAGGTCGCCCTGCCCGCGCACGGCGAAAGCCGCGAAGCCGTGCTGCAACGCTTCGGCCTGGCCGACGAGGAACATCCCGCGGTCGGCCAGCCGCCCATCGTGCGCTGGGATTACCGCGACTTCTCGGTATATTTCGAAAGCGGCCGGGTGCTCGACAGCGTTCGCCATCATCGGCCGCGGAATCCCGCGCAACCCTCGAACAAGGAGCCACAGTGACTCTCATCTATGGACATCGCGGCGCCAAGGGCGAAGCGCCGGAAAACACCCTGGCCAGCTTCCAGCGCTGCCTGGAGCATGGCGTCAACCGTTGCGAACTGGACCTGCACCTGTCCCGCGACGGCGAACTGATGGTGATCCACGACCCGACCCTGAAGCGCACCACCGGCCGCCGCGGCAAGGTCGCCGAACACGACGCGGCCACCCTGGTCACCTACGACGCGCGCAAGGGCGGCCCCGGCTGGGTACGGCCGACGCCGATCCCGCGGCTGGAGGAGTTGTTCGAGAAGTGCCCGTTCGAGCACTGGCAACTGGAAGTGAAGAGCGCCTCGCGCGAACGCGCGGCGCGGACGGTAACGCGGATCAGGGAGCTGACCGAGCGCTTCGGCAACCGCGACAAGGTCACCGTCACCAGCGGTTCGCGGACCGTGCTCAAGGCCCTCAACGAACTGACCCCGGAGCTGTCGCGCGGGCTGGTCGCCGAATACGCCTGGCTCGACCCGCTGAAGGTCGCCCAGCACTATGGCTGTGCCCTGCTCGCCCTGAACTGGACCCTATGCACCCCGGAACGCCTGCTCAAGGCCCAGCGCCAGGAGCTTCACGTCTCGGTGTGGACGGTCAACGAACCGGCGCTGATGCGCCGGCTCGCCGACTTCGGCGTGGACAGCCTGATCACAGACTTTCCCGGTTTGGCCAGCGCCACCCTCGGGAATCGCTGAGCACATCCCCTCCGGCCGGCTCAGGCCGCCGGCCGGAGTCCTTCAAAAAAGCCGGTTGAGGCCGTCGAACGCCGCTACCCGATAGGCTTCCGCCATGGTCGGGTAGTTGAAGGTGGTGTTGACGAAGTACTTCAGGGTATTCAGCTCGCCCGGCTGGTTCATGATCGCCTGGCCGATGTGGACGATTTCCGAAGCCTGGTCGCCGAAGCAGTGCACGCCGAGGATCTCCAGGGTCTCGCGATGGAACAGGATCTTCAGCATGCCCACCGGCTCGTTGGAAATCTGCGCCCGGGCCATGCCCTTGAAGAACGCCTTGCCCACTTCGTAGGGAATCTTCGCCGCGGTCAGTTCGCTTTCGTTCTTGCCGATCGAGCTGATCTCCGGAATGGTGTAGATGCCGGTCGGCACATCGTTGACGAAGCGCCAGCTGTCGCTCTCGACGATGTTGCCGGCGGCCGAGCGGCCCTGGTCGTAGGCAGCGCTGGCCAGGCTCGGCCAGCCGATCACGTCGCCGGCGGCGAAGATGTTGCTCACCGAAGTGCGGTAGTTCTCGTCCACCTCGATCTGGCCACGGCTGTTGACCTTGATGCCGACGTTCTCCAGGCCGAGCTTGTCGGTGTTGCCGGTCCGGCCGTTGCACCAGAGCAGCGCGTCCGCCTTGATCTTCTTGCCCGACTTCAGGTGCAGGATGACGCCGTTATCCAGCCCCTCGACGCGCTCGTACTCCTCGTTGTGGCGGATCAGCACGTTGTTGTTGCGCAGGTGGTAGCTCAGCGCATCGGAAATCTCGTCATCGAGGAAGCTGAGCAACTGGTCGCGCGTATCGATCAGGTCCACCAGCACGCCCAGGCCGCTGAAGATCGACGCGTATTCGCAGCCGATCACCCCGGCTCCGTAGATGATCAGCCGGCGCGGGGTGTGGCTCAGGGACAGGATGGTGTCGCTGTCGTAGACCCGCGGGTGGTTGAAATTGATGTCCGAAGGACGATACGGGCGCGAGCCGGTGGCGATCACGAACTGGTCGGCGACCAGGCGCTCCACCGCGCCGCTCGGCGTCACCACTTCGACGGTGCGTTCGTCGACGAAGCTGGCGGTGCCGGTGAACATGTCGATGCGATTGCGCGCGTAGTAGCCGGTACGCGAGGCGACCTGCTTGGAGATCACCCGGTCGGCGCTCTTCAGCACGTCGGGGAAGGAGAACCAGCGCGGCTCGCCGATCTGGCGGAACATCGGGTTGGTGTTGAACTCGATGATCTGCTTCACCGAGTGGCGCAGGGCCTTGGAAGGAATGGTGCCGAGGTGCGTGCAGTTGCCTCCGACCACGCGACGGCTGTCGACTACCGCCAGCTTGCGTCCGTACTTGGAGGCGTTCATCGCCGCCCCTTCGCCCGCCGGACCCGTGCCCAAAATCACCACGTCGTAGTTGTAGACAGCCATGCGTACTCCTCAGAACAGGCCGAGGCGCCCACTGGCGCCTCCGGCAAAGCCGCTGCACAACATGTGCGCGGCGGATCGATTCGATCATCGGGTCGGTGCGAACGACGGCATTCGCCGGGCAAGGCTCGGTCCGACCTCGAGGCGGGCATATGTTACGCCCTGTGCGAAATGTCGCACATTAGCGTTTGGTCGCGTCGTAGGCGAGTTTTCCGGGCACTACAGATTCGTCGCGGTTGGCTTCCTCGCATTTCTGTCGGTCGCCGCCGCAGATCGAGCATTCCTTCTCGAGCCCCAGGTTGGCGATGCCGCCGCAGGAACCGGCGATCGGCTTGCGGCCCATGATGACGCCGATGGACATGCCGAAGACCACCAGCAGCATGATGACGAAGACCAGTAGCCAGGTCATGGACGTTCTCCTTGGTTGCCGAACAGTTGCTCGTAGCGTGGCGTGGTGCGGCTGTCGAAACCGTTGCCCTGGCGACTGATGAACAGCGCCGCCAGTCGGTGCTTCTCGGCGAAACGGTAGCCCTCTTCCGGACCGAGCACCATCAGCAGGGTCGACAGGCCGTCGGCGTTGCGCGTCGACGGATCGATCACCGTGACCGAAGCCAGGTGATGGTCGATCGGCGCGCCGGTGCGCGGGTCGAAGGTGTGCGAATAGCGCTGGCCGTTCTCTTCGAAATAGTTGCGGTAATCGCCCGAGGTCGAGACGCCGTAGCCGTCCAGCGCCAGCACCTGCTGGGCGACCCGCTGGCCCTCGCGCGGCGCTTCGATAGCGATGCGCCAGGGCGTGCCGTCCGGCTTGCGCCCTTCGGCTTTCAACTCGCCGGTGATTTCCGCCAGGTAGCTGCGCACGCCAAGCTCCTTCAGGCGTTCGCCTACCGCGTCCACCGTATAGCCAGCGGCGATGCTGTCGAAGTCCAGCTGTACGGCGGCGTCCTTGCACAGGCGCTGGCCGTCGATGCGCAGGTGTCGATGGCCGACGTCACGGCGCGCCGCGGCGATCTGTTCGGCGCTGGGAACCTTCTCCACCCGCGCCTGCGGACCGAAACCCCAGAGGTTCATCAGCGGCTCGACGGTCATGTCGAAGGCGCCCTGGCTCTGCTCCGACAGCTCGCCGCCGTAGCGCAGCAACTCCAGCATCGGTGGCGGCAGCTCCATGCAGGACTGCGCCGGCAGCGCATTGAAACGCGAGACCAGGGAGTCGTCGCGGTAGGTGGACATCTGCCGGTCGACCTCGGCGAGGATCGCCTCCACCGCGGCTTTCGCCGTCTGGACGTCGGGCGCCGAGGCGCCGCGCACGTACTTGATCGAATAGGTGCTGCCCATGGTCGGGCCGCCGAAGCTTTCCAGGGTGTCGCCGCAACCGGCCAGGACCAGCGCCAACGCTGCCAGTCCGGCCATGGCAAGCGGACGGAAACGCTCAGCCACCGAAATCGTCCAGCAGGATATTCTCGCGCTCCACGCCCAAGTCGGTGAGCATCTTGATCACCGCGGCATTCATCATCGGCGGGCCGCACATGTAGAACTCGCAGTCCTCGGGCGCCGGGTGGTCCTTCAGGTAGTTCTCGAACAGCACGTTGTGGATGAAACCGGTCAGGCCGGTCCAGTTGTCCTCCGGCTGCGGGTCGGACAGCGCCAGGTGCCACTGGAAGTTGGGGTTCTCCGCCTGCAGCTGGTCGTACTCCTCGGTATAGAAGGCCTCGCGCAGCGAGCGCGCGCCGTACCAGAAGCTGATCTTGCGGTTCGACTTGAGCCGGCGCAACTGGTCGAAGATGTGCGAACGCATCGGCGCCATGCCGGCGCCGCCGCCGATGAAGACCATCTCGGCCTCGGTATCCTTGGCGAAGAACTCGCCGAACGGCCCGTACACGGTGACCTTGTCGCCCGGCTTGAGGTTGAACACCCAGGACGACATCTGCCCCGGCGGCAGGTCGCTGCCTGGCGGTGGCGAGGCGATGCGGATGTTGAACTTGACCACGCCCTTCTCTTCCGGGTAGTTGGCCATCGAGTAGGCGCGGATCACCGTCTCGTCGACCTTCGACACGTAGCGCCACATGTTGAACTTGTCCCAGTCGCCGCGATATTCCGGCTGGATATCGAAGTCCTTGTACTCGACCACGTGCGGCGGGCATTCCAGCTGCACGTAGCCGCCGGCACGAAAGTCCACGCTCTCGCCGTCCGGCAGGCGCAGGGTGAGTTCCTTGATGAAGGTGGCGACGTTGGGGTTGGACTCCACCGTGCACTCCCATTTCTTCACCCCGAAGACCTCTTCAGGCACGCGGATCTGCATATCCTGCTTGACCGGCGTCTGGCACGACAGGCGCCAGCCTTCCTTCGCCTGGCGCCGGGTGAAGTGCGACTCCTCGGTGGGCAGCATCTCGCCGCCGCCCTCGACCACCACGCATTTGCACTGCGCGCAGGTGCCGCCGCCGCCGCAGGCGGAAGACAGGAACACGTTGTTCGCCGCCAGGGTTTGCAGCAGCTTGCCGCCGGCCGGCACGGTCAGGCTGTGCTCGCCGTTGATCTGGATGGTCACGTCGCCACTCGACACCAGCTTGGCGCGGGCGACCAGGATGATCGCCACCAGGCCCAGGACGATGGCGGTGAACATGCCGATGGCCAGGAAAATCTCGAATCCGATCACGGGCCTCTCCTTACAACTGCACGCCGGAGAACGACATGAAGCCCAACGACATCAGGCCGATGGTGATGAAGGTGATCCCCAGGCCCTGCAGGCCCTCGGGGACGTCGCTGTACTTGAGCTTCTCGCGGATACCCGCCAGCGCGGCGATCGCCAGCGCCCAGGAAAAGCCCGAGCCGACGCCGTACACCGTGCTCTCGGCAAGGTTGTAGTCGCGCTCGACCATGAACAGCGAGCCGGCCATGATCGCGCAGTTCACCGTGATCAGCGGCAGGAACACGCCCAGCGCGTTGTAGAGGCTGGGTACGTACTTGTCGAGGAGCATCTCGAGGATCTGCACGATGGCGGCGATCACCCCGATGTAACTGAGCAGGCCGAGGAAACTCAGGTCCACCTCGGGCAGCCCGGCCCAGGCCAGCGCGCCGTCCTTGAGCAGGTAGGTGTAGATCAGGTTGTTGGCCGGCACGGTGATGGTCTGCACCACGATCACCGCGATACCCAGGCCGATGGCGGTCTCCACCTTCTTCGAGATGGCGATGAAGGTACACATGCCGAGGAAGAACGCCAGCGCCATGTTCTCGACGAACACGGCCTTCACGAACAGGCTGATGTAGTGCTCCATCAGTAAGCCTCCTTGCTGGATACCTGCGGGGCCATCTTGTAGGTCGGGGCCTCGACCTGGTCTTTCTTCCAGGTCCGCAGGGCCCAGATGATCAGGCCGATCAGGAAGAACGCCGAAGGCGGCAGCAGGAGCAGGCCGTTCGGCTGGTACCAGCCGCCATCGTTGACCGTCGGCAACACGCTGATGCCGTAGAGCTTGCCGGCGCCGAACAGCTCGCGGACGAAGCCCAGCACCAGCAGCATGGCGCTGTAGCCGAGACCGTTGCCGATGCCGTCGAAGAACGACACGAGCGGCGGGTTGGCCATGGCGAAGGCTTCGGCGCGACCCATCACGATGCAGTTGGTGATGATCAGCCCGACGAACACCGAGAGCTGCTTGCTCAGGCTATAGGCATAGGCCTTGAGCACCTGGTCGACGACGATCACCAGCGAGGCGATGATCACCATCTGCACGATCATCCGGATCGAGCTGGGAATCTGCCGGCGGATCATCGAGATGAACAGGTTGGAGAAGCCGGTCACCAGGGTCAGGGCAATGGCCATGACGGTGGCGGTCTTCAGGTTCGAGGTTACCGCCAGCGCCGAGCAGATCCCGAGGATCTGCAGGCCGATCGGATTGTTCTGGAAGACCGGATTGAACAGGACTTCGCGGATCGTGGGTTGAGCAGCCATCACGCCTCCCCTTTGCGCAGATTGGCGAGGAAGGCGTCGAAACCGTCCTTGCCGAGCCAGAAATGCAGCAGGTTGTCGACACCCTTGCTGGTCAGGGTGGCGCCGGCCAGGCCGTCGACCTGGTGGGTCGCCTTCGCCGATTGCGGGTCCACCGAGCCCTTGATGATCTGTACGGCAAGATCGCCCTGGGCGTCGTAGAGGGTCTTGCCGACCCACAGCGCCTTCCATTTCGGATTGTCGACCTCGCCGCCGAGACCGGGGGTCTCGCCATGCTGGTAGAAGCCGAAGCCGGCGACCGTGTTGAGGTCGCCCTTGAGCGCCAGGAAGCCGTAGAGGGTCGACCACAGACCGTAGCCGCGCACCGGCAGGATCAGGGTGTCGAGCTTGCCGTCGGTCTCCACCAGGTAGACCGTGGTATAGCGCTCGCGGCGCTTGATCGAGGCGATGTCCTCGGCGGCGGGCAGCGCATCCGACAGGGCCGGGTCCTTGGCCGCTTTCAGCGGGTCGTAGCCGAGCGGGTCCTGGGCATCGCTGAAGGTGCCGCTCTGCAGGTCGACCACCTTGGCGGTGATGCGACTGTCGAACAGCGCCTTGACCTCTTTGCCGGACATGCCCGGCTCGCCGAGACCGGCGATGGCGAGGATGCTGCGCTGCTTGTCGAGCAGGCGGTTTTCCGCCTGGGTCGGCTTCAGCGCCACCGCCGCGCCGGCGACGAACACCGAGCTGACCAGGCACACCACCAGGGCTACCAGCAGTGTGCGGGTGGTGGATTCTTGATTAGCCATTGCGCGCCAGCCTCCGCTTGATGTTGGCCTGAACGACGAAATGGTCGATCAGCGGTGCGAACAGGTTGGCGAACAGGATCGCCAGCATCATGCCTTCCGGGAACGCCGGGTTGACCACCCGGATCAGCATGACCATCACTCCGATCAGGGCGCCGAACAGCCACTTGCCGGTATCGGTCATGGACGCCGAGACCGGGTCGGTGGCCATGAAGATCATGCCGAAGGCGAAGCCGCCGGTGACCAGGTGCCAATACCAGGGCATGGCGAACATCGGGTTGCTGGCCGAGCCGATGGCGTTGAACAGGTAGCTCATGGCGACCATCCCCAGCATCACCCCAGCGACGATGCGCCAGGAGGCGATGCGGGTCAGCAGCAGCACGGCGCCGCCGATGAAGATCGCCAGGGTGCTGGTCTCGCCCATCGAACCCTGCATGTGGCCGAGGAAGGCATCCATCCAGGTCAGGCCGTGGCCGAGGATGTTGTCCACCCCGCCGGCGGCGGCCAGGCTCAGCGAGGTGGCGCCGGCGAAGCCGTCCACCGAGGTCCATACCGCGTCGCCGGACATCTGCGCCGGGTAGGCGAAGAACAGGAAGGCCCGGCCGACCAGTGCCGGATTGAGGAAGTTCTTCCCGGTGCCGCCGAACACTTCCTTGCCCAGCACCACGCCGAAGCTGATCCCCAGGGCTACCTGCCACAGCGGGACGGACGGCGGCAGGGTCAGGGCGAACAGCACCGAGGTGACGAAGAAGCCTTCGTTGACCTCGTGGCGGCGGATGCTGGCGAACAGCACCTCCCAGAAACCGCCGACGATGAAGGTGGTCAGGTACACCGGCAGGAAGTACGCGGCGCCCTGGACCAGGCAATCCCACAGGCTGTTCGGGTCGAACCCGGCCAGCGCGCCGATCAGGGCGAAGCGCCAGCCATCCTGGGCGCTCAACAGGTCGGGGCTCTGGGCGAAGATCAGGTTGGCCTGGTGGCCGACGTTGTACATGCCGAAGAACATCGCCGGGAAGGTGCAAAGCCAGACGATGATCATCATGCGCTTCAGGTCGATGCCGTCGCGCACGTGTGCAGTGGTGCGGGTGACGCTGCCGGGACGATAGAGGAAGGTGTCCACGGCTTCGTACAGCGGGTACCACTTCTCGTAGCGCCCGCCCTTCTCGAAATGATGCTCGACCTTGTCGAGCAGGTTACGCAAACCCATGGCTCAGCCCTCCTGCTCGATGCGTGCCAGGTTGTCCCGCAGAATCGGGCCGTATTCGTACTTGCCGGCGCAGACGTAGCTGCACAGCGCCAGGTCCTCTTCGTCGAGTTCCAGGGCGCCGAGCTTCTGGGCCATTTCCGTGTCGCCGACGATCAGGTAGCGCAGCAGTTGAGTCGGCAGGATATCCAGCGGCATCACCGCCTCGTAGTTACCTACCGGCACCATCGCCCGTGGGCTGCCGTTGGTGCTGGTGGTGAAGGCGAAGCGCTTGCCGCCGAGCAGCCTGGAGACGAACACGTTGAGCAGCGAATGCTTTTCCACCCCGGCGCGCAGGTAGTGGAGGAACTCGCGCTGGTCGCCCTCCTTGAGACAGGACAACTGCAGGTGGTAGCGCCCCAGGTAGGCGTAGGCGCCATGGGCGGTGCGACCGCCCAGCACGGAGCCGGAGATCAGCCGGTTGTTGCCCGGCTGCAACTGGCCGGCGGCCAGTTCGTCGAGGTTGGCGCCCAAGCGGGTGCGCACCAGACGTGGCTTTTCCACCACCGGACCGGCCAGGGCGATCACCCGCTCGGTCCACAATTGCCCGGTCGTGAACAGCTTGCCGATGGCGATCACGTCCTGGTAGTTCAGGTTCCACACGCTCTTGCCGGCACCCACCGGGTCAAGGAAGTGGATATGGGTGCCGGGCAGGCCCGCCGGATGCGGACCGGAGAATGCTTGCGCGGTCACGCCGGAGAGCGCCTCGCCGGGTAGCGAAACGCCTTCCGCCTTGCACAGGAACACCCGGGCCAGGCGCCCGAGCACCGTCAGCCCGGCCTGGAAGGCCTCGCCCTGCTCCGCGATAACCACCTGCGGATCGGCGGCCAGCGGCTGGGTATCGATGGCAGTGACGAAAATCGAACTGGGGCTGGACTCGGGATCGGGCACCTTGCTGAACGGCCGGGTCCGCAGCGCGGTCCACAGGCCCGACTGCAACAGGTTGTCGCGAACCTGCTCGGCGCTCAGCGTGGCGAGTTTGTCAGCGGGATAACGGGCGAACTCCAGTTGCTCGTCGCCGTCGAGATCGATGACCACCGATTGCAGGACGCGCTTCTCGCCACGATGGATGGCACTGACCACACCGGCGCCGGGTGCGGTATAGCTGACGGAGGGATTCTTCTTGTCGGTGAACAGCGCCTGCCCCAGCTTCACCCGGTCGCCTACCTGCACCGCCATGGTCGGCTTCATGCCGTGGTAGTCGAAACCGATCAACGCCACGCTGCGTACCGGGTGTGCTGCCTCGATGCGCTGTTCGGGGGCGCCGCTGATGGGCAGGTCCAGGCCACGTTTTATCTTGATCATGTCTAGTGCCTAGTGGTCGTGGACAAAAAAGACGAGGCCCAAGTCAGAAAATGACCATCATCGCGCGCAACGTACTGAATTGGCACGATTGATGAATGGCCCCGCAAGGTAACCACGGGATTATAAAGAGCCACCTCCCCGGGAGCCACCCAAGCCGCACACCGGGTCTTGAAACGCGTAACAGAAAACGACAGAAAAACATGCCCGTGCGAAATGAAAAACGGGAGCCGAAGCTCCCGTCCTGCGCCACCCGCAGGCTCAGGCCTGCTGGCCGAGCCCGCGCCTTTCCGCCAGCGACAGCTTGACCCGGTAGCACAACCACATCAGCAGCAGCCAGAATGGAATGGCGTACACCGAGATGTTGATCCCGGGGATCATCAGCATGATGCCAAGGATGAACACCACGAAGGCCAGGCACAGGTAGTTGCTGAACGGCGACCAGAGCGCCTTGAAGAAGGTGTCCACGCCCTGGCGCTTCATCGCCGCGCGGAACTTCAGGTGCGACAGGCTGATCATCGCCCAGTTGATCACCAGCGCCGCCACCACCAGCGACATCAGCAGCTCCAGCGCCTTGTGCGGCAATACGTAGTTGACGATCACGCAGAGGAAGGTGATCAGCGCCGAGACCAGGATCGACAGCACCGGCACGCCCCGGCGGTCCACCGACATCAGCACCTTCGGCGCGTCACCCTGGGCGGCCAGGCCGTAGAGCATCCGGCTGTTGCAGTAGACGCCGCTGTTGTAGACCGACAATGCCGCGGTGAGTACTACGAAGTTGAGGATGTTGGCCGCGGTGCCGCTGCCGATCAACGAGAAGATCTGCACGAACGGGCTGCCGCTGTAGTCGTCGCCGGAAGCGTTGATGGTCTCCACCAACTGGTCCCATGGATACAGCGAGAGCAGCACCGCCAGGGCGCCGATATAGAAGATCAGGATCCGGTAGATCACCTGGTTGATCGCCTTCGGGATCACCTTCCGCGGCTCGGACGCCTCGGCTGCGGTGATACCCACCAACTCCAGCCCCCCGAAGGAGAACATGATGATCGCCAGGGTCATCACCAGGCCGCTGAGACCGTTGGGGAAGAAGCCGCCGCGGTCCCACAGGTTGCTCACCGAGGCTTGCGGTCCGCCACCGCCGCCGACCAGCAGGTAGATACCGAGCAGGATCATGCCGACGATCGCCGCTACCTTGATGATCGCGAACCAGAACTCGGTCTCGCCGAAGGCTTTCACGTTGGCCAGGTTGATCGCGTTGATCAGCACGAAGAACGCCGCCGCCGTCGCCCAGGTCGGCACGTCCGGCCACCAATACTGGATGTACTTGCCCACCGCGGTCAGCTCCGACATGCCCACCAGGATGTACAGCACCCAGTAGTTCCAGCCGGAAAGGAAACCGGCGAATCCGCCCCAGTACTTGTGTGCGAAGTGACTGAAGGAGCCGGCCACCGGCTCCTCGACGATCATCTCGCCGAGCTGGCGCATGATCAGGAAGGCGATGAAGCCGCCAATGGCGTAACCGAGGATCATCGACGGGCCGGCCGTCTTGATGACGCCCGCCGAGCCGAGGAACAGCCCGGTGCCGATCGCCCCGCCCAGCGCGATCAACTGGATGTGGCGATTCTTCAGGCCACGCTTCAGCTCGCCCTGGTGCAGATGTTGACCATCCATTGAAAAACCCTAAATCGAAGTGAGTAGTTTCTTGTTCTGGTTATCCACAGAAATGAAAAACGGGAGCCCGAGAGCTCCCGTTTTCCTCTACGCCTTGCGCATCAACGCGGGAAGGCCGGCGGGTTGACCCCAGCCATGTCTTCCATCACGCGCACTACCTGGCAGCTGTAGCCGAACTCGTTGTCGTACCACACGTACAGGACGACACGGTTGTCGTTGCAGATGGTCGCCTCGGCGTCCACCACGCCGGCATGGCGCGAACCGACGAAGTCGGTGGAAACCACTTCCTGGGAGCTGACGAAGTCGATCTGCTTCTGCAGGTCCGAGTGCATGGCCATCTGGCGCAGGTACTCGTTGATCTCTTCGCGGGTGGTGGCCTTTTCCAGGTTCAGGTTGAGGATCGCCATGGACACGTTCGGCGTCGGCACACGGATCGCATTGCCGGTCAGCTTGCCTTTCAGCACCGGCAGGGCCTTGGCCGCGGCGGTGGCGGCACCGGTCTCGGTGATCACCATGTTCAGCGGCGCGCTGCGGCCACGACGACTGCCCTTGTGGAAGTTGTCGATCAGGTTCTGGTCGTTGGTGTACGAGTGAACGGTCTCGACGTGACCGTTGACGATGCCGTACTGGTCGTTGACGGCCTTCAGCACCGGCACGATGGCGTTGGTGGTGCAGGAGGCGGCCGAGATGATCTTGTCGTCGGCGCCGATGTCGGTGTGGTTGATACCGTGCACGATGTTCTTCAGCGCACCCTTGCCCGGAGCGGTAAGGACCACGCGATCGATCCCCGGGCACTTCAGGTGCTGGCCGAGGCCTTCGGCGTCGCGCCACTTGCCGGTGTTGTCGACCAGCAGGGCGTTCTTGATGCCGTACTGGGTGTAGTCGATCGACGCCGGATCGTTGGAGTAGATCACCTGGATCAGGTTGCCGTTGGCGGTCAGCGTGTTGTTTTCTTCGTCGATGGTGATGGTGCCGTCGAACGGACCGTGCACCGAGTCCCGACGCAGCAGGCTGGCCCGCTTGACCAGGTCGTTCTCGGCACCCTTGCGCACGACGATCGCGCGCAGGCGCAGGCCGTCGCCGCCGCCGGTCTTCTCGATCAGGATGCGCGCCAGCAGGCGGCCGATGCGGCCGAAGCCGTAGAGCACGACGTCGGTGCCTTCGCGGGCATCGCCGTTCTGCTTGCCGACCACCTCGGCCAGCTCGGCCTTGACGAAGTCCTCGATGCTGCGGCCGTTACCTTCTGCCTTGAACTTGGCGACCATCTTGCCCAGATCGACGGAAGCGGCGCCCAGCTTGAGCTCGCTCATCGCCTTGAGGATCGGGAACGTCTCGTGAACCGACAGCTCGGCGTCATCAGCCATGCGATGACGGGCGAAACGATGCGCCTTCATGATCGCGATCACCGAGCGGTTGATCAGACCACGGCCATGGATCGAGGTCACCACATTGTTATTGCGGTAGAGCTGGCCAATCAGCGGGATCATGGCTTCCGCGATGGCTTCACGATCGATCCATTCACCGAGACACTGGTCGGGCTTCTGAGTCACGGGCAATACCTTCCACATGTAGGGGATGAAAAAAGGGGCTACATTATGACCGCGCCGGCCAGGCTCGGCAATCTGCAGCAGTCGGAAGACTGACATCCAGCAGTCGGGAAAGTTACAATCCGGCGGGTCAAATTCCCGACCGGAGCCCAGCTTGCCCGTGTCCGTACTGCGTCTTCCCAGCCTGCCGGCCAGCGCCGGCAAGCAACACTGGGGCAACCTCCCCGGTGCCGCGCTGAGCCTGGCTGTCGCCGAGGCCGCCAGTTCCGCCAAGCGCTTCACCTTGCTGCTGACCGCCGACAGCCAGAATGCCGAACGCCTGGAACAGGAACTGCGGTTCTTCGCCCCCGACCTGCCGGTATTGCATTTCCCCGATTGGGAAACCCTGCCCTACGACGTCTTTTCGCCGCACCAGGACATCATTTCCCAGCGCATCGCCGCCCTCTACCAGTTGCCGCAGCTCAAGCACGGCGTGCTGGTGGTGCCGATCTCCACCGCCCTGCACCGCCTGGCGCCGACCCGCTTCCTGCTCGGCAGCAGCCTGGTCCTCGACGTCGGCCAGAAACTCGATGTCGAGCGGATGCGCCTGCGCCTGGAAGGCGCCGGCTACCGCTGCGTCGACACGGTCTACGAGCACGGCGAATTCGCCGTCCGCGGCGCACTGATCGACCTGTTCCCGATGGGCAGCGAGTTGCCCTTCCGTATCGACCTGTTCGACGACGAGATCGAGACCCTGCGCACCTTCGACCCGGAGACCCAGCGCTCCATCGACAAGGTCGAGTCGATCCGCCTGCTGCCGGCACGCGAATTCCCCCTGAACAAGGAAGCGGTCACCGGTTTCCGCGGCCGCTTCCGCGAGCGCTTCGACGTCGACTACCGGCGCTGCCCGATCTACCAGGACCTCGCCAGCGGTTTGACACCCTCGGGAATCGAGTACTACCTGCCGCTGTTCTTCGAGGAAACCGCGACCCTCTTCGACT
>NZ_KV800314.1:104557-175320 GCF_001810205.1 Pseudomonas sp. HMSC076A11 | reverse complement strand
CCTGCCGCAAGACACCCAGGTGTTCTCCCTGCCCGGCATCGAACAGGCCGCCGAGCAGTTCTGGAATGACGTACGCAGCCGCTACGAGGACCGCCGGGTCGATCCGGAACGGCCATTGCTGCCGCCGGCGGAAGTGTTCCTTCCGGTGGAAGACTGCTTCGCCCGGCTGAAGAACTGGCCACGGGTGGTCGCCAGCCAGGAGGACGTCGAGCCGGGCGTCGGGCGCGAGCGCTTCCCGGCCCTGCCGCTGCCGAACCTGGCGATCGAAGCCAAGGCCGCCGAGCCGCTGGCCGCGCTGCGCCGGTTCATCGAGGAGTTCCCCGGCCGCGTACTGTTCTGCGCCGAATCGCCCGGACGCCGGGAAGTTCTGCTGGAGCTGCTGGCCCGACTGAAGCTGCGCCCCGAGGAAGTCGACGGCTGGCCGGCCTTCCTCGCCAGCCAGGCACGCCTGGCGATCAGCATCGCGCCGCTGGACGAGGGCCTGCTGCTGGACCATCCGGCACTCGCCCTGGTCGCCGAAAGCCCGCTGTTCGGCCAGCGCGTCATGCAGCGCCGGCGCCGGGAAAAGACCCGAGACGGCGGCGACGCGGTGATCAAGAACCTCACCGAACTGCGCGAAGGCGCGCCGGTGGTGCACATCGACCATGGCGTCGGCCGCTACCTGGGCCTGATCACCCTCGAGGTGGACAACCAGCAGGCGGAATTCCTCATGCTGCAATACGCCGAGGACGCCAAGCTCTACGTGCCGGTCGCCAACCTGCACCTGATCGCCCGCTACACCGGCGCCGACGACGCCCTGGCGCCGTTGCACCGGCTCGGCTCGGAAACCTGGCAGAAGGCCAAGCGCAAGGCCGCCGAGCAGGTCCGCGACGTCGCCGCCGAGCTGCTCGACATCTACGCCCGCCGCGCCGCCCGCGAAGGCTTCGCGTTCAAGGATCCGCAGGCCGACTACGCGACCTTCTCGGCCGGCTTCCCGTTCGAGGAGACGCCGGACCAGCAAAGCGCCATCGAGGCGGTGGTCGCCGATATGCTCGCGCCCAGGCCAATGGACCGCCTGGTCTGCGGCGACGTCGGCTTCGGCAAGACCGAAGTGGCGATGCGCGCGGCGTTCGTCGCCGTGCATAGCGGCAAGCAGGTGGCGGTGCTGGTGCCCACCACCCTGCTCGCCCAGCAGCACTACAACAGCTTCCGCGACCGCTTCGCCGACTGGCCGGTGAGCGTCGAGGTGATGAGCCGCTTCAAGAGCGCCAAGGAAGTCGAGAACGCTGCGCGGCTACTGGCCGAAGGCAAGATCGACATCCTCATCGGGACCCACAAGCTGCTCCAGGAAGACGTGAAGTTCGCCAACCTGGGGTTGGTCGTGATCGACGAGGAACACCGCTTCGGGGTGCGCCAGAAGGAGCAGCTCAAGGCCCTGCGCAGCGAAGTGGACATCCTCACCCTCACCGCCACGCCGATCCCGCGGACCCTGAACATGGCCGTCTCCGGCATGCGCGACCTGTCCATCATCGCCACGCCGCCGGCGCGCCGCCTGTCGGTGCGCACCTTCGTCATGGAGCAGCAGAACGCGGTAATCAAGGAAGCGCTGCTCCGCGAACTGCTGCGCGGCGGCCAGGTGTACTACCTGCACAACGAAGTGAAGACCATCGAGAAGTGCGCCCGCGACCTCGCCGAACTGGTCCCGGAGGCGCGCATCGGCATCGGCCACGGACAGATGCACGAGCGCGAGCTGGAACAGGTGATGAGCGACTTCTACCACAAGCGCTTCAACGTGCTGGTGGCCTCGACCATCATCGAGACCGGCATCGACGTGCCCAGCGCCAACACCATCCTCATCGAGCGCGCCGACAAGTTCGGCCTGGCCCAGTTGCACCAGTTGCGCGGCCGCGTCGGTCGCAGCCACCACCAGGCCTACGCCTACCTGCTGACACCGCCGCGCCGTCAGATGACCCCGGACGCCGAGAAACGCCTGGAAGCCATCGCCAACGCCCAGGACCTGGGCGCCGGCTTCGTCCTCGCCACCCACGACCTGGAGATCCGCGGCGCCGGCGAGTTGCTCGGCGACGGCCAGAGCGGGCAGATCCAGGCGGTCGGCTTCACCCTCTACATGGAAATGCTCGAACG
This sequence comes from Pseudomonas sp. HMSC076A11, assembly GCF_001810205.1. Taxonomy (NCBI): domain Bacteria; kingdom Pseudomonadati; phylum Pseudomonadota; class Gammaproteobacteria; order Pseudomonadales; family Pseudomonadaceae; genus Pseudomonas; species Pseudomonas sp. HMSC076A11. Next base: position 173,196 of record NZ_KV800314.1, on the reverse strand, counting down.
GGCGGTGAAGGCCATCCGCAAGGGCGAGCAACCGAACCTCGAGCAGCCACTGGGCGGCGGGCCGGAGGTCAACCTGCGGGTGCCTGCGCTGATCCCCGAGGATTACCTGCCCGACGTGCATGCCCGGCTGATCCTCTACAAGCGCATCGCCAACGCCCCTGACGAGGAAGGTTTGCGCGAGTTGCAGGTGGAGATGATCGACCGCTTCGGGCTCCTGCCCGATCCGGCGAAGAACCTGATGCGCCTGACCCTTCTGAAACTGCAGGCGGAAAAACTTGGAATACTCAAGGTCGATGCCGGACCGCAGGGTGGTCGTATAGAATTCGCCGCCGATACCCAGGTCGACCCGCTGGTATTGATCAAGCTGATCCAGGGCCAACCGAACCGCTACAAGTTCGAAGGCGCAACCCTGTTCCGCTTCCAGGTGCCCATGGAACGACCGGAAGAACGCTTCAATACCCTGGAGGCGCTGTTCGAGCGCCTGACACCGCAAACCACCTAAGGATTAGCCTATGCGCTTGTTCCGTTGCCTTGCCCTGCTGCTCTCACTGGCCGCCCCCGCGGCATTCGCCGGCGGTCCCTACCAGGTGGAACTGGTGGTGTTCCGCCAGGCCGGCGATGCCGTGCCGTCCAGCCAGCCGGCCCCGGACGACTGGACCACCGGCGCACAGCCGCTGGCCAGCGACGCCCTGCGCGCCACCGCGCTCGACAACCAGCTCGCCAAGCTCAGCCAGGACAACGGCTACACCGTGCTGCTGCACAAGGCCTGGCGCCAGGACATCGGCGAGACCCCGGTGAAGATCGCCCTCAGCGAAGGCCAGGAACAGGATCATCATTTCCCGGTGGAAGGTACGCTGACCCTCAGCCAGGTGCGCTTCGTCGACATGGAGGCCGATTTCTGGGTCAATCGCTTCGGCGACGACGGTTTCCTCGCCGGCAGCCAGCACATCAGGCAGGGCACGCGGCTGAAGAATGGCGAACTGACCTATCTCGACCATCCGAGCCTGGGCATCCTGATCAAAGTGGTGCCGGTCGGCGCCCGTCCCGCCGCCCCCAATCCCATGGAAATGGAAGAACAGCAGGCACCGGCGGACGCGCCCCCCGTCGAAGGCGGCTTCGACGCCGCACCTCCTGCGCAATAGCGAAAAAGGCCGCAATAGCGGCCTTTTTTTCGTTGCGATGGCCGCCTAGCCGGCCAGGACCCGCGCCAACACCTCGCGCACCTTGCCGATGCCATCGTGCAACGCCTGTTCGATTTCGGCCATGGTGATGATCCCCGCCGACTTGCCCGCCGCGGGATTGACCACCAGCGCCAGGCAGGCGTAGGGCAGGTCCAGCTCGCGGGCCAGTGCCGCCTCGGGCATGCCGGTCATGCCGACGATATCGTTGCCGTCCCGCTCCAACCGGGCGATTTCCGCCACCGTTTCCAGGCGCGGCCCTTGGGTGCAGGCGTAGACCCCATGGCTGCTGTGCGCCAGCCCCAACGCACGCAACGCCTCGATCAGGCGCTGGCGCAACGGCTCGTCATAGGGGTGGCTGAAGTCGATATGGGTGACATGCTCGATATCGCCGGCGAAATAGGTGTGCTCGCGTCCCGAGGTGTAGTCGATCAACTGGTGCGGCACGCACAGGTGCCCCGTTCCCATCGCCGCATGGATGCCACCCACCGCGTTGACCGCGATCACCGCCTCGGCACCCGCCTGCTTCAGCGCCCAGAGATTGGCCCGGTAGTTCACTTGGTGCGGCGGGAAGCGGTGCGGATGACCGTGACGTGCCAGGAACAGCACCTCGCGCCCGGCGTAGCGGCCACGCTGGAGCGGCGCGGACGGCGCGCCATACGGCGTTTCGATCGGCAGGGACTCGCTCAGCGTCAGCCCTTCCAGCTGGGTCAGGCCGGTTCCTCCGATAATCGCGTAGACACTCATCGACAGCTCCCTCAATCAATCAGTTGCGCGGCGCGCAACGCGGACAGTGCTTCCAGCCAGCGCGGCTGCTGGCGATAGTCGGTATTCGCGTAGCCCTTGCCACGCATGCGTTGCAGACGCGACGGCGGGGTCACCTTCAGGCGTTGCAGGGCAGCCAGGGCCAGCTCGGCGGAAGCCCGGTCGTTGCACACCAGGCCCATGTCGCAGCCCGCGGCCAGGGCGGCCTCGATGCGGCTGGCGGCGTCGCCGACCACATGGGCGCCGGCCATCGACAGGTCGTCGCTGAATATCACCCCGTCGAACTTCAGCTCGCCGCGCAGGATCTCCTGCAACCAGCGCCGGGAAAAGCCGGCGGGCTGCGGGTCGACCTGCGGATAGATGACATGGGCCGGCATCAGCGCGTCGAGCTGTCCGGCCAGGCGGGCGAACGGAACCAGGTCGCTGCGCCGGATTTCCTCGAGACTGCGCGCGTCTTCGGGAATCGCCACATGGGAATCGGCCTCGGCCCAGCCGTGACCGGGAAAATGCTTGCCGGTGGCGGCCATCCCGGCGGCATGCATGCCGCGAATGAAAGCACCGGCAAGCAGCGCGGCACGCTCCGGGTCGCCCTCGAAGGCGCGGCTACCGACCACGGCGCTGCGCTGGTGATCGAGATCCAGCACCGGCGCGAAACTCAGGTCGAGGCCGACCGCCTGCACCTCGGTCGCCATCAGCCAGCCACAATGCTCGGCCAGCTCTTCGGCATTGGGGTTGTCGGCAATCGCGCGCATCGCCGGCAGGCGCACGAAGCCCTGGCGCAGGCGCTGCACGCGCCCTCCTTCCTGGTCGACGGCCAGCAACAGGTCGGGACGGATGGCGCGAATGGCCGCACACAGTTCGCGAACCTGGGCAGGATGCTCGATGTTGCGAGCGAAGATGATCAGCCCGCCCACCTCGGGGTGGCGCAGGATTTGGCGGTCCTCGGCGGTCAGCCAGGTGCCGCCGATGTCGAGCATCAGAGAGCCTTGCATGAAAAGTCCTATGGCCTGGAAATCAGCGAAGCCCGCCGTCACGGGCCTCAGACAGCGCACACTGTACTGCACCCGGCAGAAAGACTTAAGTCCCGGGGCGGTACCGCGCGCCTGCCAATGGAGCCGGCCCGGCGCATGGAGTTCCGCCCGGAGCACAGAGAAAGGAGAAAGGAGAAAGGAAAACGGCGCCCTGGGGCGCCGTCTGCGATCAGGCCTTGGCGGGCGTCTTGTTCCGCGGGCGCAGTTGCGCCCCGGCCAGCAGCGGATCGTCGATGCCGCTCTCGGCGCGCATGCCGGCAGCGAAGAACGGCACCATCAGGTGCATCACCTGCTCGGTGGAAGTGTTCACGCCGAAATCGGTTTCCGCCATCGCCCGCAGGGCCTTGATCCCCGACATGCTGAAGGCGGCCGCGCCGAGCATGAAGTGCACGCGCCAGAACAGCTCGATGGGCGGCAGCTTCGGCGCAGCCTCGTTGACCAGCAGCATGTAGCGCCGGAAGACCTTGCCGTAGACCTCCTCCAGGTACTTGCGCAGGTGCCCCTGGCTCTGGCTGAAGGCCAGGCCGAGCAAGCGCATGAAGATCGACAGGTCGTTGCCGCTGCGCGGCTTCACCGCCATCGCCTGGGACACCAGCAGGTGCAGGAGGTCCTCCAGGGTGGCGTGCTGGGCCTCGGGCTTGGCCTGGCGACGATCCAGCTCCTTTTCCAGGCTGGCGCAGAATGGCCCGAGGAAGCGCGAGAACACCGCCTGGATCAGCGCCTTCTTCGAACCGAAGTGATAATTCACCGCCGCCAGGTTGACCCCGGCCTTGCTGGTGATCAGACGCAACGAGGTTTCGGCGAAGCCTTTTTCCGCGAACAGCTGTTCCGCCGCATCGAGAATGCGTTCGACGGTTTCCGACTGGGCCATGGTTTCTCCGCCTGACAAACACTTGTTTGAAACATACGTTTCAGCCACATCCCTTGTCAAGCGGCAGATGACGCACCAGTCAGGAAAATTACAGAGAAGTCCCGAAAAACGGAAGCAAGACACTGGCCAACTTCATCGTGACGCAGGACGAAATGTCATGCGGAAAATCATTGCCACGCCCCGCTCACTGTATATAATCCCAGTCACTGGATAAAAACACAGAGCGACGACATGCAGAAGCTGACGCCCCGCCAAGCCGAGATCCTCTCCTTCATCAAGCGCTGCCTGGAAGACCACGGCTTTCCGCCGACCCGGGCGGAAATCGCCCAGGAACTCGGCTTCAAGTCGCCGAACGCCGCCGAGGAGCACCTCAAGGCGCTGGCACGCAAGGGCGCCATCGAAATGACTCCGGGCGCCTCTCGCGGCATCCGCATTCCCGGCTTCGAACCGCATGCCGCCAACGACGATGAGGGCCTGCCGGTGATCGGACGGGTCGCCGCCGGCGCACCGATCCTCGCCGAACAGAACATCGAGGAATCCTGCCGTATCAATCCCGCCTTCTTCAATCCTCGCGCCGACTACCTGTTGCGCGTGCGCGGCATGAGCATGAAGGACATCGGCATCCTCGACGGCGACCTGCTGGCCGTCCACGTCACCCGCGAAGCGCGCAACGGCCAGGTGGTGGTCGCGCGGATCGGCGAGGAGGTCACGGTGAAACGCTTCAAGCGCGAAGGCAGCAAGGTCTGGCTGCTGGCGGAAAACCCTGAGTTCGCTCCGATCGAAGTCGATCTGAAGGAGCAGGAACTGATCATCGAAGGCTTGAGCGTCGGCGTGATCCGGCGCTGACAGGAGATACCATGCAGACCTCCCACTCGCTGCCCAGCGCCCAGTTGCCACTGTTCCAGGAAGCGTTCTGGGCCAGCAACGGCGCACCCTTGCTCGACGATGTCATCGACAGCCCTTCCAGCGCCTCCATCGAGGAACCCGCTGCCTTTAGCGAACTTTCGCTCAGCGGCCTGCCGGGGCACTGCCTGACCCTGCTCGCACCGATTCTCCGCGAGCTCAGCGAGGAACAGGATGCCCGCTGGCTGACCCTGATCGCTCCGCCGGCGAGCCTGACCCATGAATGGCTGCGCCGCGCCGGCCTGAACCGCGAGCGCATCCTGCTACTGCAGGCGAAGGACAACGCCGCTGCCCTGGCGCTCAGTTGCGAGGCCTTGCGCCTGGGCCGCAGCCACACCGTGGTCAGTTGGCTGGAACCGCTGAGCCGGGCGGCGCGCAAGCAACTGTCCCGCGCCGCCCAACTGGGCCAAGCACAGAGCCTGAATATTCGTCTGGGTTGAAAAAACGGCGGGGGACAGCGTTCAGTGCAGGACGCGGGGGCCTTCGTCGTGTTCCATCTCGCCCTCGGCAAGACGACCGGCCATTTGCACGCCGACATTGAACATGGCCTTGGCCACTTCGACATGCTGGCCTTGCAGGAAATTCTTCGCGTCCCCGGAGAACTCCAGGGTCACCAACGCCTCCTCGTCATCGGCGCGACGCAGCACGATGCGCCCGTCGGGCATTTCTACGATTTCAAGGAAGGATGTTGGCATGACAGACGCTCTCTACGAAGACGCGACATTGTAACAGCCCATCCAGTGCATCCCTAGCCCGCATCCGCCTTCCGGTTCCCCTCTCGCGCCTGTAACGGCGGTTCCAGAGCGCCCGGACGGCATCCTCTAAATTTTTTTGCTGGCAAATCAACCGAGTGGAACGGTAGGAAAATGTCCTACCGCTGATCGGCGAATGACGACGGCGTTACAGCTCCGTCAGGCTCTCGCGAAAACGCAGGACCAATTGCTTCAGCGACTGCCGCCATTCCTCGAGGGTTTCGCGAGAAAGCAAGGGGGCTTCTTCGTCGATACTCACGGCAACGATCAACGGTGTGCTGGGGTCGATCTTCGCTGCCTTGGTCGGTCGCGGCGGCAGGAACAGCTCGGAGTAGGCGCCCAGCAACTGGCCCAGCCAGGTTTCCGGCTGCGACGCCAACTCCACCAGTTCAGCTAGCTCGGGGCTGGGCGCGGCCGCCAGCACTTCGGCATTCAGCAATGCATCCACGCGAGGAGCGGCAGCCTGCGGCAGACGGTAGTAACCGGCGATCTCATGGCATACACCGAGCACTGCGCCATAAAGGTGGAACAGCGCCGACTCGCGCTCCCCCTGGATGATCGCCTGGGCATTCATCGCCCGCTCGGCATCGGCTCGCTTCCAGGCCTCCAGAGCCAACCCGGCGAAATACAGCTTCTGGTTGGTGCGGGTATAAAGCTCTTGGGCCATGCCGGTACTCCCGATTAAAACTGGAAGGAATGCGGAGCGCAGGCCAGGTCAGCGCCCGGCCTTCGCGCAGTATAAGCGCGCCCCATGCAAGCGGGCGCGCCATCCATCAGCGCTTGTCTTCGACCTTCCACTTGCCGCCATCGTAGAAGGCGCGCCAGCCGGTGGGCTTGCCATCGACCTCGGACTGCACGTATTGCTCCTTGGTCTTGCGGCTGAAACGGATCACCGCGGGACGGCCGTCCGGGTCTTTCTGCGGGGCGTCGCAGAGGTAATGGTACTTGGGATCCAGCTCGGCCTTGTGCGGGATGATCTCGCTCACCAACGGCGCGCGGGTCTCGCGGTTCTTCGGGAACTGGCTGGCGGCCAGGAACATGCCCGAAGCGCCGTCGCGCAGCACGTAGATATCGTCCACCTTCTCGCACTTCAATTCAGGCATGCGGATGGCGTCCATCTTCGGCGGCGCCGCCTCGCCATTCTTCAGCAGCTTGCGGGTGTTCTTGCAGGTCGGATTGGTGCAACCGAAGAACTTGCCGAAACGGCCGGTTTTCAACTGCATCTCGCTGCCACACTTGTCGCATTCCAGGCTCGGCCCTTCGTAGCCCTTGATCCGGTACTGGCCTTCCTCGATCTCGTAGCCCGGACAGTCGGGGTTGTTGCCGCAGATATGCAGCTTGTGTTTCTCGTCCAGCAGGTAGGCGTCCATCGCGGTACTGCAGATCGGGCAGCGATGCTTGCCACGCAACACCCGCGACTCGGACTCGCCCTCGTCGTCCGCGGCGATCTCGTCGCCGGGAATCAGGTTGACGGTCGCCTTGCAACGTTCCTTCGGCGGCAGGCTGTAGCCCGAGCAGCCGAGGAACACGCCGGTGGAGGCGGTACGAATCATCATCGGCCGGCCGCACTCGCGGCAGGGAATGTTGGTCAGGGTCGGCTGGTTGGCGCGCATCCCCTTCTCGCTGACTTCGGCCACCTCGAGCTTCTTCTTGAAATCGCCGTAGAACTCGTCGAGCAGGTGCTTCCAGTCGCGCTCGCCCTGGGCCACGTCGTCGAGATGCTCCTCCATCCCGGCGGTGAAACCGTAGTCCATCAGGTTGGCGAAGCTCTCGTTGAGCCGATCGGTGACGATGTCGCCCATCTTCTCCGCATAGAAGCGGCGGTTGTGGGTGGTTACGTAGCCGCGCTCCTGGATGGTGGAGATGATCGCCGCGTAGGTCGAGGGGCGGCCGATACCGCGCTTCTCCAGTTCCTTGACCAGGCTCGCTTCGGAGTAGCGCGCCGGCGGCTTGGTGAAGTGCTGGCTCGGATCGAGCTTGATCAGCTTGAGGTTCTCGCCTTCCTTCATTTCCGGCAGGACGTCGTCCTCGCCCGGCTTGCTCTGCTGCGGCAGTACCCGGGTATAACCGTCGAACTTGAGGATGCGCCCCTTGGCGCGCAGCTCGAAATCGCCGGCGGTGACGCTCACGCTGGTCGAGAGGTATTCGGCCGGGGTCATCTGGCACGCCACGAACTGGCGCCAGATCAGGTCGTACAGGCGCTCGGCGTCACGCTCCATGCCGGACAGCTGGGTCGGCTTGAGGTTGACGTCGGAAGGACGGATCGCCTCGTGCGCTTCCTGGGCGCCCTCCTTGCTCGAGTAGACGTTGGCCTTGCCCGGCAGGTACTTCTGGCCGAACTCGTCCTCGATGAAACCGCGGACCATGCCAATGGCATCGGCCGACAGGTTGGTCGAGTCGGTACGCATGTAGGTGATGTAGCCGGCCTCGTAGAGACGCTGGGCCATCATCATGGTCTTCTTCACCCCGAAGCCCAGGCGGTTGCTCGCCGCCTGCTGCAGGGTGGAAGTGATGAACGGCGCCGAGGGTCGGCTGGAGGTCGGCCGGTCCTCGCGCTTGGCGACGCTATAGGCCGAGGCCTTGAGCTTTTCCAGGGCCGCCATGGCCTGGGCTTCGTTGAGCGGCTTGAAGGCCTCGCCCTTCTCACGGGTAACCTCGAAGCGCACGTTGGCGCCCTTGGCGGTACCGAGGTCGGCATGCACTTCCCAGTACTCTTCCGGGACGAAGGCGCGAATCTCGCGTTCGCGCTCCACCACCAGCTTCACCGCCACCGACTGCACGCGGCCGGCGGACAACCCACGGGCAATCTTCTGCCAGAGCAGCGGCGAGACCATGTAGCCGACCACGCGGTCGAGGAAACGCCGCGCCTGCTGGGCGTTCACCCGGTTGATATCGAGCTCGCCGGGCTGGGAGAAGGCCTCCTGGATGGCCTTCTTGGTGATTTCGTTGAATACCACGCGCTTGTAGCGGCTTTCGTCGCCGCCGATGGCTTCCCGCAGGTGCCAGGCGATGGCCTCCCCTTCGCGGTCCAAGTCGGTCGCGAGATAGACGGTGTCGGCGTCCTTGGCCAGGCGGCGTAGCTCGTCGATGACCTTTTCCTTGCCGGGCAGGATCTCGTACTTGGCCTTCCAGCCATGCTCGGGGTCGACCCCCATGCGCGAGACCAGTTGGCGCCTGGCCTTCTCCTTCGGTGACAGCGCCGGCGCCTCGGAGGCGCTCTTGCGGCCCTTGGCCGCCGGCTCCTTGGAACTCGACGAACCACTGGTGGGCAGGTCACGGATGTGGCCGATGCTCGACTTCACCACGTACTGGCTGCCCAGGTACTTGTTGATGGTCTTGGCCTTGGCCGGGGATTCCACGATGACCAGCGATTTACCCATGGATCGGAAGGTTCCTGCGTCGAAAAGATGAATATAAAGGAGGGAGCGACTAGCGCGGCACCGCTATATATAGTGGCGAACGAGCCAAGGTCAAGCGCGGTCTTCCCCGCCGGGAGCTTTCTGCAAGCCCAGGGGATCGGCCTCGGGACTCACCAGGACGAAGCGCGGCACCCACTCGCCATCGACCTCCACGGCCTCGGTGAACATCTCCAGCGGACGCACCCAGAGACCGAATTCGCCGTACAGCGCCTGGTAGATCACCAGCGCCTCTTCCGTCTCCGAATGCCGCGCGACACCCAGGACCCGGTAGTTCTGTCCCTTGTAATGACGATAGAGCCCAGCCTGCAGGTCCATGTTCCTTACCTTGTCTCGAAAATCGGAAAACAACGGCACAATGCCGACATACAACAGCCCGGTATAGGCACGGATCGCACAATAGGCAAACCCGCGCTCCCGGGGCGTCATTCGCTCGATACAGCCGGAAACGACTGACACTGAAAAACGAAAGCCGGGGCACGAGGCCCCGGCTTTCCCCTTCGACGAACGCTTAGATGCGCTCGAAGACGGTGGTGATACCCTGTCCCAGGCCCACGCACATGGTGGACACGCCAAGGGTACCGCCGTTCTGCTTCATCACGTTCAACAGGGTGCCGGAAATGCGCGCACCGGAGCAACCGAACGGGTGACCCAGGGCGATGGCGCCGCCGTGGAGGTTGACCTTCTCGTCCATCTTGTCGAGCAGCTTGAGGTCCTTCAGCACAGGCAGGGCCTGGGCGGCGAAGGCTTCGTTGAGTTCGACGAAATCGATGTCGGCGATGGTCAGGCCGGCACGCTTGAGCGCCTTGTTGGTCGACGGCACCGGGCCGTAGCCCATGATCGCCGGGTCGACACCCGCCACGGCCATGGAGCGGATCACCGCCATCGGCTGGATGCCCAGGTCCTGGGCGCGCTGGGCCGACATCACGATCATGCAGGAGGCACCGTCGGTGATCTGCGAGGAGGTCCCCGCGGTCACGGTGCCGCCTTTCGGATTGAACGCCGGCTTCAACTCGGCCAGGGTCTCGACGGTGGTTTCCGGACGAATGGTCTCGTCGAAGTCGAAGACTTTCAGGAAACCGTTCTCGTCGTACCCTTCCATCGGGATGATCTCGTCCTTGAACTTGCCTTCCTGGGTGGCCTTCCAGGCCAGTTGGTGCGAACGCGCGCCGAACTTGTCCTGCGCCTCACGGCTGATACCGTGCATCTTGCCGAGCATTTCCGCAGTCAGGCCCATCATGCCCGAGGCCTTGGCGGCGTACAGGGACAGGTGCGGGTTCGGGTCGACGCCATGCATCATGCCGACGTGGCCCATGTGCTCCACGCCGCCGATGACGAATACATCGCCATTGCCGGTCTGGATCGCCTGGGCGGCGGTGTGCAGCGCGCTCATCGACGAACCGCACAGGCGGCTGACGGTCTGCGCGGCGCTGGTGTGCGGGATCTGGGTCATCAGCGACGCCATGCGCGCGATGTTCCAGCCCTGCTCCAGGGTCTGGTTGACGCAGCCCCAGATCACGTCTTCCACTTCGGCCGGGTCGACCTTCGGGTTACGCTCCAGCAGCTTGCTGATCAGGTGCGCCGACATGGTCTCGGCGCGGGTGTTGCGGTGCATGCCCCCCTTGGAACGACCCATCGGGGTGCGGCCGAAGTCGACAATGACGACGTCTCTCGGATTCAGGCTCATAAATTCACTCTCGCTCTAGTCGTTCCGCGATTAACCGAAGAATTTCTGACCGTTCTTGGCCATTTCACGCAGCTTCGCGGTCGGGTGGTACAGCGCGCCCAGCTCGGCGTACTTGTCGGCCAGGGCCACGAACTCGGCGACACCGATCGAATCGATGTAGCGCAGAGCACCACCACGGAAGGGCGGGAAGCCGATGCCGTAGATCAGGCCCATATCGGCCTCGGCAGCGGTCTCGACGATGCCGTCTTCCAGGCAACGCACGGTTTCCAGGCACAGCGGGATCATCATGAAGTTGACGATGTCCTCGTCGGTCACTTCGCGCTGCTCGACCACGATCGGCTTGAGCACTTCGTAGGCCTGCGGATCGGTGACCTTCTTCGGCTTGCCGCGCTTGTCGGTCTCGTAGGCGTAGAAGCCCTTGCCGTTCTTCTGGCCCAGGCGGTTGGCCTCGTACATCACGTCGACGGCGGTCTTGCCCTCGACCGCCATGCGGTCCGGGAAGCCCTCGGCCATGACGTCGCGGCCATGGTGGCCGGTGTCGATGCCGACCACGTCGGACAGGTAGGCCGGGCCCATGGGCCAGCCGAACTTCTCCATCACCTTGTCGATGCGCACGAAGTCGACGCCGAAGCTCAGCAGCTTGGCGAAGCCGCCGAAGTACGGGAACAGCACACGGTTGACCAGGAAGCCGGGGCAATCGTTGACCACGATCGGGCTCTTGCCCATCTTCTTGGCGTAGGCGACGGTGGTGGCGATGGCGGTTTCACCGGTCTTCTCGCCACGGATCACTTCCACCAGCGGCATCATGTGCACCGGGTTGAAGAAATGCATGCCGCAGAAGTTTTCCGGACGCTTCAGCGCCTGGGCCAGCAGGCTGATGGAGATGGTCGAGGTGTTGGAGGCGATGATCGCGTCTTCCTTCACCGCGCCTTCCACTTCGGCGAGCACGGCTTGCTTGACCTTGGGGTTCTCGACGACGGCTTCGACGACGATGTCGACGTTGCCGAAGTCGCCATAGGACATGGTCGGACGGATGCCATTGAGCGCCTCGGCCATCTTCGCCGGGGTCAGGCGACCCTTCTCGACGCGCTTGCCGAGCAGCTTGGCGGCCTCGTTCAGGCCCATCTGGATACCCTCTTCGCGGATATCCTTCATCAGGATCGGGGTGCCCTTGAGCGCCGACTGATAGGCGATGCCGCCGCCCATGATGCCGGCGCCGAGCACGGCGGCCAGTTTCACGTCCTTGGCGACTTCGTCGTATTTCTTGGCTTTCTTCTTCAGTTCCTGGTCATTCAGGAACAGGCCGATCAGACTCTGCGCGACCGAGGTCTTGGCCAGCTTGACGAAGCCGGCGGCTTCGACTTCCAGCGCCTTGTCGCGGCCGAAGTTGGCGGCCTTCTGGATGCTCTTGATGGCTTCCACCGGCGCCGGGTAGTTCGGACCGGCCTGGCCGGCGACGAAGCCCTTGGCGGTTTCGAAGGCCATCATCTGCTCGATTGCATTCAGCTTCAGCTTTTCCAGCTTCGGCTGGCGCCGTGCCTTGTGGTCCAGCTCGCCGGCGACGGCGCGCTTGGCCAGGTCGAGGGCAGCGGCCTGCAGTTGCTCGGGAGCGACCACGGCGTCGACGGCGCCGACCTTCAGGGCGTCCTCGGCCTTGTTTTCCTTGCCCGAGGCGATCCACTCGACGGCGTTATCGCAGCCGATCAGGCGCGGCAGGCGGACGGTGCCGCCGAAGCCCGGGTAGATGCCCAGCTTGACTTCCGGCAGGCCGACCTTGGCGGTCGCGCTCATCACGCGGAAGTCCGCGGCCAGGCACATCTCCAGGCCGCCGCCGAGGGCGATGCCGTTGATCGCGGCAACGGTGGGTACGTCCAGGTCTTCGAAGTCGCTGAAGATCTTGTTGGCTTCGAGGTTGCCCGCCATCAGTTCCTCGTCGGGTAGCTGGAAGTTGTCAACGAACTCGGTGATGTCGGCACCAACGATGAACACGTCCTTGCCGCTGGTCACGATCACGCCCTTGACCGATGCATCGGCCTTGATCGCATCGACTGCCGCACGCAACTCACTGAGGGTGAGACGGTTGAACTTGTTGACGGACTCGCCCTTGAGATCGAAATTCAACTCGACGATGCCGCCCTCAAGAGGCTTAACCGTGATGGCTTTACCTTGGTAAATCATCAACTGATCTCCACGCTATTATGGAAGCTTGAACTTACACATCGGACGCCGTGTCGGGACCCTTTCGGCAACCGCCGAGCATAGTCCCAAACCCTTCGGCACACCCGCCGACGCGATAACCGGGTCTCTATTGTCGAGGCCTGCGCGAGGCAAACGCTCGATTCATACGCCCGTTTGACTTGGGTGCGCACACATTCCGGCAAAAGCCGGGAATTGTCAATCAGCCATCCGGAAAACACCTGCCCTCCTCCAGGCCCTCTGCGCAGGGCCATTCAGCCAGCCTCTGTCGGACCATTCAGATGTTCGATGATCGGCGCCGTGGGCGCTTGTCCCGGTGCGGAAAGGCAGGCTAGAGTCGCCGCAGATCGCCATGCATGATCGGCCACGGGCCGTTACAAAAGAACAACAAGAAGGCCTCCAGGGCCACATGGAGATGGAACCCATGATCTGCCGTCCGTTCACTCTTTGTCTGGCCCTGCTCGGCCTGCTGAGCCTCCCCGTCTTCGCGGCAGGGACCGCCGATGACCTGCTCGCCCTGCACCAGATGCGGCTCGCCACGCAGAAATCCCTGAACGCCTTCTTCATGTACGTCGGCCAGGAAGGCGATCAACGCTACGCCAGCCTGATCGAAAGCTCGGCGCAGACGGCGGAAGCCCGCCTGCAGCGACTCGACGGCGTGAACGGCAGCGAATCCCGGCGCCTGCTGGGCCAGCTTCGCGAGCAATGGCGGGACTATGCGCAAGACCTCGACAAGCTGACCGGCGCGGTGCGCAACCAGGGCTACAGCGACCTGCAACCGGTCGCCGACCTGGCACGACGCAACCAGCAACTGATGGACCTCGGCGGCCAGTTGTATCGCAGCCTGCAACGGGAAAACGCCGCCACGGTGCCGACGCTCACCGAGCAGAGCCGCGAACAGAGCCTGCTGATGCAGGACATTGCTCTGGACTATGCCTCGCGCAACGCGTCGGTGGGCGCCAGCTTCTTCGGCGGCGGCGAGGAGCGTCCACTGGACGACCTGGCCAGCCGCTTTTCGGTCAACCTGTTGAAGCTGCAGCAGGCGCCGCAGAACGACGAGGAGATCGCCAGGGCGCTGCGCAGCGTGGCGATCAAGTGGCACTACATCGAGAAGTCCCTGCGCAACTACAACCAGAACAGCGTGCCGTTCCTGGTCAACAAGAATGCAGACCGGATCATCGATGGCCTGGAGAAGGTCGCCGCGCTGTATGCCGCGCGCAACCAATGAACCTCGGCGCGCCGCCTCAGGCGCGCTGGCGGAGAAACTCGGCGATGCGCCCGAGGTCGGCGCTATCGCCGCGCTCGCCCCAATACAGGGCAAGGAACTGGGCGGTCGCCTCCACCTTGTAGACATCCCCGGGGAGGCTGCGCAGGGCGTCCAGCAACTCATCGTCCGCGCACGGCTCGCGCCACTGGTTCAGCCACTGGCTCGGGGTATTCTGCCAATAGCACCAGGCCTCCCGGCCGCGTCGGCGCGGGCAGTGGAACTGCGCGCAGGACGTCGGCGGAGCGCTCTCCAGCCAATGCGGCCAATCCTGGCGCGCGAGCTGCATGGCCAGGCCGAGACGGCGCGCCTCGAGGCGCAGGGCCATCCTGCCGCGCTGCCTGTTGGACGGCATCAGCCAGGCCAGGGGACTGAGCATGACAGCCAGCAGCAGGATCACCAGCCAAGTGGTCATAAGGAACGGACACTCGAAAAACGGTTAAGGCATTTGCCTCGATCCGCGCGCGCAGGCAGGATCGGTCGCAGTCGCCAAGGGAGGCGCAGTTTACAGGCGAATGCGACCACGGCGGAGCAGCTTTTTGCCCAGCGCAACGGAACAGGTTCCACGCGCGGCGCGAAAGTCCATAATGAAAACACTATCCCCTTCTGGGAGGAGACGTTCATGCCCTATCAACACATTCTGGTCGCCGTCGACCTGACCGACGAATGCGACCCGGTGATGAAGCGTGCGGCGGCCCTGGCCACCAGCAACCAGGCCCGGCTCTCGGTGGTGCATGTGGTCGAGCCCATGGCCATGGCCTTCGGTGGGGACGTGCCGATGGACCTGTCGATGTTGCAGCAGCAGCAGTTCGACCAGGCCCGTGAACGCCTGGATGCCTTCGCCGTACGCTATCCGGACCTCGGCAGCGAGCAGCGCCACCTGGTCTACGGGCAACCGCGCCAGGAAATCCACCGCCTCGCCGCGGAACAGGCCTGCGACCTGATCGTGGTCGGCAGCCACGGTCGCCACGGCCTGGCGCTGCTGCTCGGTTCCACTGCCAACGACGTGCTGCACGGCGCGCCCTGCGACGTGCTCGCGGTGCACCTGAAGAAAGCCTGATCTCTCCCCGCTCGGCCGGGGCCTGCGCCTCAGCCGAGCGTTTCCTCGGCGCTCATCACCAGCGGGCGGATCTTCTGCAACTGGGTTTCCAGCGAATAGCTGATGCTCGACGACAGCGAGAAGAAGGTCAGGAACGCCTTCAGGTTGGAATCGCTGACACAGGTGTCGTGGATTCGCTGCCAGAACGCCTGGTTGACCAGTTGCAACTGCTGGAACAGCCGCACCAGCCCTTTCAGTTCCCAATCGGCATGCCGCCCCTCGCGGAAGTTGAAGTACTGGCGCATCAGGTACAGCGGCACCACCCGCAGCACGAACTCCTGGTTGCTGGCGAACGGCAGGTGCTGCATGGCCATCGGCCTCAGCGGCGCCAGCAGCGGACAGGCGCTGCTGGCCATGATCAAGCCGATCAGCGCGCGCAGCCCTTCCTCCAGGCCCGCCTGCTTGATGTACTCGCGCTCCGGCGTGCGCACGCAGATGCCGGCCTTGCGGAACGCCGGCAGGTTGCGGAAATCCTCGATCACCCCATGCAGGTCGACCGCCGCCGGACAATGGCTGTAGCGTTCGCGATCGAGCGGGCAGTTGCTGCAGCGATTGTGTTCCAGGCGCGTCCAGCGCGGCGCTGCGGCAGCCGCCTGCGGGTCGTAGTGCCGCTCCAGCTCGATGCGATAGTTGAGCTGATGCTGGTCGTCCAGCGTGATGCGGTACTCGATTGCCATGGACTGATCCTTTCTCGGGAGACGGCCGGCCCGTCAATGACGCCAGCCAGAGGGACCGACGGGGGACTGCACCCACCGCCGGCAAGGCCCGCAAGGATCATCGAGATGAGCCGCTATCACATTGATGCAGCTCACTTTTTCGAGATGGATCAGTCTTCCAGTTCGGCCCAGCGCTCGAGCAAGGCATCGAGTTCCTGCTGCAACGCGTCCAGCCGCGCCAGGGTTTCGCGCTGCTCGTCCTGCGGGCGCAGATAGAAATCCTGCTGCGCGATGGTTTCCTGGACACCCGCCAGCTCCGCCTCGACCGCGTCGATCTGCCCGGGCAAGGCCTCCAGCTCGCGCTGCAACTTGTAGCTGAGCTTTTTCTTCGCCGGCGCCTCGCTCGGCGCCGCCGCAGCCGGCGCGGGTTCGGCGGCGGGCGCCAGCGCGGTATTCAACTCGGCCTTGCCGCTCTTCGACTCGCTCACGCCGAGCAGGCGCGGCGTGCCCCCTTGGCGCAGCCAGTCCTGGTAGCCACCGACGAATTCGCGAACCTTGCCCTCGCCCTCGAAGACCAGGGTGCTGGTCACCACGTTGTCGAGGAAGGCCCGATCGTGGCTGACCATCAGCACGGTGCCCTGGAAGCCGAGCAGGACTTCCTCCAGCAGTTCCAGGGTTTCCACGTCGAGGTCGTTGGTCGGTTCGTCGAGCACCAGCAGGTTGGCCGGCTTGCTGAACAGCTTGGCCAGCAACAGGCGCGCGCGCTCGCCGCCGGACAACGCCTTCACCGGGGTGCGGGCGCGCTGCGGACTGAACAGGAAGTCGCCGAGATAGCTGAGCACATGCCGGTTCTGGCCGTCGATGGTGATGAACTCGCGGCCTTCGGAGATATTGTCGATCACCGTCTGCTCGGGTTCGAGCTGATGGCGCAACTGGTCGAAGTAGGCCACTTCCAGCTTGGTGCCCACCTCGATCTTGCCCGAGGTCGGCTGCAGGTCGCCAAGCAGCAGCTTGAGCAAGGTGGTCTTGCCGGTACCGTTGGCGCCGAGCAGGCCGATACGGTCGCCGCGCTGCAGGACCATGGAGAAGTCGCGTACCAGCGGCTGGCCGCCGGGATGGGCGAAGCTGACGTGCTCCACCACGATCACCTGCTTGCCGGACTTGTCCGCGCTTTCCAGCTGGAAGCTGGCCTTGCCCTGGCGCTCGCGGCGCTCGGCGCGTTCGCGACGCATTTCCTTCAGTGCCCGAACCCGCCCTTCGTTGCGCGTGCGGCGGGCCTTGATGCCCTGGCGGATCCACACTTCTTCCTGGGCCAGGCGCTTGTCGAACAATGCGTTGGCAGCTTCTTCGGCGGCCAGTTGCTGTTCCTTGTGCACCAGGAAACTGGCGTAGTCGCCGTTCCAGTCGATCAGGTGGCCACGATCCAGCTCGAGGATGCGGGTCGCCAGGGATTGCAGGAAGGCGCGGTCGTGGGTAATGAACAGCACCGCGCCGTTGAAGCCCAGCAGCGCTTCCTCGAGCCAGGCGATGGCGCCGATGTCCAGGTGGTTGGTCGGTTCGTCGAGCAGCAGCAGGTCCGGCTCGGCGACCAGCGCCTGGGCCAGCAGCACGCGCCGACGCCAGCCGCCGGAGAGTTCGGCGAGGGTCTTGTCGGCCGGCAACTGCAGGCGGCTGAGGGTGCTGTCCACCAGTTGCTGCAGGCGCCAGCCATCGCGCGCCTCGAGTTCCTGCTGGACCCGCGAGAGGCGCGCCAGGTCGTCGTCGGTATGGATGTTCAGGCTCAGGTGGTGGTACTCGGCGAGCAGCTTGCCGACTTCCGCCAGGCCCTCGGCCACCACGTCGAACACTGTCCGTTCGTCGGCACGCGGCAGTTCCTGGGGCAATTCGCCGATCTTCAGCGCCGGTGCGCGCCAGACTTCGCCGTCGTCGGCCTGCTGTTCGCCCTTGACCACCTTGAACAGGCTGGACTTGCCGGTACCGTTGCGCCCGATCACGCAGACCCGCTCGCCACGGCCGATCTGCCACGACACCTTGTCCAGCAAGGGAGTGGTGCCAAAGGCAAGGGATACATCGGTGAACTTGAGCAGGGTCATGGGCGCCTCCGGAAACAGGGCGCGCATTTTACGCCGGATAGGCATCGGATGGCACGGCGCTTTCACCGCCATGCCGCAACGGCTAAGCTTAGGCGAGCCATCCGCCCGGCTTCGGGCGCGCCCCGCGACAGCGGTCGCGCGCCAGTCCCGCGAGCGGTCGAAACGCCCGTAGGCAGCCGTTGCGGACCTGCCGACGTTACCCGACATCACCTGCCCGGATAAGTCATGCGCGGTCGCCTGTTCACTCTCGTTTCCTGCCTTTTGCTCAGTATTTCCTCCGTCGACGCGGTCCACGCCGCTTCCCTGACCGAACAACGCCGTCTCTACGACCAGGCCAAGGCCGCCCTGGCCAAGGGCAACAGCGCGCCCTACATGGCCTCGCGCAGCGCCCTGCGCGATTACCCGTTGGAACCCTACCTGGCCTACGACGAACTGACCCACCGGCTGAAGACCGCCAGCAACGAGGAGGTCGAGCGCTTCCTCACCGAACACGGCGACCTGCCGCAGATCGGCTGGCTGAAACTGCGCTGGCTGCGCCTGCTGGCCGACCGCGGCGACTGGAAGACCTTCGTCAACTACTACGATCCGAAGCTGAACTTCACCGAACTCGACTGCCTGTATGGCCAGTACCAGCTGGGCCACGGCCAGAAGGCCGAAGGCTACGCCACCAGCGAACGCCTGTGGCTGGTCGGCAAGTCGCAGCCGGCTGCCTGCGACACCCTGTTCGGCCTCTGGCAGGGCGAAGGCCAGCTCACCGAGGAAAAGGTCTGGAAACGCCTCAAGCTGGCCGCCGAAGCGCGCAACTACAGCCTCGCCTCGCACCTCGCGCAGCGCCTGCCGACCCTCGGCAACCAGGGCGCGCTGATGGTCAGCGTGGCGCAGAACCCCGCCCAGCTGAGCCAGACCGGCCGCTTCAGCCAGCGCGACCATGCCACCGCCGACGTGGTCGGTCTCGGCCTGCGCCGCCTGGCGCGGCAGGACCCGGAAAAGGCCCTGAGCCTGCTCGACTACTACAGCTCGGCGCTACCCTTCTCCAGCGACGAGAAGGTCGCCATCGCCCGCGAGATCGGTCTCAGCCTGGCCAAGCGCTTCGATCCGCGCGCACTGCCGCTGATGACCCAGTACGATCCCGGCCTACGCGACAACACCGTCACCGAATGGCGCACCCGCCTGCTGCTGCGCCTGGGCCGCTGGGACGAAGCCTATGCGCTGACCCGCAAGCTGCCCCAGGATCTCGCCGCCACCAGCCGCTGGCGCTATTGGCAGGCACGCAGCCTGCAACTGGCGCAGCCGAACAGCAAGGAGCCGATCGCGCTGTACCAGAAGCTCGCCGGCGAGCGCGACTTCTACGGCTTCCTCGCCGCCGACCGCCTGAGCGTGCCGTACAAGCTCGGCAACCGCCCTGCGCACATCGACCCGCGCGTCCTGCAACGCGTACGCAACGCCGCCAGCACGCGCCGGGCCATGGAGTTCTTCAACCGTGGCGAAGTGATCAACGCCCGCCGCGAGTGGTACCACGCCGCGCGCCTGTTCGATCGCGACGAGCTGATCGCCCAGGCCAGGCTGGCCTACGACATGCAGTGGTATTTCCCGGCGATCCGCTCGATCAGCCAGGCGCAGTACTGGGACGACCTGGACATCCGCTTCCCGATGGCGCACCGCGCCACCCTGGTGCGCGAAGCGAAGAACCGCGGCCTGCACTCCAGTTGGATCTTCGCCATCACCCGGCAGGAAAGCGCGTTCATGTCCGATGCCCGTTCCGGAGTCGGCGCCACCGGCCTGATGCAGCTGATGCCCGGCACCGCCAAGGAGACCTCGCGCAAGTTCGGCATCCCGCTGGCCTCGACCCAGCAACTGATCGTGCCCGACGTCAACATCCGCCTCGGCGCCGCCTACCTGAGCCAGGTGCATGGCCAGTTCAACGGCAACCGGGTACTCGCCTCGGCCGCCTACAACGCCGGTCCGGGCCGCGTCCGCCAGTGGCTGAAAGATACCCGCCACCTGGCCTTCGACGTGTGGATCGAGACCATTCCGTTCGACGAGACTCGCCAGTACGTGCAGAACGTGCTGTCCTATGCGGTGATCTACGGGCAGAAGCTCAATGCGCCGCAGCCCATCGTCGACTGGCACGAACGCTACTTCGACGATCTCTGACCCCCAACCCGGCCCGGACGCCCGGGCCTTTCCAGTACCTTGAAAAGGACCTCAAGATGAACAAGCCCCTCGCCACCGCCCTGCTCGCCGCCTCCAGCCTGCTGCTCGCCGACGGCGCCCTGGCCGCCGACGCCTGCGGTACGCCGCGCAACGCCTTCGACAGCGTGTATTGCCGCAGCGGCGAGTTTTCCCAGGCCGACCGCGAGCTGAACCAGCAGTTCGGCACCCTGCGCAAGCACCTGAACGAGGGCCAGAAAGCCCTGCTGAAGAAGAGCCAGATCGCCTGGATCAAGGAGCGCGACGCGGCCTGCAGCGAAAGCAAGGACAACGGTTATTTCGTCAACCTCGACTGCGCCACCGAGAAGACCCGCCAGCGCCTCGACTTCCTCCGCGAACGCGAGCGCGAGTGCCTGAGCACCGGTTGCGTCGACGCCAAGCTCTGATCGCCGGCAATGGCCGCCCGCCGCAACGGCAGGCGACCGTTCCTCAGTCGAGGATTTCCACCGGCATCCCCACCTCCAGGCCGCCCTGTCCCAGCGCAATCAGGTTCTGCCCGAACAGCACCGCGCCATCCTTTTCCCGGTAGGTCTTCAGGGTCGTCAGCGGCTCGCGGTCCTCGTTGCGCTCGCCGGTCGCCGGATCCAGGGTGGTGAGGATGCAGCGGGAACAGGGCTTGGCCACGACGAACTCGACCGAGCCGATGCGGATGCGTTTCCAGCCGTCCTCGGCGAACGCGGCACTGCCTTCCACCACCAGGTTGGGACGGAAGCGCAGCATCTCCAGCGGCCGGCCGACCCGCTGGCTGAGGTCGTCGAGCGAAGCCTGGCCGATCAGCAGCAGCGGGAAGCCGTCGGCGAAATGCACCTTCTGCCCCGGCTCGGCGTAGCCGGTATCGACCTGCCGTGCGCGCGCCTCGGGAATGTGCACCAGGCGCGTCGGGCGGCCGAGGAAGCGCGTCAGCCAGTCCGCTGCGGCGTCGCCGGCATCCGGCGCCTGCAAGGTATCGCGCCAGACCGTGACGCCACGCAGGTTGGCGTCGGCTGCCGGTACTTCGAGGCTCAGCTCGGACATCCCCGGCGCATTCAGCCGCAGGACCTCCGGCGCCGCCCAGCGCGCCTGGATACGCCCCAGCTGCGGCAGCAGGCGCTGGGTGAAGAAACGTCCGGTTTCGGTGTCCACCGCCATCCAGCGTCGGTCGCCGACCACGCCCAGCGCATCGAGCGCGACGCGCTCCAGGGACTCGGCGGCGGAAGACTTGATCGGATAGCGGTACAGCGCGGAGAGACGGAACATGGAACCAGCATCCTTGGTGGAAAGATGCTGTTATACGGTGTCGCGGGAAAGGCCGACAAGACACAGACGCCACTCCAGGCAGCGGATCAGTCGGCCCCGCCCTCAGTCCTCGCGCGGCGGCTCGCGCAACAACGGCGAACCGGCCGGCAAGTGCACGCGCAGCGCGCCCGGGGAAACCGAGAAACGCAGCTTGCGTCCCTCCAGCGGCTCGCCGTCGAGATTGACGTCGAGACCTTCCGCCGCCTCCACTTCCAGCCATGGCACCCGCGCGCGGACGAACAGGCTTTCCACTCCGTTGCCACCGCCGAGCAGGGTGCCCAGGGTACCGACCATGTCCTGCGGCGTCGGCAGGATGCTCACGTCCAGCAGGCCGTCGTCCACTCGCGCTTGCGGACACAGTACGTGCCCGCCGCCGGCCTGGCGCCCGTTACCGATGCCCAGGGCGAGGAACTCGCCTTCCCACTGGAAGTCCGGGGCGCTGAAACGGCCCTGGGCGGCATGCACTTCGGAAAAACGGGTCAACCCGGTCAACAGGTAGGCGGCACCGCCGAGAACCTTCTTCAGGTCCTCCGAGGTATTCGCCGTGACCTTCGAACCGAAGCCGCCAGTGGCCATGTTGAGGAACAGCTTGCCGTTCACCTCGCCCAGGTCGATCGGCCGCGCCGTCTGGTCGAGCAGCGCCAGCGCCGCGGCCGGCTCCAGGGGAATCCCGGCGGCGCGGGCGAAATCGTTGGCGGTGCCCAGCGGCAGGATCGCCAGGCTCGCCTCGCCTCGCCCACGCGCCAGCGCTTCGGCCACCTCGCGCAGCGTGCCGTCGCCACCGCCGGCGACCAGCGTCGCATAGCCGGCCGCCAGCGCCTCCTCGACGATACGCCGGGCGTCGCCGTCCTCCCAGGTTACCCGCACCGCCAGCTCCCGCCCGGCCTCGCGCTGCGCCGCGACCGCGGCACGAACCTCTTCGTTGCCCGCCTGCTTGCCGTGCAGGACCAGCAGAACCTTGTCCTTGTCCATCGAACCGAACCCCTCGTCGTGGCCTTGTCTTTGCCTATTGACCGCGTATCCGGGACGGAAGTGCGGCGCCCGGTTCAGGCAGGGTAGCCGGTAATCTCGCGAATGCTGCGGTAGAGCGGGCGCAACTGGCGATACATGCGCAGGTAGACCTCGCCATAGAGCCGCTGGTAGATCTGCCGGGCTTCCGCCTGGGGCAGGAAAACCCGGCCGACGCGGGTCATCCCGGCCACCGCGCTGGCGACGTCCGGATAGAGGCCGAGCCCCACCGCGCAGTCGATCGCCGCACCCAGGCCGGACGCCTCGTAGACATGCGGGCGCTCGGCCGGCAGGCCGAAGATGTCGGCGGTGAGCTGCATCGCCGCGTCGCTCTGCGAGCCGCCGCCGGCCACGCGCAGGCGCACGATCGGCGTGCCCGAACGCTTCTCGATGCGCTCCTTGCCCTGGCGCAGGGCATAGGCCAGGCCCTCGAGGATGGCCCGGTAGATGTGTGCCCGGGTATGCACGTCGCCGAAACCGATCATCGCCCCCTTGGCCTCCAGTCCCGGTTCGCGAATTCCCGGCGACCAGTAGGGTTGCAGGGTCAGGCCCATCGAGCCGGGCGGCACGCCGTTGACCAGTTCGTCGAACAGTTGCTCCGGCTCGACCCCCTGCTCGCGCGCCTGCTGCATCTCGCGCAAGCCGAACTCGCGCTTGAACCAGCTGACCATCCAGTAGCCGCGATAGATCATCACCTCGGTATTGAAATGATCGGGAATCGCCGCCGGATAGGGTGGAATCAGCGGCACGGTTTCCAGGTAGCGGGCGCGAGTGGTGTTGATGGTCGCCGTGGTGCCGTAGGAGAGGCAGGCGATGGTGGGCTCCAACGCACCTGCGCCGAGCACCTCGCAGGCCTTGTCGGCCCCCGCGGCGATCAACGGCAGGCCTTGCGGAATGCCGGTGTGCCGGCTGGCCTCGGCGCTGATCTCGCCGAGCCGCTCGCCCGGCTTGAACAGCTCCGGCAACTGCTCGCGGCGTACCGCCAGCGCCTGCCATTTCCAGTCGCGCGGCGCGGCCCAGCGCAGGCGCTTGTAGTCGAACGGCAGGTAGGCCACGCAGCACCCCACCGAGTCGACGAAACGGCCGGTCAGGCGGTGGCTGAGAAAGCCGGAAAGCAGCAACACCTTGTCGGTCTTCGCGGCGATCTCCGGCTGCTCCTGGGCCACCCAGTTGACCTCGGCCTGGGCGCGGAAATGCTCCACCGCGCCCTCGGCGCCGACCAGCTTGAACAGCCAGCCCCAAGGCCCCCTGATGCGCTCGCGGACCTCCGCCCGGCGCTGGTCGAGCCAGAGGATCGCCGGCCGCAACGGCCTGCCCTCGGCATCGACATGGATCACCGTGCCGCGCTGGGTGGTCAGCGACACCCCGCGGATGAGCCCGCGATCGATGTCCACCTGGTCCCAGAGCCGCCGACAGGCCTCGCCGAGCATCGCCCAGTAGTACTCGGGGTCCTGTTCGGCCCAGCCCGGATGCTTCGAGTAGTAGGCCTCCAGCTCCACCTTGCCCTTGCCCAGCAGGTTGCCCTGCAGGTCGAACAGCAGGGCGCGCACGCTCTGGGTGCCATTGTCGATCGCCAGCAGATAGTTCTTGTCGTTCATCTCGTTCTCGTCTCGGCTGGTCAGACGGGCAGGCTGTAGTGCCGGCGCCAGAGGTCCAGATAGGCCTGTTGCTCACGTTCCCAGCGCGGGTCGTCCCAGCCCAGGCGCGCTTGGCAGAGTGCGCGGATACGCGGCAGGTATGCCGCGCCGCCTCCGGGCAACAGCAGGCCGAGGCGGGTGCGGCGCAACAGCAGGTCATCGAGATGCAGCACCATTTCCGCCTCGGCGGCGAACGCCAGTTCGGCCCAGAGCGTTTCGCTGGCACCCACGCAGTCCGTTCCGAGGGTGTCCACCAGCCGCTTGAGGCGGACCAGGTCGCGTCCGTAGCGACCGGCCAGGCGGCGTCGCTGGCCACTGCCGAGCCCGTCGATGAGCGGACCTTCGCAGGCGCCGAATACCGCCGCGCCATCGTCCGTGACCGTGCGCCCGAGCAGCGGCGCGCAGGCTTGTAGCACCTCCACCGCCAGCGGCCGGAAGGTGGTCAGCTTGCCGCCGGCCAGGGTCACGCAGCCCGGCTCGCGCCAGAGCACATGCTCGCGTTTCTCGTCGGAAGGCTTGCCGCTGTCGTCGCCGCTGCTGACCACCGGTCGCACGCCGGCCCAGGTCGACAGCACGTCGCGCGCCTCGATGGCGGCGGCGGGAAACTGCTGGGCGCAGGCCGCCAGCAGGTAGTCGAGTTCGGCGCGGCTGATCCGCGCGTCCTCCCCAAGGCCGTCGCGATGGTCGAGATCGGTGGTGCCGACCACCGTCGCACCCTCCCAGGGGAACACGAACACCGGTCGCCGGTCCGTGGCGTGCATGAAGCTGAAGGCATGGGCCACCGGCAGGCGCCAGGCCGGCAGCAATAGATGGCTGCCGCGCAGCGGGCGGATGTGCTCGCTTCCGCCGGGCTGACGCAACTCATCGGCCCAGGCCCCGGTGGCCACCGCCAGGGCGCGGCAGCGAAAGTCGAGAAGCTCGCCGCTCTCGCGGTCCTCGGCGCGCAGGCCGACCACCTGGCCGCCCTCGCGCAGCAATTCGCGCACACGCATGCCGTTGAATGCCTCGCCGCCGTCGTGACGCGCCTCGGCCAGCACCCGCAGCACCAGGCGCGCATCGTCGGTCACCGCATCGAAGAATCGCGTGCCGCCGAGCAGCCGTTGTTCCTTCAGGCCCGGCGCCAGGTAGCGCAACGCGGCGGCGTCGTAGAAACGGTGGTTGCGCCGCCCGGCAAGGGCGTCGTAGACGCTCAGCAGGCCGCCGAATACCCGCGGGCCGGGAAAGCCGCCGCGGTAGTGGGCCATCACGAAGCTCAACGGCTCCACCAGCCCAGGCGCCTCGCCGAGCAGGCGCTGGCGCTCGCGCACCGAGTCGCGGGTCAGCCGCCACTGGCCCTTGGCGATGTAGCGCAGGCCGCCATGGACCATCTTCGACGAGCGGCTCGAGGTGCCCCAGGCGAAGTCCCGCTGCTCCAGCAGCAGGCAGCGCCAGCCGCGCCGCGCGGCTTCGCGGAGGATGCCGGCACCGCTGATGCCGCCGCCGACCACGATCAGGTCCCACTCCTGCCCCGCCAGCGCCGGCAGGCGGCGGCGACGCCACTCCTCGTTCCAGGCTGAAGTCATTCCGCTCAGTCCTGCAGCAGGGTGCCGCGGTTGAGCCGCCCGGCCGGGTCGAAGTGTCCGGCCATGGCACGCAGCGCGGCGACGCCCAGTTCGCCCTTCTCGCGGGGCAGGTAGGGTGCGTGGTCCTTGCCGACGCCATGCTGGTGGCTGATGGTGCCGCGATTGTCGACGATCGCCTGGCTGGCCGCATGCTTGAGACGCTTCCAGCGCTCCAGCGTCGCCGCATAGCTCGCGGCCGGACGGAACACGTAGGTGGTATAGATGCTCGACCCCTCGCCATAGACATGCGAGAGGTGGGTGAACACATGGACCTTCTCGCCCTCGGCGGCCAGGCCGTCGCGCAGGCTGGCCTCGATCTTCTGCAGCAGGCCGTCGACGTTGCTCCAGTCGGTGGCGGTCTCCAGGGTGTCCACGGCGTAGCCCGCCTGCCACAGGGCCTCGCGCAGGTAGGGGAAGCGGAAGCGGTTCTGCGCCCACTTGCGCCCCAGCAGGGTGCCGGTGAAGACCCCGCCGAAGCGTTTCAGCAAGGCCTTCGCCTGGCTCAGCGACAATCCGTTCTGCCGACGGTTGCCAGTCACGCCGAAGGTCAGCATGCACTTGCCCTCGCCCGCGCCGCGCAGTGCCAGGTATTTCTCCAGCCAGGCGATCTGTCCGGGATGGCCGGCCAGGGCCAGTTGGGTCATGGTTTCCACGGCGTTGGACAGGCGCAGCATCGACAGCGGCACGCGCGCCTGGGCCAGCTCGCGGGTGGCTTGCAGGGCCTGCTGCCAGTTCGGCAGGAAGACGCTGTAGAAGCGCTCGTCCTCGGCCAGCGGCGAGACCCGCACCTTCACCGAGGAAATGATCCCGAAGCGTCCCTCAGAGCCCAGCACCAGTTCGCGCAGGTCCGGTCCCGCCGCGGATGCCGGGAAGGTAGCGATTTCAAGCGGCCCGGCGAAGGTCTCCAGGGTCCCGCCGGCGAAAAGTTGTTCGATCCGCCCGTAGCGCAGCGACTGCTGGCCGCTGGAGCGACTGGCGACCCAGCCGCCGAGGGTCGACAACTCCCAGGACTGCGGGAAATGCCCGAGCGTGTAGCCCAGCGCACGCAACTGGCTCTCCACCTGCGGGCCGGCGGCGCCGGGGCCGAAGGTCGCGACCAGGCTCTCGCGGTCCAGATCGAGCAGGCGGCTCATGCGCTCCAGCGAGACCGTCAGTACCGGCCGCCGCGAGGCTTGCGGATTGATATGGCCGGCCACGGAAGTACCGCCGCCATAGGGAATCAGTTGCAGGTCGCGGGAGTCGGCCAGGGCCAGCAACTCGCGGATCTGCTCGGCGGTTTCCGGATAGGCCACGGCGTCCGGGTAGACGCCGAAGTCGCCCTCGCGCATCGCCAGCCAGTCCGGCAGGCTCTGCCCGCGGGCATGCAGCAGACGCTCACGGGGGTCGATGCTGTAGCGCGGATCGGCCTCCAGGCGCGACGCCGGGACCTTCGCCAGCGCCGCCTCCAGGCTGGCGTCCGGCAAGCGTGCGCCCTGCCCGACCAGTTCCGCCAGGAACCCACGGGCGCTGTCCGGCAATTCGACCACGGTGCTTTCTTCGCCCCAGCCATTCCAACGGCGCATGAACCTCTCCCCTCGCTTGTCGCGGCAACCTGTTTATCGGAACCTTTCTGGCTGCCTATACTAGCCAGCCGCCCTCGCCTGTCACTGTCGGATCGAGACACTCCCTGTGACCGATCAAGACAGCCGGCACGCACGCCGGACGGCCTGTTCCACCCGCCACGACAAGAACAACGACCATGCAGACCCTTGGCTCCACCTCGGTTCCGGCCCTGCTGAAATACCTGCGCCATGCCGAACGGCTCGGCCTGGACATCGCCCCTGCCCTGGCCGCCGCCGGCCTCCAGGCCGACCAGCTCAACGACAATCGCCAGCGCCTGCCGGGCGAAGCCCACGAGCGCCTGCTCGGCTATTTCTGCGAGCATTCCGGCGATCCCCTGTTCGGCCTGCATTCGGCGCGTTTCGTCCAGCCCGGCTCCTGGAGCGTGCTCGGCTACATCGCGATGAACTGCGCCACCCTGGGCGAGGCCATGAGCCGCATCACGCCCTACGAGAAGCTGGTCGGCGACATGGGCACCAGCCGCATCGAGGCGGCCGGCGGGCAGGTCCGGCTGATCTGGAACTGCCGCCACCAGACACCCCTGGTACGGCGCCACATGGTCGAGCACGTCCTGGCTTCCTGGGTCCTCTACGCGCGCTGGATCGCCGACCTGGAAGGTTCGCCGGACGAGGTCTGGCTGGAACACGACCTGCCGGACGGAACCCGCGTGGAAGACTACGAGACCTTCTTCGGCTGTCCGGTGCGCTTCGCCCAACCCTGTTCGGCGCTGCTGGTACCGCTGGACTACCTGGCGCTGCCGCTGCGCCAGGCCGACGCGACGCTGCTGCGCACCCTGGAGGAACATGCCCTGGCGCTGATGGCCGAGCTGGACGATGACGAACCGCTGCCGCTGCGGGTGAAGAACGCCCTGCGCCAGCTACTCAAGGACGGCCTGCCGCGCAAGGAACGGGTGGCGGAGAAGTTCGGCATGACCGTACGCACCCTGCAACGCCACCTGCAGCAGGCCGGCAGCAGCTACCAGCAGACCCTCGACGAACTGCGCCGCGAACTGGCCGAGCACTACCTGCTGCATAGCGAGCTGCCGATCCAGGACATCGCCCAGTACCTGGGCTTCACCGAGTCCCGCTCGTTCCATCGCAGTTTCAAGGGCTGGACCGGGCAGACGCCCGGCGAGTACCGGCAACGGCGGAAGGAGCCGGCGGCGCAATGAGAACGGCGGCCATCCGGCCACCGTCTCAGTCGAGCAGTTCGCTCAGCGGAATGAACGCCACGCCCTCGCCTTCCACGAGGGTACGTCCCTCGCGGACCTCCACCAGCCCCTCGGCCCAGGAAGCGCTGCGCAGTACCCCGGAACTCTGGTTCGGATAGAGCACCGCGCGGCCCTGCTCCAGGCGACCACGCAGGTACTCGCGACGCTGCCCCGCCTTGGTCCAGGCGAAGCCGGCCGGTACCTCCACCCGCAGCGGCGCGACCTGCGCCACGCCGAGCCGGCGCAGCAGGTAGGGACGCGCCAGCAGGGCGAAGGTGACCAGGGTCGAAGCCGGATTGCCCGGCAGGCCGATCACCGGGATGCCCTGGAACTGGCCGACGGTCAGCGGCTTGCCGGGTTTGATCGCCAGCTTCCAGAGGGTCAGCTCGCCGGCTTCGCGCAGCGCCATGCCGAGGAAGTCGGCCTCGCCCACCGATACGCCGCCAGTGGAAAGGATCAGGTCCACCCCGGCCAACCCGGCCAAGCGCTCGCGGGTACGTGCCAGGTCGTCGGGAAGGATACCGGCGTCGAGCACGTCGCAGCCCAGGCGTTGCAGCCAATCCTTGAGCAACGGACGGTTGCTGTTGTAGATCTGCCCGGCCTGCAGCGGCTGGCCCGCCTCGACCAGCTCGTCGCCGGTGGACAGCAGCGCCACCCGCGGCTTGCGTCGCACCTCCAGGGCCGCGCAGCCGAGCGAAGCCGCCAGCCCCAGTTCGATGGAGCGCAGGCGCGTGCCGGCCGGCAAGACCAGGTCGCCCT
Organism: Pseudomonas sp. HMSC076A11; assembly: GCF_001810205.1. NCBI lineage: Bacteria > Pseudomonadati > Pseudomonadota > Gammaproteobacteria > Pseudomonadales > Pseudomonadaceae > Pseudomonas > Pseudomonas sp. HMSC076A11. Next base: position 143,985 of record NZ_KV800314.1, on the reverse strand, counting down.
GGCGGATTTCCTGGCCACGCGGGCGCACATGCTGGCCCGCGCGCAACGGCTGGGTGAAGCGCACGCGGCCATCGTCGAGCGCTTCGGCGTTTTCCTGCATCTCTACCAGATCGGCGCCTTCCGGCAGCGGCGCACCGGTGAAGATCCGCGCACAGGTACCCGCTTGCAGCGGCTCCGGCGCCTGTCCGGCAAAGATCTTCTGGCTGACCGGCAGTGGCTCGCCGTTCCAGTCGGCGAGGCGCAAGGCGTAGCCGTCCATGGCGCTGTTCGGCCACGGCGGCAGGTCCAGGCCGGCCAGCAGGTCGACCGCCAGCACGCGGCCGCCAGCCTGCTCCAGGGGCACCTGCTCACACGTATCGATAGGCGTTTGCGCGGCCAGTTCGAGGAGCCGTTCCAGCGCCGTCTCGACCGGCATCAGCCCCGGCTGTTCGCAGCAGCCGCTCACCCGCGGCTCTCGCAGGGCGCCGCCTGTTTCAGGTGCGGGACGAAGTTGCACGGGCGATGACGGGCGTCCAGTTGCTCGACGAGGATGCCTTCCCAGGCAGTGCGGCAGGCGTTGGTGGAGCCCGGCAGGCAGCAGACCAGGGTGCCGTTGGAAAGCCCGGCCAGGGCCCGCGACTGGATGGTGGAGGTACCGATGTCGGCCAGCGAAATCTGCCGGAACAGCTCGCCGAAGCCGTCCACCTGCTTGTCCAGCAGGCAGGCCACCGCTTCCGGGGTGCTGTCGCGGCCGGTGAAACCGGTGCCGCCGGTGATCAGCACGACCTGCACGCTATCCTCGGCGATCCAGGTCGCGACCTGTGCGCGGATCCGGTATAGGTCATCCTTCAGCAGCACGCGAGCGGCCAGGTTGTGCCCGGCCTCGGTCAGGCGGTCGACGAACAACTGGCCTGAAGTATCGGTTTCCAGGGTACGGGTATCGCTGACGGTCAGGATGGCGATGTTCAACGGCACGAATGCCGTTTCGGCCTTGTGGCTCATGGGGTTGGCCCTTGCTTGTGGACGTGATCGCGGTGTTATATCACAGGCCCGACACGGAGACCCCAGATGCCCGATAGCGCCCTGCCCCCCTGCTCCATCCTTCTCCTGGCGGGAGGCCGCGGCCAGCGCATGGGCGGTCGCGACAAGGGCCTGATCGAGTGGCAGGACCTGCCCCTGATCGCCCACCTGCATCGCCTGGTGCGCCCGCTCACCGATGACCTGATCGTCTCCTGCAACCGCAACCAGGAACGCTATGCGGCCTATGCCGACCGCCTGGTGAGCGACGACAGCCGAGACTTCCCCGGCCCGCTCGCCGGCATCCGCGCCGGCCTGGCGGTGGCCCGGCATCCCTGGCTGCTGGTGCTGCCCTGCGACGCGCCGCGCATCGACCGCGCCTTGCTGGAAACCCTGCTGCAGGCCGCCGGCCGCACACCGGCGCGCCCCTGGATGCTGCGCTGCGGCGGCCAGTGGGAACCGCTGTTCAGCCTGATCCCGACGCACCTGGCCGAAGAGATAGAACACGCCTGGCGCCAGGGCGACCGTAGCCCACGCCACGTCCTGTTGCCGCTTGGCGCGGAGGCCATCGAGCTGGCCGCGGGCGATCCGCGGCTGGCCAACCTGAACACCCCCGAGCTGTTGGCTAATCACCGCGAACTGAAGTAAAACGGAAGGGACGTCGAGTCGAATTTTCTCGAAGGTGAGGGGAACACTCGTTTTTAGGGGGGAACTCTTCCTAGAACTCGTCTGTCAGAAACTCGTAACTTCAAAGTCTGACCGCACAGGAGAACTGCGCAATGATCAAGCGGATGCTACCCGCCCTCCTCCTCGCCGTAGGCCTCGGCGCCCTCGCGGGTTGTTCCAGCCCTACCGTGATCACCCTCAACGACGGACGTGAAATCCAGGCCGTAGACACCCCTTCCTATGACGAGGATTCCGGCTTCTACGAGTTCGAACAGCTCGACGGCAAGCGCGCCCGCGTGAACAAGGACCAGGTCCGCACCGTCAAGGAACTCTGATACCGTCGCGTAACAGGTTTTCCTGAAGACCCCGTCGACTCGAACGAGCGACGGGGTCTTTGCTTTTTCGCCCGGGGAAACCGGGGCTCGAAAAAAAATTCATCTAACCCCTTGTGTACCAAAACTTTTTCTGTAGAATGCGCCCCAACAAAACGGAGCGTAGCGCAGCTTGGTAGCGCGTCTCGTTCGGGACGAGAAGGTCGCTGGTTCGAATCCAGTCGCTCCGACCATATCCCGAAAAACCCGCCTCAACGGCGGGTTTTTTATTGCCTGCGATTCGGCCTTTCTCACAGGGTACGCAGGTAGGCCACCAGGTCGCCCTTCTCTTCCGCGGACAGCTTGCGCTCCAGCACCAGGTTGAAGAACTCCACGGTGTCCTCCAGGGTCAGCAGGCGGTCGTCGTGCAGGTACGGCGGCGAATCCTTGATCCCGCGCAACGGGAAGGTCTTGATCGGCCCGTCGGCGGACGCCATCACGCCATTGACCAGTTTCGGATCGTAGAAGCGCTCCACCTTCAGGTTGTGCATCAGGTTGTCGGTGAAGTAAGGCGGCGCATGGCACCCGGCGCAGGCCGCCTTGCCGTAGAACAGCTTTTCGCCACGCAATTCCTGCTCGCTGGCCTTGCGCGGATCGAGCCGCCCCTCCACATCCAGCTTCGGTGCCGGGGGGAAGTCCAGCAGCGCCTGGAACTCACCCATGAAATGCACCTGACTGCCACGCTCGAGCACGTTCACCCCCTTCTTGGTGGCGATTACCGGATCACCGTCGAAGTAGGCGGCGCGCTGCTCGAACTCGGTGAAGTCCTCGACGGTCTTCAGCGCCCTCTGCGAGCCGAACAACCGCTGGATGTTCACCCCGCGCAGCGTCGGCGTGTCGATGCGGTGGCGGAACGGCTGCGGGCGCACATCGCCGGCCAGGTGGGTAGCGGCATTGGTGTGGCCGTTCGCATGGCAGTCGAAGCAGGCTACGCCGCGGCTCGGATGCTCGCTACGGCGATCGTCGGTGAGGTTGAACTGCTGCTGCGGAAAGGCCGTTAGCAGCAGGCGCAGCCCTTCCAGCTGCTTGGGATTGAGAATCCCGTTGAACAACTCGAAATAGTTGTCGATGGTCACCAGCTTGCCCTTGGACACATCGCCCAGGTCAGGCCGGGTGGTAAGGAACATCGGTGCCGGGAATTCCGGCAGGAAGTGGTCCGGCAGGTCGTAGTCGAGGTCGAAACGAGTCAGATCGCGGCTTTCCTGGCGCTTGATCTCGTCGATGAGGAACTTGGGAAAGACCATCCCGCCTTCGGCATGGTTAGGGTGCGGCAGCGGCAGGAAGCCACCGGGGAACAGCCCCTGCTTGCGGATTTCCTCGGGGCTCAGCCTGGCCAGTTCCTCCCAGCTGGTGCCGGCCGGCAGCTTCACCCGGATCCCCTCCTGCAGCGGCTTGCCGCGCGTCATGCTGGCGCCCTTGGCCGGCCTGTCGCTGAGATCGTAACGCTGCTCGAGAAGCGTCTTGTGGGCCTGTTCGATCGACGGCTTGTTCGCCGTCATGCGCTTCATGATGGTGGCGAAGTCCTCATTGATCACCACCGGCGAATAGCTGGAAGTCTTGCTTGGCTGCTCATCCCCCGCGACCACGGCGGATTGCAGCCCCAGGGCGAGCGGCATGACCCAGAGGGCATGGCGCGTCCAGGCGGGCGTTTTCATCAGGCGTCCTCTTTCGTTATGAGGAAACGCCGAGCCTCGTCGTCCCGACCCCCACACCCCGGCGGTCCGCGACAGCGGACCGAACGACCTGCGACGCGTCCTGCGCCACGCGGGTTCCCGGCTGTTTCCAGTCAGTCCTGAAGGGAACTCAGGGTTTATCCATCGCCCTTAGGCCTAGCCGAACGCAGCCTGCCGAGCCAATAGACTCAGGCTATGAAAACCATTGAGAAACGCCTATGCATCGCTTCGCCAGCATCGCCGAAGCCAGGCACCGCGCGGCATGGGGGAAGGAAGCGGAACGCAGTCCGGTTTGCGCATAGAGCGCGGGGTTACCAGCGGTGCCGCGCTTAGCGCGAATGAATAGGCATCAGCAGCTGAGGAAGGCTGCGACCTGCTCGGCCTCGAACGGCCAGTTCAGCTCGGCGCCATTGTCGCAGCGGCGCAGCACCGGGATCCGCAGGCCATAGTGCTCGACCCAGGCTTCGTCGTCGGCGATGTCCACCAGTTCGACCAGCAGGCCATGTTCGACGAAGGGCATCAGCACCGCCTCCGCGACTTCGCAGAGGTGGCAACCGAGGGTTCCGAAGAGTTGGCATTCCGGGGGCATCGAAAGGACCTGTGCAGTGTTTCGCGGCGATGGTAGCACCCGCGCTCAGATGCCAGCGACCTGCAACAGACTTTCGGCCGCCTGCCGGGCCTCGCGGGCCTGGTCCGCCGGCCCGTGGATGTGCGCCATCACCAGGGCGCCCTCCATCAGGTATTGCAACTGCCGCGCAAGCAGTGCCGCCGAACGCACGCCCAGGCGCTCCAGCTGGCGCTGGAAGTAGGCTTCGACGAAGGCCTTTTGCTCGGCCGCCTGGCGGTGGATCGGATGCGAGCGCTCATGGAACTCGGCGGCGGCATGGATGAAGGCACAGCCACGGAACGCCTCGTCCTGGAGAAACTCCTGCAGACCATCGAACACCGCCAGGATCGCCGCGCGCGGCTGCAACCGCGCCTCGGCTTCGAGCATGCGTTCGGCGGTACGCTGCCGACGCACCTCCAGGGCGGCCATGATCAGTTCGTCCTTCGAGCGAAAGTGTTTGTACAGCGTCATCTTCGCCACGCCGGATTCGGCCAGGATGCGGTCGATGCCGGTGGCGTGGTAACCCTCGCGATAGAACAGGTCGACGGCGGTGCTGAGCAGTTGCTCGCGTTTGCGGGATGTCATGGAAAGCCTCCTGAGCGGCCCATTATGCGCGACCCTGCCGCCCCCTTGAACCGCTCTGCGTCGCTCCCCGGACGAATACCGACGGAAAAAGGCGAACGCGTGTCTTGAAATATACAGACCTGTCTGTCTAATATCCAGACACCAATACCCGCCTGGAACCCTCAGATGAAACTCCATGACCTGGATCTCTCCGGCAACGCCTACAAGGTCCGCCTGTTCCTCTCCCTCATCGGCCGCGAGGCGACGCTGCGGACGGTCGACCTCCTCAACCGCGAGCACAAGACCCAGGCCTTCCTCCGCATGAATCCTCGCGGGCAGATCCCGGTACTGGAGGACGGCGACCTGCAACTGGGCGACTCCCATGCCATCCTCGTCTATCTGGCGCGACGCCATGCCGATCCCGTGTGGTATCCGCTCGACCCCGTCAGCCAGGGCCGAATCGCCTACTGGCTCAGCTATTCGGCCAACGAGGTGCAGAACGGTCCGGCCAGCGCCCGGCTGATCACTCGCTTCGACCTGCCGCTGGATCGCGAGCAGACCCACCAGCGAGGCCTGGAAGTGCTGCGCCTGGTCGACCGGCACCTGGCCGAGCATCGCTGGCTGGCCCAGGGCGAACAGCCGAGCATCGCCGACGTGGCCCTCTACCCCTACCTGGCCCTCGCCCCCGAGGGCGGCCTGGCGCTGGACCACTACCCGGCGCTGAACGCCTGGATCGCCCGCATCCGCGCGCTGCCCGGCTACATCCCGATGCCCGGCCTGTAGCTCGGCAGGAGGCAGCATGAGCCAGGAACAGAGCCCCTTCCACGCCGGCGAACTGGCGATCCAGGAACGCGCCGGCGTTCGCGAACAGGTCGCCAGCTTCGGCAGCCGCGCGATCCGCACCTTCATGCCGGACCAGCATCGGGAGTTCTTCGCCCTGCTACCGCTGTTGCTGGTGGGCAGCCTCGACGCCGACGGCTACCCCAGCGCCTCGGTGCTCTGGGGCCCCCCGGCTTCGCCCGTTCGCCGGAACCGACCCGCCTGCGCATCGACAGCCTGCCGCAAGCGGACGATCCGCTGGCGGCCAATCTCGAGGCTGGCACCCGCCTCGGCATCCTCGGCCTGGAATGGCCGACCCGCCGCCGCAACCGCATGAATGGACGGGTCCTGGCGCGGGACGGAAAGGGTTTCACGGTCGGCGTCGAGCAATCCTTCGGCAACTGTCCCAAGTACATCCAGGCGCGCAGCCATCAGCCCGTCTCCAGGATCGCAAGTCCCGCGTTGCAGGGCGAAGGACTCGATCCACGCTGGCTGTCGCTGGTCTCGCGCAGCGATACGCTGTTCATCGCCAGCCAGCATGCCGACCCACTCAGGGGCGGCGTCGACGTCTCCCATCGGGGCGGGCCGCCGGGCTTTCTCCGGCTCGGCGCGGATGGCCGCCTGTGGGTGCCCGACTACGCCGGCAACCGCCTGTTCAATACCCTCGGCAACCTGCTCCAGGAGCCTCGCTGCGGCCTCCTGTTCATCGATTTCGACAACGGCGACCTGCTGCACCTGCACGCCGAGGCTGAGCTGTTCTGGCCGGGTTCGCAGCCATCCATCCCCTGGCCCGCCGGCGCCGAGCGCCTGCTGGCGTTGCGCCCCGCAGGCTGGCGCTGGCGGCGTGGCCGCCTGCCGCTGGCATTCGGCGAACCCCAGCCATCCCCTTTTCTTCCTGCCGGTGAATCTTGATGCCTTTCCTGTATCGCCTTGCCTCGTTGTTGATCGCCCTCCTCGTCCTACCGGTGCAGGCGGCGGAAATGCGAGTCGCCCTGTTGCGCACCTCGGGAGTGGAAACCCTCGATGCGCTCACCGTCGACGGCGGCTCCTGGGTGCGCCAGGTGCCGCTCAGCCATACCGCGGTGCTGATCGAGCACCATGCCGCCACCCTGCTCTTCGACACTGGCCTGGGGCGCGACATCGACGCCCAGTTCCGCGCCGACATGCCCTGGTGGGCGGCGCCGCTGTTCGCTTACCAGAAAGTCGTCCCGGCGCGCGACCAACTGGACGCCGCCGGTATCCGCGTCGATCGCATCCTGCTGTCCCACGCGCACTGGGATCACGCCTCGGGCCTGGTCGACTTCCCCAAAGTACCGGTCTGGGCACCCTACGAGGAGATCGCCTTCAGCCGCATCGCCACCCCGCCGGCCGCCTTCCCCAGCCAATTCCGCCATGGCGTGCGCTGGCGACCTTACAGCTTCGATCCGCAGCCGTTCATGGGCTTCGACGAAAGCCTCGACCTGTTTGGCGACGGCCGCCTGGTGCTGGTCCCCCTGCCCGGCCATACGCCCGGCTCGGTCGGTCTGTTCGTCACCCTCGACAGCGGGCGCCGGCTGTTCTTCAGCGGCGACACCAGTTGGCGACTCGAAGGCGTCGAAGGCCCGCGGCAGAAATTCTTCGCCGGCCGCGCCCTGGTCGATCGCGATCCCGCGCGCACCCTCGCGCAACTGGCGAAGATCCGCCTGCTGCTCCGCAGCGACCCGCGCCTGAGCGTGATTCCGGCGCACGATGCGCGGGTCCAGGCCGCCCTGGGCTACTTCCCGCACTGGCTGGAATAGCGGGAACGCCCGTCCTAGACAGGGTTCGTGCCAATTCTCGGCCACCCTCGACTAATGTCTAACAGTGGCCGTCTTCCTGTAGTGCTTAAGTAACCGGGCTGTCACAGGCCGACGTGGCGTCACGCCGCCGCCATCGGCCTGCCCCAAGCGCTCGAGGAGACAATAACAATGAGCATGACCCCGATCGCCCGTGCCGTGGCTTTTGCCACGCTGGGTTCCAGCATTACCGTCCCAACCCTGGCCCATGCCGAGTTCATCAAGGACAGCAAGGCCAGCATCGAATTCCGCAACTTCTACTTCAACCGTGATTTCCGCCAGGAAGGCGCCAGCCAGTCCAAGGCCGAGGAATGGGCCCAGGGCTTCCTCCTGCGCTACGAGTCCGGCTACACCGAGGGCACCATCGGTTTCGGCGTCGACGCCATCGGCCTGCTCGGGGTGAAGCTCGACTCCAGCCCCGACCGCAGCGGCACCGGCCTGCTCAAGCGCGACCGCGAGACCGGCCGCGCCCAGGACGACTACGGCGAGGCAGGGATCACCGCCAAGCTGCGGGCGTCGAAGAGCACCCTGAAGATCGGCACCCTGACCCCCAAGCTGCCGGTGATCATGCCCAACGACAGCCGCCTGCTGCCACAGACCTTCCAGGGCGGCGCGCTGAACTCCATGGAGATCGACGGCCTGACCCTCGACGCCGGGCGCCTGAAGAAGGTCAACCAGCGCGACTCCTCGGACAACGAGGACATGACCATCACCGGCGGCGGCAAGCGCAACATCGTGGTCCGTTCCGGGCTGACCTCGGACAAGTTCGACTTCGCCGGCGGCAGCTACAAGTGGACCGACAACCTCAGCACCAGCTACCACTACGGCAAGCTCGACAACTTCTACAAGCAGCATTACCTCGGCCTGGTGCACACCCTGCCGATCGCCGACAAGCAGTCGCTGAAATCCGACATCCGCTGGGCGCGCTCCACCGACGACGGCTCCAGCAACGTCGACAACAAGGCGCTCAACGCCATGTTCACCTACAGCCTCGGCTACCACGCCTTCGGCGTCGGCTACCAGAAGATGAGCGGCGACACCGGCTTCGCCTACATCAACGGCGCCGACCCCTACCTGGTGAACTTCATCCAGATCGGCGACTTCGCCAACAAGGACGAGAAATCCTGGCAGGCGCGCTACGACTACAACTTCGCCGGCGTCGGCATTCCCGGCCTGACCTTCATGACCCGCTACGTCAAGGGCGACAACATCGACCTGCTGACCACCTCGGGCGAAGGCAAGGAATGGGAACGCGACATGGACATCGCCTACGTGTTCCAGAGCGGCCCGTTGAAGAACCTCGGGGTGAAGTGGCGCAACGCGACCATGCGCACCAACTACACCAACGACTACGACGAAAATCGCCTGATCGTCAGCTACACGCTGCCGCTCTGGTAACGGCAGGACCGGCGGATAGCCGCGCTACGGCCATCCGCCCCTCCCCAGAGCCCCGCGGCGGAACGAAGAGGCCACCCTTGGGTGGCCTCTTTCATGGCGGGATGCCTCGCTCGCAACGTGCAGGACGGATAGCGCCTGGGGCGTTATCCGCCGATACCCCGCCGGACCAAGGAAGTCCGCCCCCTCATTCGTGGCTGATCGCGCCAATCTTGTGGATCGACAGGTCCGCGCCGTAGTACTCCTCCTCCTGGCTCAAGCGGATGCCCAGCAGCGCCTTCATCAGCCCATAGACCAACAGGCCGCCGGCGAAAGCCACCGTCACCCCCAGCAGGCTGCCGAGCGCCTGGCTGGCCAGGCTCACCCCGCCGAGCCCACCCAATGCCTGCTGGCCAAAGATGCCGCAGGCAATCCCGCCCCAGACCCCGCAAAGACCGTGCAACGGCCAGACACCGAGGACGTCGTCGATCTTCCAGCGCACCTGGGTCGCGGTGAACGCCCAGACGAACAGGGCCCCCGCCACCAGGCCGGTGGCCAGGGCGCCGATCGGATGCATCAGGTCGGAACCGGCGCACACCGCCACCAACCCGGCCAGCGGACCGTTGTGCAGGAAGCCCGGGTCGTTGCGGCCGATCAGCAGCGACGCCATGGTGCCGCCAACCATCGCCAGCAAGGAGTTGACCGCCACCAGCCCGCTGACCCCGGCGAGGGTCTGGGCGCTCATCACGTTGAAGCCGAACCAGCCGATGATCAGGATCCACGACCCCAACGCCAGGAACGGGATGCTCGACGGCGCCATCGCCACCAGCTTGCCGTCGCGATAGCGACCGTTGCGGCTGCCCAGCAATAGCACCGCCGCCAATGCCAGCCAGCCGCCCAGCGCATGCACCACCACGGAGCCGGCGAAATCGTGGAAAGGTGCGCCGAACTCCAACTTCAGCCATTCCTGCAAGCCGAAATTGCCGTTCCACACCAAGCCTTCGAAGAACGGGTACACGAAGGCCACGATCAGCGCCGTGGCGCACAACTGCGGGCCGAACCGGGCACGCTCGGCGATGCCGCCGGAAATGATCGCCGGGATTGCCGCGGCGAAGGTCAGCAGGAAGAAGAACTTCACCAGCGCATAGCCACTGTCCACGGTCAGCGCCGCTGCCGGGTGGAAGAAGGTCACGCCGTAGGCGATCCAGTAGCCGACGAAGAAATAGGCCAGCGCCGAGATGGCGAAGTCGGACAGGATCTTCGACAAGGCGTTGACCTGGTTCTTCAGGCGCACGGTGCCCACCTCGAGGAAGGCGAAGCCGGCGTGCATCGCCAGCACCATCACCGCTCCGAGCAGGATGAACAGGGTATTGGAGCCGTGGATCAGGACTTGCACCGCACTATTCAGGTTATCCATGGATTGAGGCAGCCTTCGCGCGTAGAGAGAAAGCACCAGAAACGCCCACGCCCGTCCTTCAACGCACCATGACGAAGCAGTAGTCGTCGTGCGAACCGCCGCTTTTCTTCGGCGGACGTTTCGCAAGGTGCCTGAGGCAGCATGGAAAGCTCCCGGACTTTCCTTGATTTTCATTGGGTTGGACGTTCATCCCGAAGTACCCTCCGGGAGCGCCTGGCGCCCTCGCAAGGGGCATTCCGGCCGACGTGCGCACCAGGGAATTGCAAGCGCCATACCAGTTCGCGCCCCGTTGCGAGGCAGCCGGATGGGCGTCATCTCGCCGCAGCCGCGCCGACAGGCACGCTGTGGCAGTCTTTAATGAAAGGAGCGCCGGGAGCGACCGGCAACGCGCGGAAATTACCCATCGGTTGAACCTTCCGCCCCGCGCTCGGCTCGAAAAAAACACACCCCATGACCAGAGGAGCTCGTCATGCCCCGCAAGACCACTGCAAACGCTGCAAAGGATGAACTGTTGGCTGAATTCCAGGCACTGGTCGCCGATACCGAGAAACTCCTGCAAAGCACCGCCGACGTGGCGGGCGACCAGGCGGAAGAAATCCGCGGCAAGATCCACGACAGCCTCAAGCGCGCTCGCGATACCTTGCGCGACACCAAGGACTCGCTGAAGGACAACGTCCGCGAACGCAGCCAGGCCGCGGTGGACGCCACCGAGGTGTACGTCGGCGAACACCCCTGGCAGAGCATCGGCATCGCCGCCGGCGTCGGCTTCCTGCTTGGCCTGTTGGTCAGCCGGCGCTGAGCCATGAGCGAAGGAAAGGACCCGGCGGACGGCCGCCCCTCCCTGCGGCGCTTCGGCGCCGCCTTCCTCGGCCTGTTGCACGGTCACGTCGAGCTGTTCGGCATCGAGCTGCAGGAACAGAAGGCCAACACCCTGCGCCTGCTGCTGTTCGCCGGGCTGGCCCTGGTATTCGCCCTGCTCCTGCTGGTCGGCCTGTCGCTGCTGGTGCTGATCGTGTTCTGGGACACCAACCGGCTCGCAGCGGCGCTCGGGTTGTGCCTGTTCTACGTGATCGGCTCGCTGTTCTGCGGCTGGCGCCTGTACCAGTCGATCAACGACGAAAGCTCGCCGTTCAGCGCCACCCTGGAAGAACTGGCCAACGACCGCGAGCGACTGCTGCCATGACAAGGAAACGCGCATGAGCCAATTACCGGTGAACGCGGCCGGACTGTCGCGTCGCGAATTGCGCAAGGCGGTGATCCGCCTGCGCCTGGAAATGCAGCGCCAGCAATTGCGCCGCGAAAGCCAACTGCTGGTGCAACCCTTCCGCCAGGCCCAGGGGCTGGGCCACAACCTCAGCCAGCAATTGTTCGGCGGTGGCAATGCGGCGCTCTGGGGCGCCGGCGGAGCCGCACTGCTGAGCGTACTGCTTGGCAAGGGCGGACGCTGGCAGCGTCTGCTGCGCCTGGGCGTCGCCCTGGCCCCGCTGTTGCTCGGCCTGCGCAAGCAGAAAGGCCGTTGAAGGATGCGCCGACCGGCAACGGTCGGCGCCCTCCGTTTCCCCAACGCGACGATTGAGCTTGCCGAGGCAAACCGTTAGCGTGTCCGCATCGCCTCAGCGCATCCCTGGAATTCCCGATGGACTGGCAGACCCTGCTCACCCGCGAACGGCTCGGAAAGCCGGTACACAGCAACGATGAACTGGGCCGCAGCGCCTTCCACAAGGACCATGACCGGATCATCTTCTCCGGCGCGTTTCGCCGCCTCGGACGCAAGACCCAGGTCCATCCGGTCTCCAGCAACGATCACATCCACACCCGCCTGACCCACTCCCTGGAAGTCGCCTGCGTCGGCCGCTCGCTGGGCATGCGGGTCGGCGAGATCCTCCGCGAGGAACTACCCGAGTGGTGCGACCCCAGCGACCTCGGCGTCATCGTCCAGTCGGCCTGCCTGGCCCACGACATCGGCAACCCACCATTCGGGCACTCCGGCGAAGACGCGATCCGCAACTGGTTCCAGCAAGCCGCCGGACGTGGCTGGCTGGACGAGATGAGCGACGCCGAGCGTTCCGACTTTCTCCACTTCGAAGGCAACGCCCAGGGCTTCCGGGTCCTCACCCAACTGGAATACCACCAGTTCGACGGCGGCACGCGGTTGACCTACGCAACCCTGGGTACCTACCTGAAGTACCCCTGGACCTCGCGCCACGCCGAAGCGCTGGGCTACAAGAAGCACAAGTTCGGCTGCTACCAGAGCGAACTGCCGCTGCTCGAGCAGATCACCCATAAGCTCGGCATGCCGCAACTCGACGACGAGCGCTGGGCTCGCCATCCGCTGGTCTACCTGATGGAAGCGGCGGACGACATCTGCTACGGCCTGATCGACCTCGAAGACGGCCTGGAAATGGAGCTGCTCGAATACAGCGAGGTCGAGGCGCTGTTACTCGGCCTGGTCGGCGACGACCTGCCCGACACCTATCGCCAACTCGGCCCCAGGGACTCCCGCCGGCGTAAACTGGCGATCCTCCGCGGCAAGGCCATCGAGCACCTGACCAATGCCGCCGCCCGTGCCTTCGTCGACCAGCAACAGGCCCTGCTCGCCGGGCAGCTTGCCGGCGACCTGGTGGAACACATGCATGGCCCGGCCAAGCTCTGCGTGCAGCGGGCCAAGGCCATCGCGCGGGAAAAGATCTTCCAGGACAAGCGCAAGACCCTCCACGAGATCGGCGCCTACACCACCCTGGAGATCCTCCTCAACGCCTTCTGTGGCGCCGCGCTGGAGCAATATGGCGGGCATACGCCGTCGTTCAAGAACCGGCGCATCCTCGACCTGCTCGGACGCAACGCGCCCGACCCGCAGTGGCCGCTGTACCGCGCCTTCCTCCAGGTGATCGATTTCATCGCCGGCATGACCGACAGCTACGCCACGGAAATGGCCCGGGAAATGACCGGACGCTCGAGCCCCTCCTGAAAGGAAGGGCTCATACCGCAGCGCCCGCCAACTGCTCCTGGAGTTCCTCCTGCAACGCCTCCAGGGCCAGCCGGAGTCTTTCGCCAGGCGCCTGCAGGCACTCCCCGTCACCACTTCGCCGGCAGGCGTCCTCCAGGGCCTCGCAGGCCTCCAGCAGGGTACGCGCCCCGATCATCCGTGCGGCGCCCTTGATGCGGTGGGCATGCTCGGCGAGCCGGGTCCTGTCGCCCTCGCGCAGGAGGATGGCAAGGCGCTGGAGGTCCTGACGGTTGCTGCCTAGCAGGGTCTCCAGCAGTTCGCGCAGCCGTTCCGGGCGGCCGCCGCCGAGGCTGCTGAGAGCGGCTGCATCATAGAGCCCCCGGGGCTGCGCGGCGTCGCGTCCGAAAGAGGTCGCGAGGTAGTTGCGCAGGGTCTCCAGGCCGAGCGGCTTGAACAGGCAATCATCCATGCCCGCGTCGCGGCAGCGCTGTACCTCGTCCGGCTCGGCGTCGGCGGTATAGCCGAGGATCAGGATCGGCGCGCGTCGCTCGCACCGTTCCTGGATGCGTATCCTGCGTGCCAGCTGATAGCCGTTCAGGCGCGGCATGTTGCAGTCGCTGATCAGCACCTCGAAGCGCTCGTCGGCCCAGAGCTCCAGCGCCACCTGGCCATCCTCCGCTTCCGCCACCCGGTGGCCGAGAAACTCCAGTTGCTGGCGCAGCAGTACCCGGTTGGGCGGATAGTCGTCGGCGATGAGGATATGCAGGCGGCGAGACGGCTCCATGGATGCTGCCAGCGGGTCCTGGCCGGATTCAGGCATTTTCGGCCCGCACTGGCGCAAGAGCAGGTCGAGCGACACCCGGGTGCCTTTGCCCGGCTCGCTGTGCATCTCGACATCGCCGCCCATGAGGTCCACCAACTTCCGACAGATCGCCAGCCCAAGGCCGGTCCCGCCCTGCACCGTGCGTCCCTTGGCCACCTGGATGAAAGGCTGGAACAGGCGCGCCTGGTCCGCCGGAGCGATACCGATACCGGAATCCTCCACGTCCACCCGGACGATCGCCCTCCCCTCGTCCAGGCTCCTTTCCTGGAGACGGATCGTCACCTGTCCCCGCTCGGTGAACTTGATCGCATTGCTCACCAGGTTGGAGAGCACCTGCTTGAAGCGCAGGGGATCGATCAGCACGTCCCGTCCCGGGGCATCGTCCAGCTCCACAACGAGCCTCAGGCCTTTCTGCCGGGCCAGGCCTTCGAACATGCGGCGCACCGACTCCACGACATGGCGCAGGCGAACCCGCTCGGGCGTGAGGGTCAGGTGACCGGACTCGATCTTGGCGACGTCGAGGATGTCGCCGATGAGCAGTTGCAGCGACCCCGCTGCCTCGTAGGCGACCTCCAGCGAGGCGCGTTCGCGCTGCTCCGGCGCCAGGCGCTGCAGGACCAGTTCGAGGATGCCGATGACCGCATTCATCGGCGTACGGATCTCGTGGCTCATGGTCGCCAGGAAGACGCTCTTCGCCCGATTCGCCTCGTCCGCCTGGCGCATCGCCTCGCGCAACTGGCGGGCCAGGCGCTCCCGTTCGGTGATGTCGATCCAGCCGTTCATCAGGCCGAGCATCCGGCCCTGGCGATCCCTGTAGGGCGTGACCCAATGGTGGATCTCCAGCAATTGCCCGCCGATGCGCACCGCCATGTCGGTGAAGCTCGCCGTTCCTCCCCGAGCCACCGCCAGGCACTGCTGGTGCATGAGCCGTGCCTTGCTGCCCTCGACCCAGTCGGAATCGGTCAACAGGGTGCCGCGGGCCTGCTCTCGGGTCATCCGCAGGCTTTCCAGGTAATTGCGGTTGCAGGCCAGCAGGCGACCGTCGAGCGTGCGGATGCTCACCGGGTAGGGAATCCCGTCGACCAGCGCCTGCTTCAATGCCAGGCGGCCGCTCAGGTCGGCTTCGGTACGTTGCCAACGCCTGAGCCTGAGCTGCAGGACGGTATTCCAGCCCAGGCATCCGACGCAGACCAGGCAGGCCACCAGCAGGCCGAGCACCAGGCTGGAAGGGGATGGCGAGCTCAGCCCGTCGGCAGCCTGGCGTAGCGGCGCTTCGTCGACCACATCGGCGTCCCCCGGACGTTCCGGAGCGGGAATCCGGAGCATGGAAGAATATTCGCCAGCCGTCGCCCTCGCCGGAACGGCATATCCCGCCATGCAGGCGAATATGAGAAGCAGGCCGAGCATGCACGCACTGCGTTTCTGGAACTTCATTCGGTTCCGGCCCTTAGATAAGCGTATTGCGTTTGGCGAACTCGATGAGATCCACCAGCGAGCCGGCGTTCAACTTCAACAACAAGCGCGCCTTGTAAGTGCTGACGGTCTTGTTGCTGATAAACATCTGCTCGGATATCTGCTTGTTCGAATAACCCTGGCTGAGGTATTGCAATACCGATACTTCGCGATCGGACAGGCGTCCGAGCAATTCCACATCGTCGGAATAGGCGCCCTGTTGCACAGGACGCATGGCCGAGCTGGGAAAGTAACTGTATCCCGAGGCGACCGCATTCACCGCCGTCACCAGTTCGGCCAGTCCGCCCTGCTTGCAGACGAACCCGGCTGCGCCCGCCTGCATGCTGCGCAGGGCGAAGAGCGAGGCGCTCTGGCCGGTCAGGACGAGGATCTTCAGGGGCAACGCCAGCACCATCAGGCGGCTGATGACCTCGAGGCCGTCCAGCCTGGGAATGCCGATATCGAGGATGACCAGGTCCGGCTTCAGCTCCCGCCCGAGGCTGATGGCATCCACGCCATTATCGGTATCGCCGACGATCTGGTGCCCTTCGGCTTCCAGCAACATCTTCATGGCCATGCGAATCACGGGATGATCGTCGACTATCAGGATACGGCTCATTGTCTGATTTCCTTGCCAATAAAAATTCAGAAAAAATTCTCCTGAGCAAGATATAGACGGGAGCCATATTGTCGAGATACTCGATGGCAACTCATATACTTTAAGGAATATTCTCACGGAAACTTAATTTATTTCTTACGGCGAATTCAAAACCTCGTATATTGCCAAGCAATTGGCCTGGTTATCTGCATGAAAAACACCCGCATATATACGCGCCTTCCCGGCTCGTTATCTGCCAGAGCGAGTTGAATAGTTCGTCAGGGGTTTCGGAGTATTGCTATCCGCATGTACGGCCACAAGCCGCCGACATGCCTTGGCAGGGCAAAGGGAAGCACGACGGGCGCCGGGCCAGATAGCGCCGGAGCAGGATCGAAAGGGAGGGAAGACGCGACCGCCATCCTCGGGCGGGATGGCGGCGCTATCGCTTAGAGCTTCGGCAGGACAGGCTGTTCCGGGTACCAGGCGTCGACCAACGCGCCGACCTCGACGCTGGCCAGTTCCGGTTGCTGCTTCAACCAGGCCTCGATCAGGGCCCGCTGCTCTTCATTGACCGAGCCACGGCGCGCCAGGCAGACGAAACCGAATTCGTCGCAGCCGCCATAGGTCAGTTCGTTGGCTTCGATCGCCTGATCGATGAAGCGCAACATGAAAGCGTTCACCGCATCGGCATCCACGCCTTCCTTGTAGTGGAAGTTCAATTCGAAACCCAGCTCCTGGAATTCATCGACGCACAATTTCTTGCGCAGGCGGCGGGAACGATTAGTAGCCATGGCGGCATCTCCTGGATTGACGCTCCATTGGCGGAGCCTCGCATTACAGACAGTAGCCGACGCCGCTGGAGCCGCGGGCGAACCCCGGCAAGCTCCGCGCGGCGCGGCCGGATTGCCGGCGCACTCTACCAGTTCCGACCATTCGGCGATATGACGGCGAACTCCGCGAAACTCCAGCGCATCGTTATCCGCCTTGCGGCATAATGAGCAAGACGGCCTCTTCGCGTGATGTCCGTCTCTTTTTTCAGGTTCGCTTCGTTTTTCATCTTCATTTCATTTTCTACCCTCCGTCTTCAAGGGTTCTTCATTAATGTTCAAGTCGCTGCGTACTCTTGCCTTCGCCACGCTCCTGCCTTTCGCCCTTCCCACCCTCGCCCAGGTCAACGCCACCCTGCCGGCCAACGTGCAGAAAGCCCTGCAGACCAACAAGCTGACCGGCAACGATCTGTCGCTGGTGCTGATTCCGCTCGACGGCCCGGGCAACCCCACCTACTACAACGCCGACGTATCGGTGAACCCGGCCTCGACCATGAAGCTGTTCACCACCTATGCCGCCCTGGAAATGCTCGGCCCGACCTACCAGTGGAAGACCGAGTTCTACACCGACGGCCAGCTCAAGAACGGAGTGCTCAACGGCAACCTCTACCTCAAGGGCGGCGGCGATCCGAAACTGAACATGGAGAAGCTCTGGCTGCTGATGCGCGACCTGCGCGCCAATGGCGTGACCAAGGTCACAGGTGACCTGGTACTCGACCGCAGCTACTTCAACATCCCGCAGTTGCCGGTATTCAACGACGACGGCGGCGACGACACCAAGCCGTTCCTGGTCGGTCCGGACTCGCTGCTGGTCAACCTGAAGAGCGTGCGCATGGTGGTGCGCACCGACGGCAACAAGGTCAACGTGCAGATGGACCCGCCGCTGGCCAACGTACGCATCGACAACCAGGTGAAGATGACCGCGCCGGCCACCTGCCCGGCCTGGCCGAAGCTGCGCTTCAGCCCGGTGACCCAGTTCGACGGCACCACCCTGCTGGCCACCGGACAGATTCCCCAGGGCTGTAGCGCGCAGACCTACATGTCGCTGCTCGACCACCCCGGCTACACCGCCGGCGCGGTGCGCGGCATCTGGCAGGAACTGGGCGGCAGCATCCTCGGCAAGGACCGCCAGGGCAGCGTACCGCGCAACGCCACGCTGATCGCCAAGGCCTTCTCGCCAGACCTGGTCGAGATCATCCGCGACATCAACAAATACAGTAACAACACCATGGCCCGGCAGTTGTTCCTCTCCATCGGCGCGCAGTTCCGCAACAGCGCCGACGGCGACGACGCCCAGGCCGCGCAGCGGGTGGTGCGGCAGTGGCTGGCGCGCAAGGGCATCACCGCGCCGCGCCTGGTAATGGAGAACGGCTCGGGACTGTCGCGCCAGGAACGGGTCAGCGCCCGTGAGATGGCGGCGATGCTGCAAGCCGCCTGGCACAGCCCCTATGCACCGGAGTACATCTCCTCGCTGCCGCTGGCCGGCCTCGACGGCACCATGCGCAAACGCCTGCGGCGCACCGCACTGGTCGGCGAGGCGCACGTGAAGACCGGCACCCTCAACACCGTGCGCGCCCTCGCCGGCTTCAGCCGCGACGCCAGCGGCCACAACTGGGTGGTGGTGGCGATCCTCAACAGCCCGCGGCCGTGGGGCGCTTCGGCGATCCTCGACCAGGTACTGCTGAGCCTGCACGCGCGGAAATAAGGCGCAGTACGAAAAAAAGGCCGCCAGCGGTTGCCCGCCGGCGGCCTTTTGCATGAATGCCGCTCGCCTCAGCGAACGGTGATTCTCCAGGCCCGATGGATCTTCGGATTACGCGCGAAATCCGGATCGAGGGTTTCGCCAGTGATCTCTTCGACCGCATAGCGGGCCTGCACGCTCTCGTCCAGTTCGAACTTGCGGAAGTTGTTGGAGAAGTACAGCACTCCGCCCGGCGCCAGCCGCGCCATGGCCAGGTCGAGCAGTTCGACGTGGTCGCGCTGCACGTCGAATACGCCTTCCATGCGCTTGGAGTTGGAGAAGGTCGGCGGGTCGATGAAGATCAGTTCGTACTGGCCATCGTCTTCCCGCAACCACTCCATCACGTCGCCGTGCACCAGGCGCTGCTTGTCGGAAAAGCCGTTGAGCGACAGGTTGCGCCGCGCCCAGTCCAGGTAGGTCTTCGACAGGTCGACGCTGGTGGTGCTGCGCGCGCCGCCCCTGGCCGCATGCACGGTGGCCGTGGCGGTATAGCAGAACAGGTTGAGGAAGCGCTTGCCGGCCGCCTCCTTCTGGATGCGCAGGCGCATCGGCCGGTGATCGAGGAACAGCCCGGTATCCAGGTAATCGGTCAGGTTCACCAGCAGGCGCACATCGCCCTCGCCCACCTCGAGGAACTTGCCCTCGCTGCTCTGCCGTTCGTACTGCTTCTTGCCAGCCTGGCGCTCGCGGCGCTTGACCACCACCCGCTCCTGGGCAACGCCCAGGGTCTGCGGAATCGCCGCCAGGGCGTCGAACAGGCGCGCCTGGGCTTTTGCCGGATCGATCGACTTGGGCGCGGCGTACTCCTGGACGTGAACCCAATCGCCGTAGATATCCACCGCCAGGGCATACTCCGGCATGTCGGCGTCATACAGGCGATAGCACTCGATCTTGTCGCGGCGCGCCCATTTGCCCAGTTGCCGGAGGTTCTTCTGCAGGCGATTGGCGAACATCTGCCCGCCCTCGCTCAGCCGTGCCGGCTCGCTCGGCGCCCGCGCCAGGCCTTCGTCGTTGCGTTCGCCACGCTCGCCGGTGACGAACTGGCGCGGCTCGACCTGGATCATCAGCAGCTTGCAGGCCAGCGCGCCGTTCCAGAACGCGTATTGCTTATGGCTGCGGATACCCATGCGCTTGCCCAGTTCCGGCGCCCCGGTGAACACCCCGGCGCTCCAGCCGATGCAGCTCTGGCGCAGGCGCTCGCCGAGGTTCTGGTAGAGATACAGCAGGCTGGCTTCGTCGCCGAGGCGCTCGCCATAGGGCGGGTTGCAGATCACCAGGCCGGTCTGGCCCTTGTCCGGGCGCGGCTCGAAAGTCGCCAGTTCGCCCTGGTAGATCTTCACCCAGTCGGCCACTCCGGCACGCTCGATATTGTTGCGCGCCGGCTGGATCAGGCGCGGATCGGCCTCGTAGCCGCGAATCCACAACGGCGGCCTGGCCAGGCCGGCCGCCGCGCGCTGCTGGGCTTCCTCGTGGAGCTTGCGCCACAGCGCCGGCACGTGCCCCAGCCAATTGCTGAAGCCCCAGCGCTCGCGCCTGAGGTTCGGCGCGATATCGGCAGCCATCAGCGCCGCCTCGACCAGGAAGGTGCCGACGCCGCACATCGGGTCGGCCAGGGCACCGCCCTCGGCGGCGATCTTCGGCCAGCCGGCACGGATCAACACCGCCGCCGCCAGGTTCTCCTTCAGCGGCGCGGCGCCCTGCTGCAGACGATAGCCGCGCTGGTGCAGGCTATGCCCGGAGAGGTCCAGGGAGAGGGTCGCCTGGCCGCGGTCAAGGTGCAGGTGGACGCGCACGTCCGGATTGACCTTGTCCACCGACGGGCGTCGGCCGGAGCGCTCGCGCAGGTTGTCGACGATCGCATCCTTGACCTTCAGCGCCCCGAAATGGGTGTTGTCGATGCCCGAGCCCTTGCCGCTGAACTCCACCGCCAGCGTGCCGCCGGCGTCCAAGTGGTCTTCCCAGTTCACCGCGTGGACCGCCATGTACATGGACTCGGCGTTCTCCACCGGGAATCGCGCCAGCACCAGCAAGACCCGGTTGGCCAGGCGCGACCACAGGCAGAGGCGATAGGCCACCTCCAGGCTGCCCTGTCCGCGCACCGCCGACACCTGGGCGCGCGCCTCGTCCAGGCCGAGCCCCTGCGCCTCTTCGAGGAGCAGGCTTTCCAGGCCTTTCGGGCAGGTCAGAAACAATTCGTAAACATCAGCCATATCGCCTTCCCGGGCCGTAGCCCTTGTCAGTGGAAGCACCCTCATGGGCACTTCTTTGGCACCAGGTGCCGTGGTTCGATTGCCGGAACGCTCCCGGCGTTGCTCGCTGCGACCCCGAGTCGCAGTCTGGGCGACCCTTCGTCGGAATGCGAGGAAATCTCAATTGGTGGGGGTGCAAAACGTTATAAGGCGCAACCCCGCGACCCTACGGCGTTAGCGCCGGAAACCAGGCGTCATGAGCCTGCAACATATGGCCCTATCGACGAAAGCGTTAAGTCTTTATGACAAATCGGTCATTCACACGCCTGAACGCTTTGGTTAGAACTCCAGTTAATCCGCCACCGCAACGGTGTCGGGCGAGGGTCGTCACGCCGGCAACGACCCCTTTCGGCGAAAGCTTCGCCAGGCCTCCCCTGGGGGCCAACGGGACATAACAGTCAACAAGTGAGGGCAACACCCTATGAGAAGACTTAAGCGTGATCCGTTGGAAAGAGCCTTCTTGCGTGGTTATCAGAACGGCATAACCGGTAAATCTCGTGATCTTTGTCCGTTCACCCATCCTACGACGCGGCAGTCCTGGCTCAACGGCTGGCGCGAGGGCCGTGGCGACAACTGGGACGGCCTCACTGGCACGGCCGGCTTACAACGTCTCAATCAACTCCAGCACGTGTAAGCGACAACACGGATAGCACCGATTTCCCCAAGGCACGCCCCATCCGGGCGGCGGGCGCAAGCCCAAGGGCTCCGCAAGGAGCCCTTTTCAATTCCGCCGCGGCAAAGCGGCGATGGCATCCACCGCTTCGCGGATCAACGCCGGTCCCTTGTAGATGAAACCCGAATAGATCTGCACCAGGCTCGCCCCGGCGGCGATCTTCTCCGCCGCGTGCGCGCCCTCGGTGATACCGCCGGCGGCGATGATCGGCAGCCGTCCGCCCAGCTCGCCGGCCAGCACCTTCACCGTGTGCGTGCTCTTCTCCCGCACCGGCGCGCCGGACAGGCCACCCGCCTCGTCGCCATGCGGCAGGCCTTCCACGCCTTCGCGGCCGAGAGTGGTATTGGTCGCGATCACCGCGTCCATCCCCGCCTCGACCAGCGCCGCGGCGACCAGCGCGGTCTCTTCGTCGGTCATGTCCGGGGCGATCTTGATCGCCAGCGGTACCCGCCGGCCATGCCGCAGCGTCAGCGCTTCCTGGCGCTGGCGCAGTGCCTCCAGCAGTTGCTTGAGCGAATCGCCGAACTGCAGGCTGCGCAGGCCGGGCGTGTTCGGCGAGCTGACGTTGACGGTGACGTAGCTGGCGTCGGCGTAGACCTTGTCCAGGCAGATCAGGTAGTCGTCGACCGCGCGCTCCACCGGGGTATCGAAGTTCTTGCCGATGTTGATCCCCAGCACGCCGCGATACTTCGCCGCACGCACCCGCGCCAGCAGGTGGTCGACGCCGTGGTTGTTGAAACCCATGCGATTGATGATCGCGTTGGCTTGCGGCAGGCGGAACAGGCGCGGCCTGGGATTGCCCGGCTGCGGTCGCGGAGTGACGGTGCCGATCTCGATGAAGCCGAAACCGAGCTGGCCGAACCCGTCGATGGCGTCGCCGTTCTTGTCCAGGCCCGCGGCCAGCCCCACCGGGTTGGGAAACTCCAGGCCCAGCACAGAGACCGGCAGACTGGCCGGCTTGGGCGTCAGCAGGCGGTTCAGGCCCAGGCGGCCGCCGGCCCCGATCAGGTCGATGGACAGTTCGTGGGAGGTTTCCGGGGACAGTTTGAACAGCAGCTGGCGGGCCAGGGTGTACATGGTCGGGTATCGGTCGGCAGAATGAAGGGTGCCGATTATAGCCGTCGAGCGCCCGCTCAGGCGAGGCGTTGCAGCGCCAGCAGGCGGCCATCCTCGCTGAAATCGAGGCGGAACGTGCCATGCACGCCATCGTGGCCGATGAACGGACGCAGGTGATGGGCCGGCAGGTTCACCCGGCGACCGTCGCGGCTGCGCAGCAGGACCCGATTGGCCCTGCCGCCGTAGATGGCCTGCAGGCGTTCGCCGGACAGGGCGATATCCATGATGAGACTGGGCATGGAGCCCCCCGCTTGAATGAACCACGACAGCTTGCCACAAACCACGCGGTTGAATGTCACGCCCGAACCTGTGCTTCAATGGACGGACCGTCGCCGTCCCCTCCCACCCCTTTCCGCGTCGGTCGCCGAGCCCGAGGAGCCCTCCGTCGATCATGAGTTCCAACTCGCGTAGCAACAGCACCTTCACCGGTCGCCTTTCCGCACTCGCCAACCGCCTGCGCCTGGGTGCCGCGCGAAGCGATGGGCGGGAGCTGCGCGAACGGGCGGCCGCCCTCGAGCTGCCGTTCCAGCCATTGCGACGGCCGGAGCCGAGCGTCTGGTGGCAGGCCGGACCGCCCCTGCACACCCTGGTCGACCTGCCGCGCGGCGCGCTGTCCGGCCCGGTCCAGGAAGACAAGGCGGAAGCCCACGCGGTCCTCAAGCGCCTGGTGCGGGTCAGCCACTCCACCCTGGACTCGGTCGACCTGAAGACCATCGAAGGCGTATGCAGCCGGGAGATCCTCGTCCAGGCACCTTGCCCACGCCTGGAAGACCTGGCCACGGCCGAGGTCTGCCGGGGCGTACGGATCATCAGCTACAAGGATTTCGTCAAGGCCCTGAGCCTGGCCCTGCCGCGTTTCACCAACGGCGACAGCATCCGCCTGCGCCAGGCCGCCTGGCACGGCGAGCGCCTGTTCTGGGCGGGCGAACGCCAGGCCTGCGCCTTCGCCGCGGCGATCGTCTACGCCCGCCGCCGCGAACTGGAACTGAAGCTGCCGGCACACCTGGAACGCTACGAACTGGAGCCCGGCGCGCTGGACGAACTGGAACAGCGCTACCACATGCTGCGGATTCCGACCGAGGCCTGGTCCGAGCCGACCTTCATGAGCCTGCTGCTGGATACCGGCCTGCCCTATGCGCGACTCGCCCTGTTCACCCCGGAAACCCCGGAGTGCCTGTTGCTGCCCCGCAACGACGAACGCGCCGATGCCCTCGGCGAAGGTCTGCGGGCGGCTGGCGCGGCAGACGTGGTGAAGTATCTGAAGCAACTGTAGGCAACCGGCCAGGACTGGCCAGCTCGCGCCCTGACGTGCATCCTCCAGCAGACCCACACAGGAGCGATCGCATGTCCCTACCCCGCCTCAGCCTCTGTCTCGCCCTCGCCTGCGGGCCGGCGCTGGCCAGCCAGGCGCCGGTCTACGGCGAACGCCTGGAAGGCTTCGACTACGCCTATCCGGTGCATTATCTGGACTTCACCTCCCAGGGCCAGCCGCTGAGCATGGCCTACCTCGACGTCGCGCCGAAGAAAGCCAACGGCCGCACCATCCTGCTCATGCACGGCAAGAATTTCTGCGCCGGGACCTGGGAGCGCACCATCGACGTGCTCGCCGACGCCGGCTACCGGGTGATCGCCGTCGACCAGGTCGGTTTCTGCAAGTCGAGCAAGCCGGCCCATTACCAGTACAGCTTCCAGCAACTGGCAGCCAACACCCACGCCCTGCTGGAACGGCTCGGCGTCGCCCGGGCCAGCGTGATCGGCCACTCCATGGGCGGCATGCTCGCTACCCGCTACGCCCTGCTCTATCCGCGGCAGGTCGAACGACTGGTGCTGGTCAACCCCATCGGTCTGGAGGACTGGAAGGCCCTGGGCGTGCCCTGGCGCAGCGTCGACGACTGGTACAGGCGCGACTTGCAGACCAGCGCCGAAGGCATTCGCCAATACCAGCAAGCCACCTACTACGCCGGCGAATGGCGCCCCGAGTTCGATCGCTGGGT
This sequence comes from Pseudomonas sp. HMSC076A11, assembly GCF_001810205.1. NCBI lineage: Bacteria > Pseudomonadati > Pseudomonadota > Gammaproteobacteria > Pseudomonadales > Pseudomonadaceae > Pseudomonas > Pseudomonas sp. HMSC076A11. The sequence continues at coordinate 119,264 of NZ_KV800314.1, read as the reverse complement.
ACAGATGCAGGCCGGCATGTATCGCGGCAAGGGGCGCAAGTCGGTGGCCTGGAACTCGGCGCTGACCTACGACATGATCTTCACCCAGCCGGTGCTCTACGAACTGGACCGGTTGCAGATGCCGACCCTGCTGCTGATCGGCGAGAAAGACAACACCGCCATCGGCAAGGACGCCGCGCCGGCGGAACTGAAAGCCAGGCTGGGCAACTACGCGCAACTGGGCAAGGACGCCGCCCGACGGATTCCCCAGGCGACCCTGGTGGAATTCCCCGACCTTGGCCATACCCCGCAGATACAGGCTCCGGAACGCTTCCACCAGGCACTGCTGGAGGGTCTGCAAACCCAGCCCTGAACCATCCACCGGCGGCGCTCTCGCCATCGGCTTCGCCGCGCCTTGCCCGGCGTCAACACCGATGCCTGCCGCCGGCGTTTCACTGCACTGGCTGCGCGACGACGCGTGGCTCGCGTCGCGCAGGCCCGCCCACGCCGCGGCCGTTCCCGTCCACATGGAGGTTCATCGTGTTCCCTTGCCTACCCCGTTCGCTACTCGCCGGCGTCCTGCTGGCGAGCGCCCTGCCCGCTCACGCGGAGCTGCCCCACGCGCCCGCCTACATCGATGACAGCGCCTACCCGGCCGCGGCCCGCCAGCGCATCCTGCCACCGATGTTCGAGCAGAGGCTGGGCAGCCTGCGCTACCTCGCCAAGCCCGGCGACCCCTTGATCACCCAGGCCGAGAGCAGCGACTTCCAGCGCACCAGCGACTACCGCGAGACCCGCGCCTACCTGGAGAAACTGGTAGCCGCCTCCTCCGGCCGCATCGCCCTGCGCGAGTTGCCCGAGCGCAGCGCCGAGGGTCACCCGATGCTGCTGGTGACCGCCTCCACCGAGGCCGACAAGTCCGCCGCCGGCCTGAAGCGCTCCGCCAAGCCGACCTTGCTGGTGGAAGCCGAGATCCATCCCGGCGAGGCCAACGGCAAGGACGCCATGTTCATGCTGCTGCGCGACATGAGCGCTGCCGACCGCCCGCTCGCCGGGCTGCTGGAGAAGATCAACCTGCTGTTCATCCCGGTGGTCAACGTCGACGGCGACCTGCGCCGCAGCGCCTACGGGCGGATCAACCAGAACGGCCCGCAGGAGACCGGCTGGCGGGTGAACGGCCGCAATCTCAATCTCAACCGCGACTTCACCAAGCTCGACAGCGCGGAGATCCGCAACGTCGCCTGGGTGTTCAACCACTACGAGCTGAGCTTCTTCGCCGACACCCACTCCACCGACGGCGCCATGTATCCCTACGACAGCTCCTACTGCCACAACGGCAACGGCTGGTCACCGGCGAGCAGCGCCTGGATGGACCAGGTCATGCGCAAGCCGGTGTACCAGGCGCTGGAAAGCCTCGGGCACATGGTCCATGAATGCATCAGCCTGAACGACAACCAGGATCCGACCCAGGGCTACTACCCCTACCGCACCGACCTGGCGCGCTTCTCCAACCAGTACGGCGACATCCGCAACGTGCCGTCGATCCTCATCGAGCAACACGCCCTGCATCCGTACAAGACCCAGGTGCTGGGCAACTACGTGATGCTCAAGGCGATGTTCGAGGTGATCGGCGAGCAGGCCGCCAGCCTGCGCCAGGCCATCGCCAGCGACCGCGAGCGCCTGCTGCGGCAGAAGGAGGTGATCCTCACCTGGAAGCCGGGCGAGGCCGCCGAGACGCCGTTCGTGGTCGGCGACTACCGCTACGAGCAATCGCCGGTCACCGGGGCCCGCACCATCGTCTGGAGCAACCGGCCGAAGACGCTGAAGCTACCGGTGACCGACAACGGCGTACCCGACCTGGTGGTGCCGCGTCCCCAGCGTTTCATCGTCCCGGCGCAGTGGCACGAGGTGATCGCCCGGATCAAGGCCCACGGCATCCGCTATAGCACCCTGGAGCGTCCGACCGAAATCGCCGTGACCCTGTACCGCATGGACGACATCAAGCTCGCCGATGGCTTCGAACCGGATCGCGTGCAAGGCAACCGGATTCCGGGCTACGAAGGTCGCCTGCTGGTCAGCGGCACGCCGAAGCCGTTCCAGCGCTTGCAGACCTTCCCGGCCGGCTCGCTGTCGATCGACACCGCCCAGCCGCTGGGCGTCCTGGCCATCGACCTGCTGCAACCGCAGAGTCCGGATTCCTTCTGGTCCTGGGGCTTCTTCAATTCCACCCTGGTGGCCGCCGAGGAGCCGGAGTAATACGTGATGGAGCCGATGGCGCGCAAGATGCTGGCGGAAGACCCGGCGCTGAAGGCCGCCTTCGACAAACGCCTGCGCGAGGACAAGGCCTTCGCCGCCGATCCGCAGGCGCGCCTGCAATGGTTCTACCAGCGCACGCCGTTCTACGACGTGAACGCCTTCGTCTATCCGGTAGGAGTGGTGTTCTGAGGCCCACCTGGGGCTGACGGCGGATAACGCTGCGCGTTATCCGCCCTACCGCTGGGCTTCGGGAGCCCCGTTGCCTCTCCCGCTTGCGGGAGAGGGCTGGGGAGAGGGAGCCGGTCTCAGGTACCGTCGGTGGGTGTGGGCAGGTTGCTTCTCGGCTTGCGCTTGCGCCTGGGTTTCGGTGGTTTTTCGGGTGGCGGCGACAACTCCCGCTTGCGCACCTTCTTGAGGATTTCCCGATGCTTCTCGCGCCAGGCCGGCACGTCGAGACCGTGGAGTTCGAGCAGCTCGGGGTTACGCTCCACCAGATAGACCGCCGCTTCCTGGGCGGCCTCGGCGATCTTCCAGGCGATCGACTGCGGTTCGATGCTGCCTTCATAGGCGATCCAGTCGCTAAACTCCGGGAAGGTCCCGCAGACCTTCTCGAAATCCTCGTCGTGCATGCGCTGCCGGCCACTCTCGATGTTCTCAAGGCGTTTGGGATCCATGCCGACCACCTCGGAAAACTGCGGTCGGTTCAACCCCGTCAGCCCGCGCAACCCGAACAGGCGCTCGCCGGCGCGAAACAGGCAGCGCTTCCTCACTACATAGACCATGTACAGATACTTCCCTTCGTTTCTGGCGCGATGCGCCTCAGTCGCCCTTGCCGCTCGCGGGCGTTTTCCTCTTCCGCTGGCGCCTGGGTTCCGGCGGCTCTTCCAGGGGCGCCGGCTCCGCCTCCGGCGCCTGTTCCGCCGCCAGCAGCGCCTCGCGTATCTCGCGGTGGCGTTCGCGCCAGGCCTGCATGTCGATGCCGTGCTGCTCAAGCAGCACCGGGTTGCGCTCCACCAGGTAGACCGCGGCCGCCTGCGCCGAGTCGGCGACCTTCCAGGCGATCGACTGCGGCTCGATGCTGCCTTCATAGGCGATCCAGTCGCTGAACTCCGGGAAGGTTCCGCAGACCTTCTCGAAGTCCTCGTCGTGCATGCGCTGCAGCTCGTTCTCGATGTTCTCCAGGCGCTTGGCCGTCATCCCCACCAACTCGGCGAACTGCGGACGGCTCAAGCCCATCAGCTCGCGCAGGGCGCGCAAGCGCTTGCCAGCAGTGAACAAACGTCGATTCTTTACCATGTGTAGTCCGCGTCTGATGGTTCCCTATGCATATTGATTCACTAACTGTTAGTAGATCAATATGAATCCAAGCCCTCTAGACCGAGGGTTCCCCTCCAACATCGGACCATGGTGCAGGACGCCTGATGAAAGTGGAAGAACTCCCCCAAGAGGGTTTCGCCGAGTGCCCCCGCTATATAACCCTGATGCGTTTCGCCTTCCTGACCGGCCTCAGCGACCGGCCGGACCTGCTCTACGCCTGGATAGAGAGCGGCGACCTGCCGATGCGAACCTTCGGTACGCAACGCCTGGTGGATATGCAGAAGCTGCAAAAACGCATCGAGGAAGCAAAAAAAGGGGCCGATTCAACCGGGTGAATCGGCCCTTTCTGAAAGACCCTGCCGCCGGCGAAACCCCTCAGCGATTGAGCATGAAGGTCTCGTACTCCAGGTCGTCCAGCGCGGTGGTCAGGCGGTACAGCCCGACCAGCACGCAGACCAGCAGCGACAGGGTGAAGCCGTAGCCGAAGAAGCTCGGCCCGAGCAGCAGGCTGACGAAGGTCAGGGCGCCGTTGACGATCACGAACAGCACGCAGAGTTCGAGGACGATGCGGCGCTTGTCCAGGTAGAAGAAGACGTTGAGCAAGGCCATGAACACTACCTGGATGCTCACCCCGATCAGGTCGATGTAGAACAGCGGCAGGTAATAGCGGGAAATTCCCAGCCAGCCGAGCAGTTGCGGCGCCAGCAGGAACAGCAGGACCACCGCCAGCCCCTGCACCTTGCAGATTTCCAGCAGGCCCTGGCGGATGGCGAGGATCATCTGCTCCTTGAGCAGGCCGATGTGCTGCAGGGTCTCTCCGCCGCGGATCGCCTCGTAGACCCGCTCGTACCACTCGGCGAAGTCGGTCTCGATGCGCACCAGGAACACCGCCATGCCGGGAATGATCGACAGGTAGGCGAGGAAGATCGGCAGGTCGTAGAGGATCGAGGCGCGCAGCGGGCCGATCACCAGGTCCGAGGTGGAGGGGTTGAACCAGAAGATGAACTTGTCGATCCAGATCCCCAGGTTGTAGCAGAGGCCGGTCAGCAGCAGACTGACGAAGACCTGCCGGCGGTCGAGGAAGTCGAAGGCCACCATGCGCCTGGCCGGGTACTCGCGGAGGATGTCGTAGAGGAAGACGAACAGCAGGCTGGCGTGGCCGATCAGCAATGCCAGCAGCAGGCCGTCCATCTGCATGAAACGCAGCAGGTAGGCACAGGCGACCATCAGCGCGTAGCCGATGAACATCACCAGCAGGATGCGTTTGTAGGCCTTCATTCCCGACAGGAAGATGATCACCAGCCACAGGTTGCAGAGCACCACGAAGTTGGCCATCACCAGCAGGCGGTAGGCGAACGGCTCATCGAACAGGGTCGCCAGCAATATCGCCGAGAGCAGGCCCGCCGCCAACGTCACCAGCAACAGCACGCCCACCAGGTTGGGCAGGATCGCCTCGTGCTTGCGCTCGAACAGGCGATCGGAAATGAAGCGGGTGAAGAACAGTTGCAGTCCCCCGGTGAAGATCAGCGACAGCGCCATCAGGTAGGTCACCGTGATCAGGAACTGCCGGACCAGCACGTCCGGCACCACCACGCCGAGGCTCAGCACGCCGATCAGCATCACGCTGACGATCGACAGCACCCAGGGACCGGAGCTGATCAGCCCGGCGTAGAGGTAGGCGCGCAGGGTCGCCGTATAGGAATCGCGGGAAAGGATCTTCCGCAGTTCGAAGCCGATGCCGGCCATGTCATGCAATCTCCGTGGCTTCGCGGTACAGCCCGCGGTAACGTCCGAGCATCAGCGCCTCGGTGTAGTAGCGTTCGACCCGTTGCAGGCCGACCGCCTGGGCCGCCTGCCAGCGCTGCGGATTGCGCAGCAGGGCGAGGATCGCCCGCGAAGTGGCCTGCGGGTCGGCGATCGCCACCACCTCCCCGGCGCGACCCAGGGCGCGATCTTCGGCGTCGGCGCCTTCGATCAGTTCGCGGCAGGAGCCGACGTCGCTGCTCACCACCGGGGCGCCGGCAGCCCAGGCTTCGAGGATCACCAGCGGCTGCGCTTCGCTGATCGAGGTGAGGACCATCAGGCCGAGTTGCGGCAGGACCTCGCCGATCCGACGGAAACCGAGGAACTTCACCTTGTCCTGCAGGCCGAGGCTGGCCACCAGGCTGCGGCATTCGCTGGCATAGTCCGGATCTTCCTCCTCCGGACCGACGATCCAGCCCTCCGCCTCCGGCATCGCGCTGACCACCCCGCGCATGGCGCGGATGAAGGTCTTCACGTCCTTGATCGGCACTACCCGGCCGACCAGCCCGACCACCGGCGGAATCCCCGGCGGCCGCCGTTCGAGGGCGCCGGCCCAGGCATCGAGGTCGATGCCGTTGGGGATCACCCGGGTGCGCCGTGGCTCGGCGCCATCGAGTACCTGGCGCTGGCGGTTGCCTTCGTAGAGGGCGACGATCGGATTGGCCGCGCGATAGGTGAGCAGGCCGACACGCTCGAAGAAGCGGATCCACAAGCGACGGATGTAGCTGACCTCGGCATCCAGTCCGGTACTCAGCTGCTCGTCGGGGTTCTCCGCGATCCAGTTGGCCTGGGCCAGGTCGATCTTGCGCTCCTTGGTGTAGATGCCGTGCTCGCTGAGCAGGTAGCGGCAGCCCCAGCGACGTTGCAGGATGCAGCCCAGCAGGCCGGCGTAGCCGGTGGAGATCGAGTGCAGCATGCGCGCCCGCGGCATCCGCCGGGCCGCCTCGGCGAGCATGAACACCGGCGCCTGCATCGAGCGCAGGGTCCAGAAGTAATTGACGAAGGACGGATCGGTGCAATAGCGCTCGTAGCCTGCGGTGATCGCCTCCCAACTGGCCTTGCTGTGGAGAAAGTCCTCGCGGCCGATGCGGCCCTCGGCGAGCAGGTCGAGCAGCGCGTCGCCCTCCTCCACGTCCGGCGTCTCCGGGTAGTGGAAGAAACGGTGCAGATCGCGCAACGCCTTTTCGGTCTCGCTACTGCCCTGTCGCGTCTGCGGGTTCGGCGAACTCCAGGCGGTTTCCAGGAAGTGTTCCTCGATGTGCAGCACATTGTCCGGGATCGGGTAGTGGCGCTTGCCGTAGGCATCCTTCTGGCCGCCGATGAAGAACACCGAGAAGGTCAGGTCGGGGAGACCGAGGATCAACTGGTTGACCCAGCTGGAGACGCCGCCGCGGACATAGGGCCAGGTGCCCTCCAGCAGCAGGCAGACATCGGCGACGGGCGCCGTCGGAGCGGTGTGTTCGGTCATGTCCAGTATCTCGCCAGGGCCGCGAAGGGCGGCCGTTGCAGCATGTCGTCGGGCATTCCGGCGAGAAGCCGGGGGATGTCCCGGTAGCGCCGCTGGAAGAACGCCACCTCGGCGCGGAACGGCGCCAGCTGGGCGCTATCGATTCCCGCCTCCTCGGCGGCCTGGAGGGCGCGTCCGGCATCCTCCAGGCGGCCTTGTTCGAGGGCGATGCGCCCGGCCAGCAGATGCAGGTCGGCCGAGGGTGCGCCGCGCAGCGCCTGGTCGGTATGCTCGCGCGCCTGCTCGAGGATGTGCTCCAGCACGCTGCCCTGGGCCAACCCCAGGTAGGCCAGTTCCCAGTACCAGCGCGCCAGGGTTCCGTGCAGCGCGCCGCGTCGCGCCGGCGTGGCGCCGGCGAGGCGGCCGAGGGCGGCCTCGATGCGCTGGTTGATCCGGCTTTCCTTCTGGTCGAGCATCGAGTAGGCCAGCAGGCGGACGTCGTCGGCGGGGTCGCGCAGGGCCAGCTTGAGGATCGGGATCGCCTCCTTGCCGGGCATCCGCCGGGTGGCGAAGATCGCCGTGAGCCGCTGGTTCGGGTCCGGCGCATGGCGCAGGACGTCCTGCAGACCGCCGTCGCTGAACATCATGTCGAGGCGCTTTTCCTTCGGCCGGAACGGCAGCTCGGGGACACCCATCGCCTGCCAGGCCTGCTCGCCACGCTGGCGCGGCAGGTACAGCGCCGGGAATACCGCCGCAGCGACGCCGACCGCTCCGATCAGCGGCACGAAGAAGGCCAGGCTGAAGAGGAACAGCGGGCTCCACGGCAGCGGGAACTTGTAGCGCCGCGGCAGCAGCAGCCATACGCCGACGCACAGCAGCGCGCTGCCCAGGCCGTGGGCGAACAGGTAGAGCGCCAGCGCCTGGCCGAACGGCAGGTCGGCGAAGACGCTCGCCCAACTGCTCAGCTCGAACAGGAAGGCGCCGCTAAACAGCCACTTGCTGATCATTCAGGCCGCACTCGTTGAAAAGGAAATGTCCCAGCGCCTGCCGATCGTTGCCGGCGTCCAGTTCGTACTGGCGGATGCGCACGCCCAGCGACTCCAGCTCGCGGGCCTGGCCGAAGCGTTCGGCGAAGAGAATCCTCAGGCGCTGCAGATACCCCTGGGAGCCTTCGGCGGAAGTCAGCGGCAACAACACCAGCAGGACCCGCCGGCCCTCGTCGTTGCGCAGTCGCAACTGCACGTCGAGGCCACGCTGGCTGCCTTCCAGCAGACGCTGGACCTCTTCGCCGTAGCGCGCATCGGTCAACTCGAAGGCATACAGGCAGGCCGGCAACCCATGGTCGCGGGCGTCCAGCAGGGAGCGCTTGAGGTACTGGGAGAAGCGCTGGGCGTCGATGTCGGCCAGTTGCAGTGCGCGACGGTCGCTCTGCAGCAAGTCGGCGATGTGCCCGGCGAGGATCGCCATCAGGCTGAAGGTACGTTCGTTGAAGACGAAGAATGGCATCTGCTCCACCGCCAGCAGGGCGAGGATCCGCCCATCGGTGTCGACCAGCGGCACGCACACCTGCAGCGCGCTGTGCGCACGCTGCTCGCCGCGCTCCAGCAGTTCCTGGCGCACGCTGACCAGTTCGCCGCGCTCCAGGCAGGTGCGCACCAGCAGATCGTCGGCGTCCAGCGCCGGCATCTCGCCGAGCGTCGCCAAGGATTGCGGCTCCGGGGTGCGGTCGTGGCGCACCCGGTAGAGTCCGGCGATGCGCAGCGAACCGTACTGGGCCAGCAGCGCCAGCACGGTTTCCGCCAGCGCATCGAGCGGTGCCTCATCGCCCGGCAGCTCGCGCAGCAGTTGTCGCAGACCGAGCAGCGAACTGCGCAGGCTCTGGTCGTTGCCGGCGACCCGCTGTTCCAGGCGATCGTGGGAGATGCGCAGGATGTGATGGGCGCGGGTGAATTCGTCGAGGCGCAACTGGCGGTACTCGTTCGCCAGCTCCAGGCGCTCCAGGCGGCGTTCCCAGATGTCGCGGAACTCGCCCACCAACATGGCGCAGAGCAGCACGCCGACGATGAAGGCCGCCGGTACCTGGGCATAAGCCTCGACGCCCTGGACGCGAAACGCGAACAGCGCCGCCACCAGCAGCGCCGCGCTGGCCAACCCGCGGACGAAGCCGTAGCGCATGCCCAGCAACAGGGGCGCGAGGATCACCCAGGGAAAGGTGGCGTTGACCTGCAGCGGGTCGTCCGGGCTGAACCACCAGCCCAGGCCCAGCGCGAGCGCGCTGATGACCAGCGTCTCGACCCAGGAGACGCTGCCGCTGGCGCGCGGTGCGAGGGCGAAATCCTTGTGCGCGGACATCGCCGTCACTCGAGCCGCAGGTCGCCGACCAGCTCGCGCAGGACTTTCTGCGCGGCGCCCGCCAGGCTTTCCCGGGACCAGCCGGCGCGCGCCCCGCTGGTGCTCCAGAGCACCCGCCCGGAGGCCGGCTCCAGCACCTGCAGGCTGACGCCCACCGCCGGCTCGCCGTCGAGGCCGTTCTTGTACTGCCACTCCTCGACGCTGCCGGTGACCACGTAGGCCAGCTTCTGCTGGCGTGCCCAGTCCAGCGCGCGCTGCTGGCGCTCGCGGTCGTCGACCAGTTGCAGGTCGCCTTGCGGCTGCGCCGGGTACAGGCGCGGCCGCACGCCCTCCTCGGCCAGCACGCTGAGCAGGATCTGCTCGGCACGCTCGCCGGCCTGCGGCGCCTGGGAGTAATTGAGCAGCGGCACCAGGCCCCACTGCGCGCCGCGCGCCAGCGGCGTAGCGCTTTCGCTGGTGAAGCTGGAGCAGCCCGCCATGAACAGGGCGACGGCCGCGAGAGCCAGGCAGCGGATGGATTGCATGTTGTGTTCCTCCTGTTGAATTCCGTATCCGGGCCGCGTTCAGCGGCCGAAGCGCGTGCTGTAGGTCACCCCGAGCGTGCCGCCGGCATCGCCGCCGCCGCCCTGGGGAGCCGACTGGTAGCCGAAGGTGAACGCCAGTTCGTCGTCGCCCAGCAGCTCCATGCCGATGCCGAGATCGATGCCGTAGTTGAACTCCTTCTCTGTCCACTGCCAGCCGGCCAGGGTGTCGACGATCCAGGTGTATTGCGGACGGCTGCGGTTCAGCGCGCCAGGGAAGCCACGGCGCCAGGTGCTGCCGAGGTAGACCTGGCCATAGCGGTCCTGCAGCAGGTCCTGGCTGCGCGCGCCATCGAGCGCCAGCGCACCGCCATGGGCCGCCAGCAGGTCGTCCGGCACGCGGTTCTCCAGGCGATTGCGCTGGTAGTCGATGCCGCCGCGCAGTTGCCAGGCCGGGCCGTCGAAGAACAGTGTGTGGGCCCATTCCAGGGACAGCGCCTCGCCGTTGCCGAGGTCGTCGCCCTGGCGGGTGGAGAAGCGGTTGTGCGCCAGCGACCAGCTCAACTGGTCGCGCCCGCTGAGGGTGTGGCGGCCGCCGAGCCGTAGGCTGTCGCGCATGCCGAGGGCTCGCATCAGGCCGGTCTCGTCGGTCTCGCGGTGCCAGTCGAGGCCCGCTTCCAGTTCGTCGCGCGAGCTCAGGCGCCAATTGCGCAGCACCCCCAGACCGTGGCGGTCCTCGTCGTCGCGCCAGCTGCCATCGAGCGTCGCCGCGGCGAAGCCATCGGCCAGTTCGCGCCGCAACGTCAGCCTGGCGTTGCGTTCGCTACCGAGGAGCGAGCTATCCAGCGCATCGCCGTGATAGCGGCCACTGCCCAGTTCGAGATCGGCGTACCAGTCGTCGCCGAGGTGGCGCGCCGCGCGCAGCGTCGGCCCCTTGAAGTCGAGGCCGCCGAAGTCGCGCTTGTTCCAACCCAGTTGCAGGCCCTGGGGAGTGCGTTCGAGGATTTCCGTCGCCTGCCGCCGCAGCTGCTCGCGGTTGTCGCGCGAGTGGCCGTCGCCCAGTGCGCCCAGGGCCTCGCCCAGCGCTTCGCCGCCATGGCCGAGACGCACCAGCGCCTCGACCCGCTGCGCCGGTTCCAGCTCGCCGCGCTCCAGCAGGCGTTGCAGGGCGGCGCGATTCTGGCTGCGCAGGGCGGCCTGGATCTCTTCGTTGCGCCCGATCTTCAGGCCCCGGCCGCGCGCCCAGGCCAGCCAGTCATCCTTCAGCGGCTCCTGGTTGGTGGCGGCGAGCTGGTCGAGGAACTGCTCGAACCACAGCTGCAGCATCGCCGGCTCGCCATTCCAGGCCCGCCGCGCCTCGCCCTGGGCGAGCAGCGGCCCCTGGGCCACGGCGAGCAGGCGTAGGTAGGCGGCGAAGCTGTCCGGGGTGGCCCTGACCGCCTCGCGGTCGAGCCGCCGGAGCAGTAGTCGGCGCAGGCGCAGGGCCTTGTCCTGGTAGCCGCTGGCATCCAGTGCGTCGGCGTAGGCGGCCTGCACCAGCCAGTCGTTGGGATTGGACTTGAGGTACAGGCGGAACCAGGCCAGCGCCTGGTCGTTACGCTCGAGCAGCAGGCTGGCGCTGGCGAACGGCAGCCACAGCGTGCTGTCCCGCAGCGCCAGGCCATGCCACTGCGCCAACAGGGGCGCCAGGCTGTCGCGACGGCCACGGTCGATGTAGAACCAGAGCAGGCGTTCGCGCACCAGGTTCTCGCCGGGGAAACGCACCAGGGCTTCCCGGTACAGACGCTCGGCGACGTCGCCATGGCCTTCCTGTTCCGCCAGCCGCGCCCTGGCCACCCAGTAATAGGGGCTGCCCTGCGCTTCCGGCAGGCCTTCGGCCTCGGCCAGCAGGCTCTTCAGGGCCGGCCAGTCGTGGAGGTTCTCCGCCAGTTGCAGGGCGCTGGCCAGGCGCCGCGGATCGCGGCTGCGCTGCCAACTGCCGATAAGCACCTGCAAGGCCTGCTTCGGATTGCTGTCCCGGTACAGGGCGATCAACTGGTCCTCGTCGCTGCTGTTCAGGCGGATGTCCAGGGCCAGCATGCGCTCGTAGGCGGCGCGGGCATCGTCGTCCTGCTCCAGGGCCCAGGCCAGCGCCGCGCGCAGGCGCCAGAACTCCGGCTCGCGGATCGCGCGGGTATCCACGCCGGAGAGGACCTTCCAGGCCTGGCGCGGATCGAACAGGTTCCAGTGGGTTTCCGCCCACTGCATGCGTTCCTTGACACTCAGCGGGAAATGCCGGGCCATCCGCGCCCAGACCCCGGTCTCTTCCTGCAACTGCTGGGTGTGTTCGAGAATCTGTTGCAAGCGCTGCCAGGCCAGGCGCTGTTTCGGATAACGCTGCACGTAGCCGCGCAGCCATGCCTCGCCCTCTTCCGGCGTGCCGAGGGTTTCATGGCTGTAGACCAGCGCATCGAGTTCCTCGTCGGTCATCTGTCGCTGCGCACCGATGGGCGCCAGCAGCTCGATGGCGCTGTCGAAATCGAACATCTGCAGCGACAGGCGCCAGGCATGCTCGCGCAGGGCCGGGTCATCGGCGCCGGCCAGCAGTTGCTTCCACAGGCCCAGCGCCCGCGGGCCGTTGCCGGTCCATTCGCCAAGGCGCGCGAGATCGGCCAGCAGCGTCCTGTCCTCCGGGCGCAGGGCCAGCAGCTCCTGGCCGACCTCCCAGGCCCGCTCGATCCGCCCGGCGGCCATGTTCAGGCGCAGGTCGGCGGCCAGCGCCTCATGGTCCTCGGGGCGCAATTCGCGCCAGCGCCGGATGAAGCGTTCGGCCAGGTCGTAGCGCTGGCTGCCTTCGGCGGCGCGTACGCCCTGGGCGAGCCAGGCCAGGGTCGATTCATCCTCCGGCAAGGCGTCCAGCCGCTCGTCCAGCAACAACGCCGCCTGTTCGCCGCGCTCGCCAGCGAGCAGGCTGGCGAAGGCCTGGCGCAGATAGGCCAGGCGCTTCGCCGGCTCGGTTTGCGCTTCGGCCAGTTGCCGCTGGATGTCCGCCGCCGGCAGCGGCTCGCCGGAAGCCAGGTACCAGCGCGCCGCCTCGTCCAGCCAGCGCTGCCGGCCCTGCGGGTCGCGGCCGGCCAGTTCGGCAAAGGTCCGCGCCGCCAGGTCCGGCGCGTCCAGGGCCAGGGCATGACGGGCAAGTCGTTCGAGCATGGCGTCGTTCAACGAAACGTGCTCGATCTTGCGCAGGCGCTCCAGCAATCGGCGCGTCTGCTCCTCATCCATGCCCTCGGGCCTGGCCAGGGCGCCAAGGATGTCCAGTTCCACCTCGTAGAACGGCGTTGCCAGGCGGTCCTTGCCGCGCAGACGGGCGAGGTGATGACGCGCCTGCTCGAAGTCGCCGAGCTTGACCAGCAGGTCGATCAGGGTCAGGCGCAGCGCGTCGTTCTCCGGGTGCGCCTGCAACAGCAGTTCGGCGTAGTTCACCGAGACCGCGTCGGGCTCGCCATCGCCGCTGGGCATGAATACTTCTTCGCTGTTGAAGGTCAGCCACAGCACCAGCGCCACCCCGAGAGCGACCGGCAGCAGGGCCCAGGGATTCAGCAGGCGCGCCTGGGGATGCTTGTCAGCGGCAGACGAGTTGGCCATCGCGCACCTGCTCCATCGGCAACTCGAACGTCCACAGGCCGTTGCCGGCCTTTCCCGGGAAGGCCTTGCCGGCCGCACTCAGCCGGCAATCGCCCGCCGCGCGCACCACCAGGCGTAATGGCAGGTGCCCGGCGAAGGCGAACTCGACGCGGCCATCGTCGCGGTAGCGCCAGTGCTTCAGCGGCAGGTTGGCCTCCTCCAGCGCCGGCCGCGGATCGCGGCTGTCGCGCAGGACCAGGCGCGCATTCGCCGCACTCAGGTGCACATAGCGCCCCTGGGGCAGGTCGCGCACGCCCGCGACTCCCGTGGAGCGGCCGAGGTCCGGCCAACCCAGCGCCGGGTCCAGGCGCACCGTGCGCAAGGCGGCGAAGCCACGCAGTTGCCAACTGCCATCGGCACGCTTGGCCAGGCTGGCGCGATGCAGGCCTTCCAGGCGCGGGATGTAGTCGCTCATCCACAGCGACAACGGATGCTCCGCCTGCATCGCCGCGTAGATCTGGTGCATGGTGCGGATCGAGGCCTGCTTGGTCCCCGAATAGAAGTGGTAGTACAGGTGCAGGCCGCGCAGGCGGCGCGGGCTGTCGGTCAGGGCGAAGGTATCGATGACGCCGCGGAAGCCGTAGTACGGCCCCTGCCAGAGATTGGTGTAGACGTTCTCGTTGATGATCGGCGCGTAGTACTGCACGCCGCCGCGGGTGGGCCGGATCAGCGGGTAGAGTCCGGTCAGCGAGGGAAAGGCCCGGGTCAGCGCGGTATTGCCGCCGTTGACGTTCATCAGCCCGGCGTCGTAGGCGAGCTTGATGGTGGCGGCGTCGGGCAGCGCGTCGCCGGACCAGAAGATCATCTTGACCGGCTTCCGCGGGGTGGTCAGGCGCTGCTCGATGTAGTCGCGGGCGCCGATCACCTCGCGTACGAAGTCGACCTTGTCGTAGCCCGGGATAGCCATCTTGTAGCCATACTGGGCCTCGAAGTTCTCGCCCTGCTCGGCCAGTTGCGGCTGCCAGAAGAACGGATGGCTGAAGGTATGGCTGGCGACCTCCACCTTGTCGTCGGCGAAGATGCGCCGGGCGATCGGCTCCAGTTCCCTGGCCAGGTGCGGGTACATGCCCTTCGGCCCGACCTCGCCTTCGATCACCGAGACCGAGGTGAGGAACGGATAGGGCTTGATGAAGTCCTCCAGCACCTGCTGGCCGGCATAGGGACTGCCGGGCACCTCGGCACGGGAGACGAAGCCGTCGCCATCGATGTGCACGGTGGCGATGCGCCGGCCATTCTCGGTGGTCGCGTCGGGACTCGGCAGCGGCACAAGACGCAAGGCCTTGCGCAGGAAGGCGAACGGATCGAGGATCCAGCGCCGGTGCTCGCTACCCTCCTCCAGCACATAGGGCGCCAGGGCGAAGCCCCCCCC
>NZ_KV800314.1:58240-104457 GCF_001810205.1 Pseudomonas sp. HMSC076A11 | reverse complement strand
CCCCCCCCAGTCGGCGGTCGCCACCGGCACGTACTCCTTGCCGTCGCCCTTGAGCTTGAGCGCCGGGGTCACCCGCGCCGGATCGAGTACGGTGAGCGCCGGCAGGTCGCGGATCCGGATCACCAGCGGCGCTTCGAAGGAACCAAGCAGCGCCTGGTCGTGGGTCTCGGTGCTCGGCTTGACCTTGAGCTTCTGCGACAGCCGGCGAATACCCAGGCGCTGCAACAGGCCGTCGTTCTCTGTGGGCAGGCCGGCGAGGAACGCCACCGGCACCTTTTCGTTGAGACGTGCAGCGATCCAGTTGTCGAAGGCGTCGCTGGCCAGCGGCGGTCCACTGGTCATCCAGGTCACCACCCCGGCGTAGAGACCGCTCAGCGGACGTTCGGGCAGCGGCTGGTCGGTGGGCAGGTAGTCGACCCGATAACCGAGGTATTCGAGCAGGCCGCCGAGGTAGACGTGACCGGGGCTCAGGGTCAGGTCGCCCTCGCGCGGATCGTAGAGCAGCGCGATGCGCCGCGGTTGCACCTCGACGTCGCTCACCCCCAGGTAGTCCAGCGCCGGGGTGCTGACGAACGGCACGTAGCCTTCGCTACGCAGGCGCGCAGCGAGCGTGCGCGCCTCGTCACGCCGCTCCGGCGGCAGGTAGTCGATGGCGACGATGGGCATTCCCTGGGCGCGCAGGGCATCCAGGTGGCCCTTCAGCCAATCGCGATCGTCCTGGGGCACCTCGCGGTATTGCCCGGCAGCGGCGTCCCAACCGGCATGGATCGACTCCACGGCCACCGCCGACGCGACGCCGGGCAACTCCGGCAGCACTTCGAAACCGCGATTGAAAAACAGCTTGAGGCCCGGCTCCTGGCGATGCAGCTGGGCGAGGAAACTGGCCAGCGCCCGGCGCTGGCCCTCGCGGCGCTCCTCGGCCTGTAGCTGGAAGCTGTCCAGGGTATCGAGGAACAGGCCGGCGTAGCCCTGTTTGCGCAGCTCCGCGGCGCGCTTGAGCAGGTACGCCCGCCAGCTCGGCGCGGCGAGGTCCATTACCTGGCTGTTCCAGGCTTGGTTGCGGACCGCGCTCTTGCCCCGGGCCAGGCCGCTGTCGGCGATGGCGGCGGCGTCGCCGTCGAACTCGCCGACCGACAGATAGGCGAAGGGCGTGCTGCCCTGCTCTTTCAGATACCCGACATCGGCCGGCTTGAGGTGCGCCGCTTCGAGCACCACCCAGTCGAACTGGGAAAGCTCGGCCAGCGGCGGCCGCTCGGCGTACCAGAACGCCACGCTGGACGGCCCGCCGGCAGCCCCTGCGGCAGTGCCGGCACAAAGCGCCAGCGCCAGGCCGGCAAGCCAGGCGAGCGGGCGCTCGATGGGTCGAAGGGTGTTACGGCGGGACGGCAGACGCAGCACGGCGATTCCTTTCTTGCTGAACCGCATGCCCAGCCTACGCGGCAGGGTCGATACCGACCGAAGCGGCAGGTCGGAAGCATGGATGCGGTTTCCGGTGGCAACGTCGAATCCCTGACAGTGCGGGCACAGCCAAAGCAGCCGCAGGCGATTAACGTCAATCTAATGACTAAATATGCTAATTGCTAAATTTTTAAGCGGAAACTGTCAATTTTTAGGCACATACATGACGCCATGGTGTCCTTTTGCCTGCCCGTGACGCTTTGCAGGTCAACTCCGCGCTTTCCGAGACACCGCTGTGGCAAAGTGGAAAGCCCAGGTTTCACGCACTTCATCAGGAAAGTCGACGGCCCTCCGGAAGCCCCCGGAAGTCACTTCGTCTAGACCCATCGGTTCGGTAGACGCCGCTCGCTAATAACTAAATGTTTATTAAATCCGTGAAACAGGTTGTCTTTTCCGGCCAACGAAAGGCGCCGGGCATTTGGCGCACGCGCGTGCGGTCGCACCGCCTTCAGTTGCGTGCGAGGAACCGCACCAGCCACACCGAGGCGACGCCTATCGCCCCACCCGCCAGTACTTCGGCGACCCGCAGCGAGGCGACCAGGGGCGACTGCTGAATCGCCCAGGAGGCGCAGGCGATGCACGCGCAACGCGCGGCAAAACCTGTCGCGTAGTGACGGAATCCGACGAGGGTGAGGACCGAGGCAAGAGTCGCCAAGGTGTGGACCAATAGAACATGCGGTAGAGCGGCCCCTACCGCGAGGCCGAGCGGTACGCCGAGCAGCGCGCCAAGCCCGCGATCGCGCAGCTTCAGGTGCGCGCTGGCGGCATTGCCGGTAACCACGCTGGCGGACGACCAGATCGCCCACTGGCCGTATTCGATGTGCCGCCACGCCACCAAGGTCGCGCTGGAGGCTACGGCGAGTGTGACCGCCAACACAGCCTGGAGCAGCTCGTCATGCGCGGCCGCGTGGCCCGTCAAGTGCGCTCCACGCCAGCGCAGCAGGGTGCCGTAACGGCGTGCGAGCGCTGCGTGGCGCAAGGTATCGACACCGGCGAGCGCCACCGATGGTAGCGTCGCGACGACGAGATACGGCACCAGGGACAGCGCAGCGCGGTGCGTCGCGGCAACCTCGCAGGCCAGATAGAGCACAGGAATAAAGACGAAATTGCCCAGCGTGCGCAAGCGCGTATCCAGGCCGGATAGCGCGACAGCAGCAGCGGCGAGCGCTGCGCAAGCGATGGCAAACGCCGCTCCCCAGGCGAGCGCGAACGACAGGCCGAGAAAGCCGAGGATGATCGCCACCCCCTGGCCGAGCGCCGCGAGCGGTGCGCTACCGACCCGCTCGACGACGACCGCCACGGAGATCGTCGCGATATTCGCCAGCAGCCAGTTGGCATCGCCGCTGGCGCTGTAGAGCACGAACAGCGGCAGCGACACGGCGAGCGCGCGCCCCATGGCGCGGCCGTCGAACAGGCGTGTCAGCGAGGCGCACACACGACGCGCCGCCTAGAGCGCTGCCAACTGGTCGAGCGTGACGATCCGCGCGATGCCGCCCAGGACCTCGATGGAGCGCCGGTGCTCCTCGTCGCTGGCCGCCGCGCAGGCCTCCTCCAACACCAGCACTTGGTAGTCGCGATCGTGCGCATCGCGCGCGGCGGCCTGCACAGCCCAGGTCGTACTGACACCGGCGAGCACCAGGCGCTCGATCCGCCTCGCCCGCAACACGGCCTCCAGGCGCGTGGCATAGAAGGCGCTGATGCGCGGCTTGAGCACTTCCATCTGCACGGCATCCCGCTTCAGGTCAGGATGAAATGCGCAACCGCGCCCGCAGAGGTCGAGAGCGCCGAGTGCCTGCGCGGCAGCGAAGATCGGCGAATGTTCCGGCAGGTCCGGATAGCCGGGCTCGAAGCCCACCCTCACCGCGATCCGCAGCCAGCCAAGCTGCTCGGCGACGGCGAGCGCGCGGTTGAAACGCGCGACCACGCCACGCAAGGCGGCCTGTTCTGCACAGCGGGCAATCCTACCGTCGGGATGCATGATATCGACGATGTAGTCGAGACCGATCAGTGCTGTGTTCATCGGGAACTCCTCTTCCATCTGCCGGAACCCAAAGCCCTGGATTCAGGGCTCCTCGAATTGCGCCAGGCGTGTCAGCAACGGACCGGCCGCCGCCAGCAGGGCGCGCTCGCTCTCGTCGAGACAGGCGTGCATGGCACGCACCAGCCATTCTTCGCGCTTGGCGCGGTTGCCGTAGAGATTTCGCCGGCCCTCCGAGCTCAGCGACACGCGGGTTCTGCGCCCATCTTGCGGATCGGCGTGACGGACGATCAGCCCTCCGCGTTCCAGTTCGCGCAGCAGCGCGGCCAGATTCGACGAGCGCATCCGCTCGGCGGCGGCCAGCTCGGAAGGTGTGACGTCGCCGCCAAGGCGGTCGATCGCGCCAAGCACGACCAGTTGCGAGAATTGCACCGGATCGGCCTGCGCCTCGCGACGCAGGCGGCGGGTCAGGGTGGTGACCTGGCTGCGCAGATGCGCTGCCAGTTGGAGATCCTGGTTGGTGGGCATATTTATCTACATAATCATAGCTATATTTTCATAGCAAAATAACACATCCAACGCCGCCCGCCATGGGACCCGACCGACGGCACGACAGCTGAAATGAAAGAGCCCCGCACTAGGGCGGGGCTCTTGCTTGCCGTCAGTCCGGTCGCATCAGGGGATGCAGACACCGTGCTGGCTGCTCTGCGCCAGGTCCATCAGCTCGCGGTTGGCCACGGCGTACATGGCGTAGTCGGTACCCGACGCGGCACGCAGTTCGACCAGCATCGCCCGCCAGCGCTCGACCAGCGGCAGGTGCTGTTCCAGCCACAGGCCGACGCGAGCCTCGACCTCCTTCGGTCCGTCCTGCATCTGCAACACCGAGACGGTGATCGCCCGCTGCTGCCAGTCGAGGTCGTCGCGGAACGCCTCGCGGGCCAGCGCCTGCCAGTTGTTCTCCACCGGCAGGTTGGTGATCTGTTGCAGGTACCAGGTCAGGTCCAGCGCGCTGCCCACGGCGAAATAGGCCTTGGCCACTTCCGCGGTGTCCTGGCCGGTCACGTCGGACGCCTCGATGATCGGCAGCAGCGTGTACAAGTGGCTGGTACCGGCCACCATGCGTGCCAGCAGTTCCGGCACGCCGGCGTCGACGTAGGTCTGGTAGCGCGCCTGCCACAGCTCGCGGGTCGGCCCTTCGAGCAGCTCGTTGAGCTTCAGGCCGAGGGCGGCGACGCGCGGGCCGAAGTGGGCCACGTCGCGCGCCGCGTCCAGCTCGTTGCGGCGGCTGCGGAGGAACCAGCGGGTGGCGCGGCGACCGAGACGCATCAGTTCGTCCATCAGGGTCAGCTGGATATCAGCGGGCACCTGGTAGTCGAGGTTCTCGATCTGGCGGAACCAGTGCGGCAGGTGGAACACGTCGCGGACGATCACGTAGGCCCCGGCGACGTTGGCCGCGCTCATGCCGGTGGACTCCTTCAGGCGCTGCACGAAGGTGATGCCCATGTGGTTGACCAGGTCGTTGGCGATCTGCGTGCTGACGATCTCGCGCTTCAGGCGATGGCGGCGCATGGCGTCGCCGAACTTCTCCGCCAGCAATGCCGGGAAGGCGGTCTCCATGTCGCGGGTCAGGTAGTCGTCGTCCGGCACCAGCGATTTCAGCAGCGATTCCTTGAGGTCGATCTTGCTGTAGGAGATCAGCACCGACAGCTCGGCGCGGGTCAGCCCCTGGCCGGCACTGATGCGTTCCGCCAGCTCCTCGTCGGAAGGCAGGAACTCCAGGGCGCGATCGAGCTTGCCACGCGCCTCGAGGTCGCCCATCAGCCGCTTGTACTCGGCGATCCGCTCGCGGGCGCGACGTTGCGCCAGGGACAGCGCCTGGGTCTGCTTGTAGTTGTTGCCCAGCACCAGGGCGCCGACCGCGTCGGTCATCTTCACCAGCAGCGCGTTGCGCTGCTTCTCGGTCATGTCGCCGGCCTGCACCACTTCGTTGAGCAGGATCTTGATGTTGACCTCATGGTCGGAGCAGTCCACGCCACCGGCGTTGTCGATGAAGTCGGTGTTGTTGGCACCGCCGTGCAGGCCGAACTCGACCCGCGCCAGTTGGGTCATGCCCAGGTTGCCGCCCTCGCCCACCACCTTCGCGCGCAGCTCGCGGCCGTCGACGCGCAGACCGTCGTTGGCCTTGTCGCCGACATCGGCGTGGGTTTCCTTGCTCGACTTCACGTAGGTGCCGATCCCGCCGTTCCAGAGCAGGTCGACCGGCGCCTTGAGCAGCGCATGGATCAGCTCGGTGGGCGCCAGCCTGTCGGCCTGGATGTCGAAGCGCGCCTTCATTTCCGGGGTGATGGCGATGCTCTTGGCGCTGCGCAGGAAGATCCCGCCGCCGGCGGAGATCAGCTTGGCGTCGTAGTCGGCCCAGCTCGAACGCGGCAGGTTGAACAGGCGCTGGCGCTCGACGAAGCTGCTGGCGGCGTCCGGGTTCGGGTCGATGAAGATATGCATGTGGTTGAAGGCGGCCACCAGTTGCAGCTTGTCCGACATCAGCAGGCCGTTGCCGAACACGTCGCCGGCCATGTCGCCGATGCCGATGACGCTGATGTTGTCCTTCTGCACGTCGATGCCGCGCTCGCGGAAGTGCCGTTGCACGCTGACCCAGGCGCCCTTGGCGGTAATCCCCATGCCCTTGTGGTCGTAGCCGGCGGAGCCGCCCGAGGCGAAGGCGTCGCCGAGCCAGAAGCCGTACTCGGCGGCGATGCCGTTGGCGATGTCGGAGAAGGTCGCCGTGCCCTTGTCCGCGGCGACCACCAGGTAAGGATCGTCCTCGTCGTGGCGGACCACGTTGGCCGGCGGCACCACTTCGCCTTCCTTGAGGTTGTCGGTGATATCGAGCAGGCCGGAAATGAAGATCCGGTAGCAGGCGATCGCCTCGGCCTGGATCTCGTCGCGGCTACCGCCAAGCGGCAGGCGGCGCGGGACGAAGCCGCCCTTGGCGCCGACCGGCACGATCACCGCGTTCTTCACCTGCTGGGCCTTGACCAGGCCGAGCACCTCGGTGCGGAAGTCTTCCTCGCGGTCCGACCAGCGCAAGCCGCCGCGAGCCACCTTGCCGCCGCGCAGGTGCACGCCCTCGACGCGCGGCGAGTAGACGAAGATCTCGTACTTGGGCACCGGCCTGGGCAGCTCCGGGATGGCCTTCGGGTTGAACTTGAAGCTGAAGTAGCTCTTGTTCTGGCCGTTGCCGTCGGGCTGGTAGAAGTTGGTCCGCAGGGTCGCCTTGATCAGGTCGAGGTAGCGCCGCAGGATGCGGTCCTCGTTGAGCACCTGGACTTCGTCGAGGGCACCGAGGATCGCCTGCTCCAGCTTCTGTTGCTTGTCTTCCAGGTCTTCCGCGGTGAGTTTGCGCGCCAGGTAGAAGCGGGTCTTGAACAGCCGCACCAGCTCGCGGGCGATGTCGGTGTGGGCATTCAGCGCACTGGCGATGTAGCCAAGGTCGAAGCCCAGGCGGATCTGCTTCAGGTAACGCGCGTAGGCACGCAGCAGGGCGACGTCGCGCCACGGCAGGTTGGCGGTCAGCACCAGGCGGTTGAAGGCGTCGTTCTCGGCGTCGCCGCTGACGATGTGGACGAAGGCGTCCTGGAGGATCTCGTTGAGCTGCTGGATGTCCACGTCCAGCCCTTCGGCGTAGGTGAAGGCGAAGTCGTGGATCCAGTATTCACGGCCGTTCTGGTGGCGCAGGCGGTAGGGGAATTCGCCGAGCACGCGCAGGCCGAGGTTCTCCAGGATCGGCAGGACGTCGGACAGGGCCAGCGGGGTGTCGGCGTGGTACAGCTTGCAGTGCAGTTGCTGCTCGCCCTGCGCCAGCGGCTGGTAGAAGCTCATCACCAGCGGGCGCTGCTCGGAGAGGCTGAGCAGGTGCTGCAGGTCGACCACCGCGAAGTGCGGGGCGAAGCGCTCGCGATAGCCGGCCGGGAAGCCTTTCGGGAAGTCGGCCAGGACGTTGGTGCCCTTGGCCTCGCCGAGGTTTTCCACCACCAGGCTGCTGTAGTCGTCCTGCCAGGAACGGCAGGCCTGGATCACTTCTTCCTCCAGGCGCGCCGGGTCGATGTCGATGCGCGACTTCGGGTCGACGCGGAGGATGAACTGCACGCGGGCCAGCACCGACTCGGAGAAGAAGGTCCAGAACTCGCAGTCGCTGGCCTGCAGGCGCTCCATCAGGACCTGCTGGATCTTCAGGCGCGTCTCGGTGGAATACACGTCGCGCGGCACGTAGGCCAGGCAGTAGCAGAAGCGACCGTAGGGGTCCTTGCGCAGGAACACGCGGATCTTGTTGCGCTCCTGGATGCGGACGATCGCCAGGGCGGTGCTGAACAGCTCGTCCACCGGAGTCTGGAACAGGTCGTCGCGCGGCAGTACTTCCAGCACCTGGGCCAGTTCCTTGCCGAGGT
The DNA here is from genome assembly GCF_001810205.1 of Pseudomonas sp. HMSC076A11. NCBI lineage: Bacteria > Pseudomonadati > Pseudomonadota > Gammaproteobacteria > Pseudomonadales > Pseudomonadaceae > Pseudomonas > Pseudomonas sp. HMSC076A11. The sequence goes on along the minus strand of NZ_KV800314.1, from coordinate 96,576 downwards.
GGGCCTTGGTGTCGAAACCGGAGCGCCGCATCACTTCGGCGACCTTGCCGCGGATGAAGGGAATGTCGTTGACGCTCTCGTTGTACACCGAGGAGGTGAACAGGCCCATGAAGCGGCACTCGCGGATCACCCGGCCCTTGCCGTCCAGCTCGCGGATCGACACGTAGTCCGGGTAGGCCGGGCGGTGCACACGGCTCGGATGGGCGGCCTTGGCGAAGGACAGCAGGACCGGTTCGCGCAGGTAGGCGACGGCATAGTCCTCGATGTGCAGGTCATCCTTGCTCAGGCCGGCACGCAGCAGACGGGTCAGGCCGAGGAAGGATTTCTCGTCGTAGACCATGCGCCCGCCGTCGGCCTCGTCGGCGACGGTGAATTCCTCGTAGCCGAGGAAGGTGAAGTGGTTGTCCAGCAGCCATTCGAGATAGCTGCGCACTTCCTTCAGTTCCTCCGCCGGCACCTTCAGCTTGGCCTTGCCGAGCCAGGTCAGCAGTTCGCGGGCCTTGGCCTTCATCGGTTCGAAGTCGGCGACGGTCACGCGTACTTCACCGAGCACTTCCAGGATGGCCTTCTCCAGCGCCCGCAGTTCGCCGGCGTGGGCGCAACGGTCGATCTCCAGGTACATCAGCGATTCCTGGCTGACGTCCTTGCCCTGGCTACCCTTGGGCAGGATTTCCTTCAGCTCGCCCTTGGCCGAGCGGCGCACGCTGAGGACGTTGGTCTGCAGGGTATGGATGCTGTAGCCGCGGCGGTTCAGTTCCATGCGTACCGAGTCGACCAGGAACGGCAGGTCCGGGTGCAGCACTTCCACCGCGGTGTGAGTGGATTGCCAGCCGTGCTTCTCGTAGTCGGGGTTGTATACGCGGACTTCGGGCTGGTCGCGGTCGAAGCGCTCCAGCAGGCGCCAGGCGGAAAGGGTGCAACCGACCAGGTCGGAAAGCCGACGCTGGGTCAGTTCATCGAGGGAGATCAGGCTGAAGAACTGTTCGGCGAACAGCGTGACTTGTGGTAACGCCTTGTCGCCGAGGTGCTGCGCCAGTGCCGTCTGCAGTTGATGCTGGAAATCGGCTTTGCTGGCCGCGGTGAAGAACGCCATGGTTGTACTCCGCTTGGCTTGTTATTTCATGGAGGCGAGCGGTTCGCGGGAAAGGTCGCGAGCAACGCACCTTCGGACCGACCCTCGCTGCGTCCATGAAGTTCAGCAGAAGCTGAGCATTAATCCAGGCAGGCAGGCGCACAGCAAAGGCTGACCGGGAACCGCCCTTTTCGGCGAGCGACCCGCCGGTCATATCCGACAGAGCTTAACGAGCCGGCAAGGCAAAACACTTACCGTGCTGCGACATATTCGTTCACCCCGGGAGCATCGGCTCACTGCACCGGCAGGAAATGCATGAACAGCAGTCCCTGGGCGTAGTTCACGCTGATCCGCCGGTAGCGTTCGCCGAGCACCTCGGCGAGCAGGTCCAGGCGCGCGACGATCTTGGCGAACTCGCGGGCGTAGCTGAGGTTGCTGGCGTCGTCGGTGAGGGCGTTGGAAAGCAGCAACGGGGCACCCTTGTCGTCCTTGCGGGTAGCCAGCATCCAGGTGGCGACCTCGACGTTGCGCGCGGCGTTGTAGACGTACTGCGCGTCGATCCCCTGGTAGACGTAGAACTCGGTGCGCCCGCCATGGGCGGTGATCAGCATGCTGGCCAGGGAGTATATGAAGGCACCGACGCGGTCGCCCTTGAACGCCGGATCGAGGGAGTAGGACAGTGCGGCGATGTCGCGGCGGCCGCCCAGGTCGCTGAGTTCGCGGTTCTGCTCGATGGCCCGGCGGATCGCCAGCTCGGCGTCGGCCTGGCTCGGCAGGCCGGTCTTCTTCCATTCGGCGGGATTGCGCTTGTACAGCTTCCAGAGCAACTGGTAGAGGCTTTGCAGGTTGTCGCGCATGGCCAGGGTGGCCATGCGATCGGCATCGGTCTGGAGGAATTCGCCGGCGCGCATCGAACCCTGGCTGGTGTCCTCGCCGGCGGCGTTGCGCGGCGCGTTCGAACATCCGCTGGCGAGCGCGCCGAGCAGCAACAGCAGCCCGCCGACCCAGCGCCGCCACCCACGCCGGGCGCGGCCCTCCCCCTTGCGCCGGGCAAGCCCCGGCAATGTCGCTCCTGACAAACGCTCTGTCCATTCGCTGTTCGCATCGCGGAAACCGACCCGCGTGCGCCGGCGAAGTTCCCCGGGCGCGTCGATCCGCCGCGCTTCGCGAGGCAGGTCACGGCGAGAGGCGGAGGCTTTTCACCGGCATACCCGCGCGGGTTCACGAATAGGCGCGGCACGAGCGTCGGAGAGTACGCTAGGCAGTCGCCGTGCGCTAACATGTGCGGGATCGGGGGGCCGTCATCCGCCGCAGAGCGGAGCCTTCTCCCCGCCCGCCCGCGCCGGCCTCGCCGTGCGCCACCGAGCGACACCCCAGCAGGCCTTGGAACCGGTAGTCCAGACAATGAGCAACGAGCCAGAAAGCACGCAGCACAAGAGCGCCCTGCAGGGACTGAAGGGCTACCTGTCGAGCCAGATCCTCGGCCAGGAAAAACTCGTCGACCGCCTGCTGATCGCGCTGCTAGCCGACGGCCACCTGCTGGTGGAAGGCGCGCCGGGACTGGCCAAGACCAAGGCCATCAAGGACCTCGCCGAAGGCCTCGAAGCCGAGTTCCACCGTATCCAGTTCACTCCCGACCTGCTCCCCGCCGACATCACCGGCACCGAAATCTACCGTCCGGAGACCGGCACCTTCGTGTTCCAGCAAGGCCCGATCTTCCATCACCTGGTGCTGGCCGACGAGATCAACCGCGCCCCGGCCAAGGTGCAATCGGCGCTGCTCGAAGCCATGGCCGAGCGCCAGGTTTCGGTCGGCCGCAGCACCTACGACCTGCCACAGCTGTTCCTGGTGATGGCGACACAGAACCCGATCGAGCAGGAAGGTACCTACCCGTTGCCGGAAGCCCAGCTCGACCGCTTCCTCATGCACGTCAAGATCGGCTACCCGGAGGCCTCGGTGGAACGCCGCATACTCCAGCAGGCGCGTGGCGAGGCACTGAACGGCGAGGCCCGGCCGGAGCGCCGGGTGACCCAGGAAACCATCTTCGCCGCGCGCCAGGAAATCCTCGGCCTGTACATGGCCGACGCGGTGGAGGAATACCTGGTGCAACTGATCATGGCCACCCGCACCCCGGCCAAGCACGACGCGGAACTCGCCGAATGGATCTCCTACGGCGCCAGCCCGCGCGGCTCCATCGCCCTCGACCGCTGCGCGCGCGCCCACGCCTGGCTGGGCGGACGCGACTTCGTCAGCCCCGAGGACATCCAGGCGGTGCTGTTCGACGTGCTGCGCCATCGCCTGATCCTGACCTTCGAGGCGGAAGCCGCCGGCATCGACCAGGACCGGGTCGTGCAGCGCATCCTCGACGTGGTCGCCGTGGCCTGAGGCCGCCGCCATGCTGAGCGCCGCCCCGGGCGTCGAACTGGGCCTCGACGAGCTTCTGGAAATGCGCCACCGGCTCCACGAAGCGCGCCTGTTCTCCTCGCAGAACCGCCGCAGCCCGCTGGTCGGCCTGCATCACTCGCGCCTGCGCGGACGCGGCGTGGACTTCGACCAGGTGCGCATCTACCAGCCCGGCGACGACGTACGGACCATCGACTGGCGCGTCACCGCGCGCACCCGCGAGCCGCACACCAAGCTGTTCCACGAGGAACGCGAGCGACCGGTGTTCGTCCTGGTCGAACAGAGCCAGCGCCTGTTCTTCGGCTCCGGCCTGTGCTTCAAGGCGGTGCTGGCGGCACGCGCGGCGGCCTTCATCGGCTGGTCGGCGCTGGCCCACAACGACCGTATCGGCGGCCTGGTATTCAGCGACCGCGACTGCCACGAAATCAAGCCGCGACGCAGCAAGCACAGCCTGCTGCAACTGTTCAACCAGCTATTGCGGGCCAATCGCGAGCTGCGCGAGACGCCGGCCGAGCGGCCTGGCGAACTGTTCGGCCTGGCCCTGCGCCGCGCCCGCGAAGTGCTGCGCCCGGGCAGCCTGATCCTGGTGCTGTGCGACGAGCGGACACTCAATGACGTCGCCGAGCAGCAACTCAGCCTGATCGCACGCCATACCGACCTGGTGCTGCTGCCGCTGTCCGACCCGCTCGACCATGCCCTCCCCGCCGCCGGACTGCTGCGCTTCCGCGAAGGCGCCGCCGACCTCGAGCTGGACACCCACGCCGACGAGCTGCGCCAGGCCTATCGCGAACTGGCCGAGGCGCGCCGCGCGCGCTGGCAGCGGCTGGCCCAGCGACTGGGCGTGCCGCTGCTGCCGCTGTCGACCCAGGAAGACCTGGTGGAGCAGTTGCGGGACCTGCTGGAACAACACCAGCCGGGGTATCGCGCATGAATCCGCTCGACCGGCTGGAACCGCTGATCGCCCCCCTGCCCGTCGGCTGGTGGCCGCCAGCGCCCGGCTGGTGGCTGCTGGCCGCCCTGCTGCCGTTGCTCGGCTGGGGGCTCTGGCGACTGCGCCGGCACCTGCCGCGGCGCACCATCGCCACCCGCGGCGAAGCGCCGCTGGATCCGCTGCGCGAAGCGGCCCTGGCCGAACTGGCGGCGCTTGCCAAGCCCTACGGCAGGGCTTCCGCCGGACCCTGGCTGCAAGCCATCAACGGCCTGCTCAAGCGGGTCTGCAGGGCGCGCTGGCCAGATAGCGGCAGCCACGCCCTCAGCGGCCGCGCCTGGCTGGCGTTCCTCGACAACCGTTGCCCGGCCGCCGGCCTGACCCGCTGGATGATCCTGGTGGAAGGCGGCTACCGCGCCGACTGCACCCTCGACGACAAGGCCGTGGACGGCCTCGACGCCGCCGTCGCCACCTGGATTCGCAAGCATGTTTGAGTTCGCCTGGCCCTGGGTCTTCGCCCTCGCCCCGTTGCCCTGGCTGCTGCGCCTGGTGCTGCCGGCCGCCGACAGCGGCGAGGCGGCGCTCAAGGTGAGCTTCCTCGACGAACTCGAAAGCCTCGCCGGACGCCGTGCCCGCGCACGCCTGCCGGCCTGGCGGCAGCAGGTGCGCTTCGCCCTGCTCTGGTTCCTCCTGCTGCTCGCCGCGGCCCGCCCGCAGTGGGTCGGCGACCCCCTGCCGCTACCCGCCAGCGGCCGCGACCTGCTGCTCGCGGTGGATGTCTCCGGCTCCATGGACTACCGCGACATGCGCTGGCAGGAAGACGAGATCAGCCGCCTGGAACTGATCAAGAAACTCTTCGGCGACTTCATCGAAGACCGTCGTGGCGACCGCGTCGGCCTGATCCTGTTCGGCAGCCAGGCCTACCTGCAGGCGCCGCTGACCTTCGACCGGCACACCGTGCGGGTCTGGCTGGACGAGGCGCAGATCGGCATCGCCGGCAAGAACACCGCGATCGGCGACGCCATCGGCCTGGCGGTCAAGCGCCTGCGCCAGCGGCCTGCGGAAAGCCGGGTGCTGGTGCTGATCACCGACGGCGCCAACACCGGCGGACAGATAGCCCCGCAGATCGCCGCGCAACTGGCCGCCGAGCAACAGGTGAAGATCTACACCATCGGCATCGGCGCCGACCCGCAGCAAGGCGGCGTGCCCGGCCTGTTCGGCTTCAACCCGGGGCTCGATCTCGACGAGCCGACCCTGCGCGGTATCGCCGAGAGCACTGGCGGCGAATACTTCCGCGCGCGATCCAGCGCCGAGCTGGAAAGCATTTCCGCGACCCTCGACCGCCTCGAACCGGTCGCCCAGCAGACTACCCGGGCGCGCCCGGCCCTGGCGCTGTACAGTTGGCCGCTGGCCGCCGCCCTCGGCCTGAGTGTGCTGCTGGTGGCGCTGGAACTCTGGCCACGGGAAAACCGGACCTGGCCGCGCCGCCGTTCCGGGAGGCAACCATGAACCTGTTGCTGGATGCCTGGCCGCACTGGCTGCGCCCCTACTGGCTGCTGCTGGCGCCGCTGCTTGGCTGGTTGCTGTGGAAGCTGCTGCATCGCCAGCGTCGTGCCGGACGCTGGCAGTTGCTGTTGCCGACGGCCTTCCAGCCCTGGCTGCTGGTCGGCGGCGCCGGGCGGCAGAACCGCATGCCCTGGATCTGCCTCGGCATCGCCTGGCTGCTGGCCCTGCTGGCCTTGCTCGGGCCCAGTTGGCAGCAACTGGAACAGCCCTCGATGAAGCGTAGCGACCCGCTGGTGGCGATCCTCCAGCTGACTCCCGGGATGCTTGCCGGCGACCTGTCGCCGACCCGCCTGGAGCAGGCCCGGCGCAAGCTGCTCGACCTGCTTCGCACGCGCAACGACGCGCAGACCGCGATCGTCGTCTACGCCGGCAGCGCGCATACCCTGGTGCCGCTGTCGGACGACCAGCTCACCGCGCGCAACCTGCTCGACGCCCTGAAACCTTCGATCATGCCCGAGCCCGGCCAGCGCGCCGACCTCGCCGTGCGCCAGGCCCTCGACCTGCTGGAACAGGGCGCCCAGGGCCGCGGCCGCCTGCTGCTGCTGACCAGCGAGCTGAGCGAACCCGAGCGCCAGGGCATCCGCAGCGCCCTCGAGCACCGGGCGGCGCGCCTCGCCGTGCTCGGCGTCGGCACGCCGAAGGGCGCTCCGGTGCAGCAGGAGGATGGCAGCTTCCTCAAGGACGACCAGGGCGGCATCCTCCTGCCCAGGCTCGACGAAAGCGGGCTGCGCCGCTTCGCCGCGGAGATCGGCGCCGGCTACCAGCGCCTGCGGCCGAACGACCGCGACCTCGACAGCCTCGGCCTGCTGGCCCGCGGCGGCACGCTGGAGGAAGATCGCGAGAACGCCCTGCTGCGCCTGCAGCGCTGGGCCGACCAGGGTTACTGGCTGCTCCTGCCGCTGCTCCTGCTGGCCGCCTGTGCCGGACGGCGCGGCTGGCTGTTCTGCCTGCCGCTGTTGATGCTGAGCCTGCCGCAACCGGCCATGGCCTTCCAGTTCGAAGACCTCTGGCTGCGTCCGGACCAGCAAGGCCAGCGCCTGTTGCAACGGGGCCAGGCGGACGAGGCGGCGAAGCGCTTCGAGGACTTCCGCTGGAAAGGCCTGTCGCTCTACCAGGCCCGCGACTACGCCGCCGCGGCCCAGGCCTTCGCCCAAGGCGACCAGGCCGACGATCACTACAACCGTGGCAACGCCCTGGCCCGCCAGGGCGAACTGGAAGCCGCCGTCGACGCCTACGAACAAGCCCTGGAGCGCCAGCCGCAACTGGTCGCCGCGCAACGCAACAAGGCCCTGGTCGAGGAACTGCTGCGCCAACGCCAGGAACAGGCGGCGCAGCAGCAGGCCGGCGAGAACAAGGAACAGCGCCAGGAAGCGAGCCAGCAGAGCCCGCCATCCGGAAGCAGCCAGCGGCCGCCGCGCGACGCGGCGACCGTCGATGCGCAGAAGGCCCAGGCCGCGGCGCCCTCGACCAGCCTGCCGGAAGACGAAGGCGAGAAGACCGCCGGAGCACCCGGCCAAGCGCAGCCGCAGCCCAACGCCGAGGACGAGCGGACGGGCGACGAGGAAGCCGACGACGGACTCGACGACGAACGTCGCCAGGCCCTCGAGCAATGGCTGCGACAGATTCCCGACGATCCCGCCGAATTGCTGCGGCGCAAGTTCTGGTACCAACAGCAGCAACGCCAGGAAGCCACGCCATGATCCGCCTGTTCTGCAGCCTGCTTCTCGCGCTCCTCTGCGTTTCCGCCCATGCCAGCTTCAGCGCCAGCGTCGACCGCGCCCGCCTGACCGAAGGGGAAAGCGTCGAACTGACGCTGGAATCGGACGACCCGACCCTCTTCGGCAAACCCGACCTGAGCCCGCTGGACGCCCTCTTCGAGGTCCTCGGCACGCGCCAGGTCAACCGTCTCGCCACGCAGAACGGCCGGGCCCAGGCCACCACCCGCTGGATCGTCACCCTCCTGCCGAAGCAGAGCGGCTACGTGGCGATCCCGCCGATCAGCCTCGGCGCCAGCAGCACCCAGCCGATCAGGCTGCACGTACTGGAGGCGCGCGACCGCGCCAAGAGCAGCAAGCTGGCGCCGGTCTTCATCGATGCCAGCGTCGACCAGGAGACAGTCTACGTGCAGGCCCAGGCGATCCTCACCCTGCGCATCTACCACTCGGTGTCGCTATACGACGACAGCAGCCTGACCCCGCTGGCGATGAACGACGCGAAGGTCGAACAGCTCGGCGAGGCGCGCACCTACGAGAAGGAGATCAACGGCATCCGCCACGGCGTGATCGAGGTGCGCTACGCGATCTTCCCGCAGAAGAGCGGCACCCTGGAGATTCCTGCGCAAGCCTTCAGTGCGACCCTGGTCGACCGTGGCAGCGACGACTACAACCCCTTCGGCCCGCGCCCCGGCCGGCAGATGCGGGTGACTTCGCCGAGCATCCCGCTGCAGGTCCGGCCCAAGCCCGCCGACTATCCGGCCGACGCGCCCTGGATGCCGGCCCGCGCGCTGAGCATCAGCGAAAGCTGGAGCCCGCAGCCGGAGCAGGCACAGGTCGGCGAATCGCTGACGCGCAACGTGCTGCTGAAGGTCGAGGGGCTTTCCGGCACCCAGCTTCCGCCGTTGCCGCTGCCCGACGTGCAAGGCCTGCGGCGCTACCCGGACCAACCGCAGCTGGCCGACCAGAGCACCGACCAGGGCCTCATCGGCAGTCGCGAGGAGCGCGAGGCGCTGGTGCCCGAGCAGGCCGGGCGCATCGAGTTGCCGGCGCTCGAAGTGGTCTGGTGGAACACCCGCGAAGACCGCCTGGAGCGCACCAGCCTGCCACCGCGCACCCTGGAAGTGGCCGCCGCGCCGCAGGCCGAGGCGGAGCCGCCGGCGGCGGCGCTGCCGCTCGGCGAACGCCTGGAGCCGACGCTCTGGCCCTGGCAACTGGCTACCGCCGTGCTGGCCCTGACCACCCTGCTCGGCTTCGGCCTCTGGTGGCGCGCCCGCCAACTGCCGGCGGTGATCCGCGCCGCGGCCAACGGCCCGAGCAGCCGCAGCCTGCTCGACGAGCTGCGCCGCGCCTGCCTGGCCAACGATCCCCAGGCGACCCGCCAGGCCCTGGACGCCTGGGCCCGTCAGCAACCCGATACCCTGGCCGACATGGCGGCCCGCTTCGTACCGCTGTCCGACGCCCTGGATGGCCTCAACGGCGCGCTGTACAGCGAGAGCGGCCATTCCTGGCAGGGCGAGGACCTGTGGCGGGCGATCCGCGCCCTGCCCACCACGGAACAAGCGCCGGCGGGAGCGGTCGACAATGGCGGCCTGCCACCGCTCTATCCGCGCTGAACGGCGCTATGGTTAGGACTGGCACGACATTCCGATTCCGCAAGAGGGCCCGCATGCGCTTCCGTACCCTGTACCTCGTCCTGTGCGGCCTGCTCCTGGGCCACGCCGCGACGGCCGCCGAACCGCCGACCGCGCCCACGCCGCCGACGCAGCCGGCCGAAGGGCCGGGCGGCGCGGCCTATCGCCATGCCAGCGTGCATCAGTGGCACTTCGGCGAAGGCGCTCGCGAATACTGGGTGTTCACCCCCGAGCAACCGGTCCCCGGCAACGCTCCGCTGGTGATCTTCCTGCACGGCTGGAGCGTGATGCAGCCGGACCTCTACCGCGCCTGGATCGACCATATCGTCCGCCGCGGCATGGTGGTGGTCTACCCGCGCTACCAGCCGGACCTGAAGACGCCCAACGCAGACTTCCTCGACAATGCCGCCGGCGCCCTCGGCGACGCCCTCAGGCGCCTGCAGGCCGGCGAGCTGGGGGTGCGCCCGCGTCTGAACCAGGTCGCCTACCTCGGCCACTCCGCCGGCGGACTGCTCGCCGCCAACCTGGCGGCCGCCAGCGAACGCCTGAAGCTGCCGGCGGCGAAGGCGCTGATGGTGGTCGAGCCCGGCAAGAGCCAGGGCAAGCGCTGGGACGGCGTGGCCCAGGAACGCCTGTCGGGGCTGGCCAAGGGCACCCTGCTGCTGGCGGTCTGCGGCGACGAGGACAGCCACGTGGCCTGCACCGACGCCAAGCGCATCTACCGCCAGAGCCGGCACATTCCGCCCAGCGACAAGAACCTGCTGCTGCTGCGCAGCGATCGCCACGGCGCTCCGCCGCTGCTGGCCAACCACGCGGCACCCACCGCGCCGGTATTCGGCCCGCAGTATCCGAAGGAAGAAGACAGCGACTGGTTGCTCGACCGCGTCGAGAAGCGCCTCGAAGTGCAGCAGGCCGAAGGCCGCTATACCGGCCACGACCCGCTGGTGATCGACGCCCTCGACTGGTACGGCACCTGGAAGCTGTTCGATGGCCTCACCGACGCGGCGTTCTACAACCGCAACCGCCAGTACGCCCTGGGCGCTACGCCGGAGCAGACCGGCATGGGCCAATGGAGCGACGGCACCCCGGTGAAGCCAATCAAGGTGCTCAAGTAGCCAGCGCTAGAAGTCGTAGCTCAGGCGCAGGTTGACGGCGCTGCCGCCGACCCGCTCGCCTTTCGTCCCCTGCAGCTCCAGGCTGCCCTGCAACGGACCGCGGCGGGCGTGCAGCGCCATCCCCGCACTGAACAGGTCGCGCCCCCGATGGGCCGAAACCTGCTTCAGGTCGACGCCCTGCAGGCTAGCCTCGGTGTGGCTCGCCGGCACTCCCAGGGCACGCTCGTAGCCCAGGTTCAGCTCCGGCTCCAGCGACCAGTCGGCCACCCGCAGGCTGCGCGCGACGCTCAGTTCCAGGGTGGCGAAGGTCGCATCCCTGGCCGCGCGGTCGACGTCCAGCGCCAGCTCGCTGTGCTTTTCGCGGAAACCTTTCCATTCCGTGCGGGTCGCCAGCAGGCCGACCCGCGGCTCGACCCGCCAATCGTCCTTGCGCCAGCGGTAGCCGCTCTTGACGCTGGCGTGGTAGAGCCAGCCCTCGCTGTCGCCCTTGGCCGTGGCAAAGCCCGGCAGGCGCCGCTTGCTGGCGGCGTCGAGGTAGCCGGCACCGAGCATGGCACTGACGTAACCGCCCTGTTCCAGGCTGTCGAAGGCGTGTAGCAAGCCCACGGCGAGCTGGGTGATGTCCAGCTCGACCTTGCCGCCGGCGCTGTTGATCCGTCCCTTGGTCTGCGCCAGCGTCGCGCCGCCCTGAGTTCGTTCGTCGAGCGCCTGGACCAGGCCCAGGGCAATGCCGTCGCTACGCTCGCGACTGCCGCTGACGCCTGAGCGCCCCTCGTTGCGCAAGCCGGAAGCGAGCCCCTGGAACCACAACCGCGGCGCCTGCCCGGGCTGCGCCCAGGAAAGCTCGCCGAACATCGCGCGATCCACTTGCGACGGCTGCCGACTCAGGTAGGCCAGGCTGTCGGCATACACCTGGCCGCCGGCGCTGCGTGGCAGGCCAGCGAGATCGCCGCGCGCCAGGCTGGCCTGCAGCCAATCGTTGTAGGCGCCGGGGCGCAGGGCGATGGGCCGGTCACGGAGCGCGTTCAACGCCGCCGCGGAACGCCCGGCGTTGCCTTGTAGGTTGACCTGCCCCGGCAGGTCGAGCGGAGCCAGGGCCAGGGCGATGCCATCCGCAGCGAAGCGCAAGTCGTGGCGCAGGCCCCGCGCGGCCAGGCCCGGCGCCTGTTGCAAGGCATCGAAACCGCCCTGGTAGGTGGCGCCCCGCGCGACCGTCAGGAACTTCTGCCCCGCCCCCGCCGCATCGGCCGCCGTCAGTTGCAGCCGCCCGCCCAACCGGGCGAAAGCAGCCGCGCCGTCGAGGCGGATCGGCGGTTGCCCGCCCAGCGCCACCCGGGTCGTGCTCGACGGCGACAGTTCGAGCGAGCGGGTGAAACTCGGCGCGCCCGCGAGGCGGTCGGCGGCGAGCACGCCGTCGATCCGGGTCGGCGCGGCAATGGTGCCGCCGCCGCCCAGCTCGCCGGCCCGGGCTACCCTCAACCCCGGTCCTTCGAGCGTGCCGTCCACCACCAGGCGCCCGCCGCGAACCTCGCTGGCGGCAGAGAACCGGTTGCGCCCGGCGAGCGCCAGTTCGCCGGCCTCGACCGCGACCCCGGCGAAACGGTTATCGCCCGACAGCCGCAGCGCGCCGCTGCCGGCCTTGCCAAGCATGCCACCGGCGCGGATGTCGTTGTTCCAGACATCCCTGGCATTCCAGCCGCCGCGCGCCGCGTCCAGCGTCACCCGCTGATCGCCGAACAGCTGGCCTGGTCCACGTACCGCCCGGGCCAGGTCCAGCAACCCCCAGCCGAAACGCGCGTCGACCCCAGGCTCGCCAAGATCGACGGCGGTGCTCAACATGGTCATCCGCACCTGCGCCATGTCCATGTAGGGAAAACGCTCGGCCAGCAATGCCGCGCTGGCGCTGACTAGCGGCGTGGCGTAGGAGGTACCGCTCTGGTCGGCATAGGTGTAGGTCAAGCGTTCGGCCGAGGCACCGTTCGCCGCGGCCACGTACATGTCGCCGGGCGCCGCCAGGCACCAGTCTTTCGTCACCCCGCACTGGTTGGAGTAGTCGGTGAGGTCGCGGTCCGGACCCAGCGCGACCACGCTGAGGAAACCGCTTTCCAGTCCGGGCATGAAGCGCGGCAAGGTGGCGAGCAAGCCGGGCTGCGCGCGGCTTTCGTTGCCGGCTGCGAACACCAGCAGGCGCCCGTCGCGCACGCCGTCGGCCAGGGCATTCAGGTAGGGATGCGGCGCTGCGGGATCGATCGCCGCATAAGCGGCATCCACCGCGGCGGCGTCATTGCCGATAGGATCGTCGTTGTAGCTGTTGTTGATGATCCGTACCGTCGGCGCGCCCCGGTAGAGGGTGCTCAGGGCGCCATGGACGAGTTCCTCGCTGCCCGGTTGCAGCAGACTGGCCTGGCTCGCCGCTTCGTCTTGTTCCTCCTCTATGTCGGCATCCTCGTCATCGGCTTCGTCGCTGGGCCTGATTTGCGTCTGGAAAAGCCCGACCTTCGGCGCCACGCCACCACGATAGGTGAAATCGGCAATGACCTCCGGCCTGGCCGCGATGATTCCGCTGACATTCGCGCCATGGCTGGCGACCTGGATTTCTCCGCTTTGCTCATCGCGATCGAAGAGCGGCCGGGAGGGATCGGCGATCGCTTCCTCGCCGTCGATGGCCACTCGGTTGGCCAGCGGAGTGATCGCCTGGCCGGCGAACGCCGGATGCTGCGGAAGGAAACCGCCATCGATCACCCCGACATCCACGCCTTTGCCGGTCAGGCCCAACGCGCGCGCGACCGGCACGCCGATGAAGTCCTGCTCCCAGCCGCTGGACCGGGCTTCGGCCAACGCACAGGGCGACAGCGATAGCGAAACGCCCAGCGGCACCAGTGTGCGTATCCCGCACTTTCGAACATCCTTCCAACGCGTCGTCCGCGACATGGCAAAAAATCCCCCAAAAACGAAAGGCACCCGCACTCTTCGCGGATGGCACCCGGCAATAGCCTGGCGGCTAGCGTTCCGAGCAGGCGCACGCTAGCTCCCGGGGGGTTAAAAAAGGCTTAACGCGGACACGCCGACGGGAGCGGCACGAGGTCACAGCGGAGGCGCAAACCGGGTGGGCAACTGGACAGCCCGCGCCCCGATCGACGAACATCGCTGCCCGACTCGCGAAAACCGCCGACCGCCCGCCTCTCCCGAACCGCCCATGGCGCGACGGCCATCCACCGCCAGTCGACCAGCCCATTCGTCACGCGACCCAGGCCATGCATATCCACGTACTCGTCGTCGAAGACAACTTCGATCTCGCCGGCACCGTCATCGACTACCTCGAGGCCGCCGGGGTGGTCTGCGATCACGCCCGCGACGGCCAGGCCGGCCTCAACCTGGCGCGCGCCAACCGCTACGACGTGATCCTGCTGGACATCATGCTGCCGCGCATCAACGGCCGGCAGGTCTGTCGCCAGCTACGCGAAGCCGGCCTGCAGACCCCGGTACTCATGCTCACCGCCCTGGATACCCTGCAGGACAAGCTCGACGGCTTCGACGCCGGCGCCGACGACTACCTGCTCAAGCCCTTCGAACTGCCGGAGCTGCTGGTCCGCCTGCAAGCCCTCAGCCGGCGCCGCAGCGGCCAGGCCCAGCGCCTGCAGGTCGACGACCTGGTGATGGACCTCGACAGCCGCCAGGCCAGCCGCGGCGGCACGCCCCTGGTGCTGTCCCCCACCGCCTGGAAGATCCTTGAGTGCCTGATGCGCGCCAGCCCCGCGCTGGTCACCCGCGAGCAGCTGGGGCGCAGCGTCTGGGGCGACGAACCGCCGGAAAGCAACACCCTCAACGTGCACATGCACCACCTGCGCAGCACCGTCGACAAGGGGTTCGCCACCCCTCTGATCCATACCCTGCACAGCGTCGGCTTCCAGCTGGAGCGCAAATGAAACGCGGCCTGAGCCTGATCCCCATCGTCGGCGGCGGCGTCACCCTGATCCTCGCCGGGGTGTTGCTGGTCTACACGCGCATGCTCGGCGACTACGGCGAGACCGGCGCCCTCTACCTGCTCAGCATGATGATGGAAGAGGAAGGGCTGTACTTCGCCCAGCGCTACCAGGAAGACCCGGCTACGCCGGCGCCGGACAGCTACTACTTCAAGGGCAGCGTCGGCACCGCGGGGCTGCCGCCGAAACTCAGGGAGATGCTCGACACCCCGCCCTACAAGAGCATCGGCGCCATGCAACTGCTCGGCAACTGGGACGACGATGACGAAGAGGAGGATGACGACGCGCCCAGCGACGATGCCTACGTGGTGGTCCGCCAGCCACTGGCCGACGGCAAGACGCTCTACCTCTACGACAACGACGCCGCCGGCAGCATCGACACGCCGCTGTCCGACGCCATCATCGACGCCCGCGTCAGGCAGACCTGGATCGTCACCCTATCGGTCACCCTGCCTTCGCTGGCCGCCGTCGGCCTGCTGGTCTGGTTCATCGTCGCGCCGTTGCGCAAGCTGACGCGCTGGTCGATGACCCTCGACGACCTCGCCCCGGACAGCCAGCGGCCGCGCTTCAACTACCGCGAACTCAACGTGCTGGCGGATACCCTGTGGAACAGCGTGACCCGGATCAAGGACTTCAGCCAGCGCGAGGAGCGCTTCCTGCGCTACGCCAGCCATGAGCTGCGCACCCCGCTGGCGGTGATCGGCATGAACCTGGAGTTGCTCGACCAACCCGGCCGCGCGCCCTCCCCGCATGCCTTGCAACGCATCCGCCGCTCGGCGCTGGGCATGCAGCAGATGACCGAGACCTTGCTCTGGCTCAGCCGCGAGAGCGGCGAACTGCGCGACGACGGACACATCGAGGTCGGCCGCCTGCTGGAGGAACTGCTCGAGGAACAGCAGGCGCTGAGCCAGCGCCGCGGCCTGACCTTCCACCTCGACGTGGAGCCACACAGCCTGCCGCAGACCCGCGCACGGATCATCATCGGCAACCTGCTGCGCAACGCCCTGCAGTACAGCGACGAGGGCGTGGTGGAAATCGTCGTGCGCGACCGCAGCCTGCTGATCAGCAACCCCATCGGCGCGGCCCAGGGCACGGAGGAGTCGATGGCGTTCGGTTATGGCCTGGGCCTCGACCTGGTCCAGCGCCTGTGCCAGAAGAGCGGCTGGCGCCTGCATTACAGCAGCGACGAGCAGCGCTTCCGCTGCGAGCTGCTGTTCCCCGCCACGCCGGACTGAAGCGCGACGGCCTTCCTCCGCACAAAAAAACCGCGGCCTGGGCCGCGGTCTTGGCGGGGCTCGGCGCGACTCAGTGAGCGAACACCGAGGCCTTCCTGGCCTGCAGCTTGGCCGGGTTGATCAGGAAACGCGCCAGGGCCGGCAGCAGCCAGAGGGCGCCGAACATGTTCCAGAGCAGCATGAAGGTCAGCATCAGGCCCATGTCGGCCTGGAACTTGATCGCCGAGAAGATCCAGGTGGCCACGCCGATCGCCAGGCACAGGCCGGTGAACAGCACCGCCTTGCCGGTGGAGCGGAGGGTCTCGTAGTAGGCCTCCTGCAACGGCAGGCCCATGCGCAGGAAAGACTCCAGGCGGGTGTAGATGTAGATCCCGTAGTCCACCCCGATGCCGACGCCGAGGGCGATCACCGGCAGGGTCGCGACCTTCACGCCGATGCCCAGCGCCGCCATCAGCGCGTTGCCGAGAACCGAGGTGAGGATCAGCGGCAGGACGATGCAGAGGGTCGCGGCGAAGGAACGGAAGGTGATCATGCACATGGCCGCCACGCAGATGTACACCAGCACCAGGATGATCAGTTCGGACTGCTTGATCACCTCGTTGGTGGCGGCCTCGATCCCGGCGTTGCCGGCGGCCAGCTGGAACTGCAGGTCGTCCTTGTCGTTCTCCGCGGCGAAGGCCTGCACCGCCGCCACCGCGCGGTCGAGGGTCTCGGCCTTGTGGTCGTTGAGGAAGACCAGCAGCGGCGCCAGCGAGCAGTCGGTGTTGTAGAGACCGTCGGCACGGGCGATGGAGTTGTTCAGCACGTCCTGGTTGCGCGACAGGGTCTCCCATTTCAGGTTGCCTTCGTTCATCCCCTTGATCACCTGCTTGGACACGGTGACCATCGAGATCGCCGACTGCACGCCCTCGGTGTTCTCCAGCTTCCAGGCCAGCTCGTCCATGGCCGCCAGGGCCTGGTGGGTGGAGCAGCCTTCCGGGGAGGTCTTGACCATCACCACCAGCACGTCCGAACTGGTCGAGTAATTGCGGATGATGAAGTCGTTGTCGAGGTTGTAGCGCGAGTCGGGACGCAGTTCCGGCGCGCCCTGGTCGAGGTCGCCGATCTTCAGGTGCTTGCCATACCAGAGGCCGCCGCCGAGCATCAGCAGGGCGATGGCGATGGACACCGGGGCCACCTTCGGGCTGGCGAAGTTCGACAGCAGGCGCCAGAACGGGTGCTCGCGCACCGCGTCATCCTTGCTGCGCTGCACCGCCTTCTTGCTGATGCCGATGTAGGAGATCGCCACGGGCAGCAGGATCAGGTTGGTGAAGACGATCACCGCCACGCCGATCGAGGCGCCGATGGCCAGCTCGCGGATCACCCCGATGTCGATCACCAGCAGGGTGATGAAGCCGACGGCGTCGGCGAGGATCGCGATCATCCCCGGCAGGAACAGTTGGCGGAAGGTCAGCCGCGCCGCCATCAGCGCATTGTCGGCGCCGCTGGACTGCAAGGCGATGCCATTGATCTTCTGCACGCCGTGGGAAATGCCGATGGCGAAGATCAGGAACGGCACCAGCATCGAATAGGGATCGAGGCCGAAACCGACCAGGTTGAGCAGGCCGAGCTGCCAGAGCACCGCGACCAGGGTGGTGATCAGCACGGCGATGGTGCTGCGGATGCACTTGGTGAACCAGTACAGCAGGACCAGGGTGATCAGCAGGCAGATACCGAAGAAGCCGACCACCATCACCAGCCCGTCGATCAGGTCGCCGACCTTCTTCGCGAAGCCGACGATGTGCACCTTCACGTTGGGGTTCTGCAACTGGTACTTGTCGCGGATCTTCTCTTCCAGCTCATGGGAGAACTGGCGGTAGTCGAGCTTGATCAGTTCGCTCTGGTTCTTCGGATTCGGGTACATCTCCAGCAGCGGTACGTCGACGATGCTCGACTTGAAGTTGTTCGCCACCAGGCGGCCGATCTGCCCGGACTTGAGCACGTTGTTGCGCAGTTCCTCCAGCGCCCGCGGCGAACCGTCGTAGGTCTGCGGGATCACCTCGCCGCCGGCGAAGCCTTCCTCGGTCACTTCGGTCCAGCGCACGCTGGGGCTCCACAACGACTTCAGGCCGGAACGGTCGACGCCGGGGATGTAGAACACCTCGTCATGGATCTGCCGGAGCGTCTCCATGTACTCCTTGGTGAAGATGTCGCCGTTCACCGCCTCCACCGAGATGCGCACGGTGTTGCCGAGGTTGGCCAGGTCGTTGCGGTGCTCGAGCATTTTCTGGATGAACGGGTGCTCCAGCGGGATCATCTTCTCGAAGCTGGTGGACGGCCGCACCTGGGTGGCCTGGTAGAACAGGAAGACGCTGACCAGCAGGCAGAGGAAGATCACCACCGGCCGGTTGTTGAAGATCAGGCGTTCGAGCAGGCTCGCCTTGTTTTGCTGATGCTGGTTCATGGCACTCATGCGACCCCCGCCTTATTGTTGTTGTTCGAGCGCGGCACCGTTCGCCGCAGCGAGGTGCACGCCGCCCTGGCCGACCAGGATCAGGTGGCCGTCGCCGGTGGCGCTGACGCCGGCCAGGGACAGCCGGTCGGGACGGTTGAACACGCTGAAGCTGCGCCCGCCGTCGGTGCTTTCGAGGACACTGCCGCCGTGGCCGACCACGACGATACGCCCGTCCGCCAGCAGCGCGCCGTCGGAGAGACCGAATTCCAGGTCGCCGGACGCCGCCTTCAGCGGTATCTCTTCCCAGCTGTCGCCGAAATCGGCGGAGCGGAACAGGTGGCCGCGCAGGCCGTAGACCAGCACGCCGCCCGCATCGGCGGTACCGATGGCGCCGAACAGCGAGCCCTCGTAGGGGCCTTCGAGTTTTTCCCAGGTGGCGCCCCAGTCCTTCGAGCGGAACAGGCTGCCGGCTTCGCCGACCACCAGCAGGCCGTTGTCCTTGACCGCGGCGATGGCGTTGAGGTGGAACTGGTCCTCGTTGTCCAGGCGCTCGCTGACGTCTTCCCAGTGCTGGCCGCCGTCGCGGGTCTCCAGCAGCGCGCCATAGGCACCGACGGCCAGGCCGTGCTGTTCGTCGGCGAACCAGATGTCCAGCAACGGCGCTTCGCGGCCGAGGTCCTCGAACTGCCTGGTCCAGGTGCTGCCGGCGTCGTCGCTGACGAGGATCTGCGCATCGTGCCCGACCGCCCAGCCCTTGCGCTCGTTGACGAAGAACACCGAGGTGAGCAACTGGCGGGTCGGCACCTTGGCCTGGGTTCAGGTCTTGCCGTCGTCGTCGGAGAGCAGGATATGCCCACGGTCGCCGACCGCGACCAGCCGCTTGCCGGCATGGGCGACGCTGAGCAGCAGGCTGCTGGCGGCCTTCGGCGACTCCACGGCGAATTGCGGCGGCGCGGCGGTTGGCGTCGACTCGGCCAGGACCGGGGTGGCGGCGAAGGTCAGAAGAGAAAGCGCCCCGAGAAACGACAGGGCCCTGCTGGCCAGGGGCGATCTGGAAGGAATGGCCGGATGCCGCAAAGCGTCCGCGGATTGGCCGGGCGAAGTGCGCCACGTCATGGGCTCACGCATGGATACCGTCCCCGTTGTTGTTATTAGTGGTTCGTGGTGAGCGTTATATAGCCAGCGTTTGGCGACGGAGACAATTGAAGCCACGTTATCTTTTGTTAAGCGTGTAAGCCGTCTGTAACGGGGGATCGGCGCCGCCCTCCTCCCCGGAGGGAAGCGGTCGGCGCCGGCGAGCGGAGCGATCAGCGGGTGCCGCGGCGGCGCAGGGCCGAGGGCTTGAAGTAGGAGTCGTCCGGTATCGCCTGGGTGAAGTCGATGGTACCCGGCTCCTCGTTGTCCAGGTTCTGCACGTGGTAGCGACGCGCCTGCAGGTCGTGGAACACGTCCAGCGCGCTCCAGGTGTACGGCAGGTCGTAGAAGTTCTTCAGGTAGGCCATCGACACCCGCCACAGTTCGCCGCGACCGTCGTACTGGTCGACCACCGCCGCGCTCCAGCTGTCCTCGTCGAGGTACAGGGTGCGCTTGGAGTAGATATGCCGCGCGCCCGGCTTCAGGGTACCTTCCACCACCCACACGCGGTGCAGCTCGTAGCGGGTGTATTGCGGATCGAGGTGGCCCGGCTTGAGCAGTTCCTCGTACTTCACCTCGGGGCTGCTGACCTTGTAGTTGTTGTAGGGAATGTAGATTTCCTTCTTGCCCAGCAGCTTCCAGTCATAGCGGTCCGGCGCGCCGTTGAACATGTCGGTGTCGTCGGCGGTGCGCAGGCCGTCGGCGGCGGCGATCGGCGTGTCGTAGGCAAGGTTCGGCGCACGCCGCACACGGCGCTGGCCGGCGTTGTAGCCCCAGGCCTGGCGCGGCTCCTTGACCTGGTCGAGGGTCTCGTGCACCAGCACCGCGCCGCCGGCCAGGCGCGCCGGGCTCTTGGTGAACGACAGGTAGTAGAACATCAGGTTGTTCAGGTCGGCGAAGCTGCCGCCCTTGAGGTAGTACTTGAACAGCGCTTCCTGCTGCGAGGTCACCAGCGAATAGCTACCGTTGCGCTGTACCGCGACTTCCGAAGCGCGGCGCACGACATAGGTGCCGCGGTAGCGGGCGACGTGGTTCCACAGCGCCTCCACGCCGCTCTTCGGAATCGGGAACGGCACCCCGCCATAGGCGTCGGCGAACCCGTTGCCGCCGTCCAGCAGCCTGGCGCTGGTGGCATTGGCGAAGGTGTTGTCGTACAGCCACTGCGGCGCCGAGCCGGAACGGCGACTGGGGTAGACCGGCATCCGGAAGCTGTCCGGGTAGGTCTTGAACAGCGCCAGCTGGCCCGGGGTCAGGTGTTCCCTGTACTGCTCCAGGTTGGCCTTGTCGATGGTGAACAGCGGCTTGTCCGCGGCGAACGGGTCCGGGTGGTGCTGGCCCGGCTTGTAGCCGGCCGGCGCCTGGGTGATGCCGCCGGTCCAGGCGGGAATGCTGCCGGCGGCGTTGCCGGCCTTCTCCGCGCCCAGCGGGGTGAGGCTCGACTTCAGTTGCGCCGCCTCGCCGGCGGAAACGCCGGCCAGCGCGCCGCCGCTGCCCAGTGCCAGCGCCAGGGAAGCGCCGATCAGCAGGTGCTTGTTCAACATGAGGGTTCTCCGTGTGAGGTGCCGGGCGCTCGCGGCGCCCGTGTCGTTATCGGTTCGGTCAGAAGGAGTACTTCACGGTCAGGCCGATGTTGTCGCGGTCGCGGATGTTGTTGTTCTGCCCGCCGCCGTAGAACTCGGTGTACTGCAGTTCGCCTTCCAGGCTGTTCAGGTAGGTGGCCTTGATCCCCAGGGTGTAGGCCTTGCGACCTTCGATGAAGTTGCCGGTCTGGTAGGAGTTGCCTTCGAAGTCGTCCTTGTAGACCACGTAGGGCGACACGTTGACCCCGGCGAACACGTCGTTCCAGGTGCCGCTGAGCAGCAGGGTGTAGCCGTAGGCGTTGCGGTTCACCTGGTCGCCACGGTCGCCGCCGGAAACGTACGAGCTGTTGCCGCGCCCGGCATAGTAGCGGGTGCTGCCGTCGTAGGCGGTGTACTTCAGGCTGCTGCCACGCAGGTGTTCCGAGGCCAGCTCGGCGACGCCGGTCAACGAGTCGAAGCTCAGCGACGGGCCGAAGTTGTAGATGGTCCCGAGGGAGGTGTTGAACGCCTCGACCCGCTCGTAGTTGTGGATCTGCCCGCCGAGGCCGACCATCTGCCCGCCGACGTTGATCTGTCCGCCGTTGGCGGCTTCCGCCGCACCGTGGGCGAGGTCGCCGATCAGGTCGTTGGTGGCGGCGATGCCGATCGGCAGGTTCGGCCGATAGGCCAGCTCGCCGAACACCGAGGCGTCGCCCACCGTGGTGTTGAAGCTGAAGCCGTACATGCGGATGTCTTCGGCGAACTCGCGGCGGGCATTGATGTTGCCCATCACGTCGGCGGTCACCAGGCCGTTGGCCAGGGCTTCGGCGAGGTTGCCGGCGATCGGCCGCAGGGTGTTGGCCAGCGCCGCCAGGTCGGTCCCGGCATAGTCGCCGATGTCGGCGTACAGGGTCGGCTCCTTGGAGTGGTAGTTGACGAAGTAGAAGCCGAACTCGGTGCTGTTCAGTTCCTCGGCGATGTAGCGGAAGGCCACGCCGAACTGGCCGTCGTTGCGCGCGTTGATGTCCTTGCCGATGGACGACACCTTCATCACGTTGCCGTAGGCCGGGGTCACGCCGTTGGCATAGAGGCCGGTGTTCTTCAGCGCGCCGCTGAGCAGCGGATTGTTGCCCAGCGCCTGGTACAGGCCGATGACGTTGCCGAAGCCGGGCACCGGGGTGTCCAGCGCGGTACCGGTGAAGTCGCTGTAGCCGGTGTTGCCGCCGTCGGCGAACAGATCGGTCTCGGAGAAGAAGGTACCGACCGGGTCGAGGCGGGTTTCCTTCCAGTTCCACTGGTAGAAGGTTTCCATCGACAGGTTGTCGGTCAGGCCGATGTTGAAGCTTAGCGCTTCCACCGGCATCAGCACTTCCTTGAGCTCGGAACCGGGCAGGCGGTACTTGGCGGCGTCCACCGGGTTGGTGGTGTTGACCCCGCCACGGTAGAAGATGCCCTCGCCCCAGTTGAACACCTGGCGGCCGAAGCGCGCGCTCAGCGGCATGTTGCCGATGTCCCAGCTGCCGTAGACGTAGGCGTCGAGGATTTCCGCCTTGTGCCCGGCGATGTCGCGGGTCTGGCTGGTGAAACGGTCGTCGTGGGGATAGCTCTGGCTCGGCTGCGATGGATCGTTGTGGCTGTAGTAGTCGTTGCGCTTGTCCATGATCTGGGTGTCATAGAACGCCGTGCCGCGGATGAACACGCCATAGTTGCGCCAGGTCGCCTCCAGGTCCGAGGTGATCTTGTAGACCTCGGAAACCAGGCCGGTATCGAAGTTGCGGTTGCCGTCGTTGGTGTTGATGTCATTGTTGCTCTTGTCCTGCCCCTGCACCCGCCACAGGGTGCCGTAGGACAGTGTGGTGTCGAGCGAACCGGACACCTCGTTGTCGAGGAAGCTGAATTCGACGGCCTGGGCCTGGCCGCCCAGCAGCGGCAGCAGCCCGGCGAAGGCGAAGCCGGCCCGGGCCGGCGCGGAGCGCAGCCGGGGCTGGCGGTTGGGGATGTACATCGGGAACTCACTCCATGTGGTCATGCGTTGGGCGCCGCCACTGCGGGCGGTTCGCCGTTCGGCCGTTTCTCTGCGGCCTTGTTATGGGTGGTCGCGGCGTCACCGGCCTCGCATCGACGAAAGGGAACCGCGCGACGAGGCAGTGCAACCGGGATGCCAATTCAACGGAATCCTCCAGGCAATTCAATGGATTGCGAAAAAAACAGGACTTCCTGCGGGATGACTGTTCATTCACTGACCAGAAAACAGGAAGTGTCCGACAAAACGCGCCAGGCGAATTTCGCCGGTGGCGCGAAAAGTCCCTTCGCAGAGCCTGCGCAGGGAGGTTCGCGAAACACGATTAAGCGGACTCCATCAATGGAAAACAGTGAAGCGATTCCCAGAAGTAACAAAGGGCGTTACCAGCCAGTGGCCAGTAACACCCTCTTCCGGGTGAAGCTGGCGGATCAGGCCAGGCTCTTGCTCACCACTTCGTAGACGTCGCTGGACAATTCGCCGGAGGCCAGGATGCGTTCCAGCTCGCCGCGCATCAGCGCCTGCCGCGCCTCGTCGTACTTGCGCCAGCGGGTCAGCGGCACCAGCAGGCGCGAGGCGATCTGCGGGTTGAGTGCGTTGAGCACGATCACCTGGTCGGCGAGGAAGCGATAGCCGGCGCCGTCAGGACGATGGAAGTTGACCAGGTTCTGGTTGGCGAACGCGCCGATCAGCGCGCGCACCTTGTTCGGGTTCTTCAGGGTGAAGGCCGGGTGCTGCATCAGCGCCTGGACCCGCTCCAGCCCGCCCGGCAGCGGCGAGCCGGCCTGCACGCTGAACCACTGGTCCATCACCAGCGGGTCATCCTTGAAGTAATCGGCGAACATGGCCAGAGCCTTGCCCTTCTCCGCCTCGAAGCCGGAGTTGACCAGCACCGCCAGGGCGGTCAGGCGCTCGGTCATGTTGTCGCAGCCTTCGTACTGCTCCAGGCAGGCGGCGAGGATTTCCTCCCGGCCCGACAGCGACAGGTAGGACAGCGCGATGTTCTGCAGGCTGCGCCGGGCTATGTGCGAGGCCTCGGCGAGGTAGGCGGTGTCGCGGGAAATCTTGCGGTTGGCCTGGTAACGCTGCCACAGCGGCTCGAACAGCGCTTCGCCGATACGCTGGCGGGCGAATTCGCGGGCGGCATGGATCGCGTCGACATCGGCGACTTCGCTGATCTCGGTGAGATAGGCCTCGCTGGGCAGCGAGAGCATCTCGGCGACCATCGCCTGGTCCAGCGCCTCGTCCGCCAGGAGGGTGCGGTAGGCCTCGATCAGGCGCGGGTCGAGTACCAGTTGCTCGCCGCGCTGGTGCTGGCCGATCAGCTCCTGCAGGACCTGCACCGAAAGCTGTTGGCCGGCCTCCCAGCGGTTGAAGCCGTCGCTGTCGTGCTGCATGAGGAACAGCAACTGGTCGCGGCTGTAGGGGAAGCTCAGTTTCACCGGCGCGGAGAAGCCGCGCAGCAGCGATGGCAGCGGCTGCTCCGGCACCTCGACGAAGACGAAGCGCTGCTCGGCCTCGGTCACCGCCAGCACGCGGTTGCCGCCCTGGGCCACGGCCTCGCCTTCCAGGCGCAGCGGAAGTTCGTGGCCCTGGCCGTCGAGCAGACCCAGCTCCAGCGGGATGACGAAGGGTTCCTTGCTCGGCTGGCCGGGAGTCGGCGGGCAGCTCTGGCGCACCGTCAGGGTGTAGCGGCGGGCGGCGGCGTCGTACTCGCCTTCCACCGCCAGGCGCGGAGTGCCGGACTGGCTGTACCAGCGCTTGAACTGGGTCAGGTCGACGCCATTGGCGTCTTCCATGGCCTTGACGAAATCGTCGCAGGTCACCGCCTGGCCGTCGTGGCGCTGGAAGTACAGGTCCGAGCCCTTGCGGAAGCCTTCGGCGCCGAGCAGGGTGTGGATCATCCGCACCACTTCCGAGCCCTTCTCGTAGACGGTCAGGGTGTAGAAGTTGGAAATCTCGATGAACGAGTCGGGGCGCACCGGATGCGCCATCGGCCCGGCGTCCTCGGCGAACTGGTTGGTGCGCAGGAAGGCGACGTCCTCGACGCGCTTGACCGTGCGCGAGTTCATGTCGGCGGAGAACTCCGAGTCACGGAATACGGTGAAGCCCTCCTTGAGCGACAGCTGGAACCAGTCGCGGCAGGTGACCCGGTTACCCGACCAGTTGTGGAAATACTCATGCGCCACCACGCCCTCGACCCGCTGGTGGGCGGCGTCGGTGGCGGTTTCGGCGCGGGCCAGGACGCAACTGGAGTTGAAGATGTTGAGGCCCTTGTTCTCCATCGCGCCCATGTTGAAGTCGTTGACCGCGACGATCATGAAGATGTCCAGGTCGTACTCGCGGCCGTAGACCTCCTCGTCCCAGCGCATCGACTTCTTCAGGCTGTCCATGGCGTGCTGGACCTTGTCGATGTTCTCCGGCTCGACGTAGATGCGCAGCGCCACGTCGCGCTGGCTCATGGTGCGGAAGCTGTCCTCGACGCACCAGAGGTCGCCGGCGACCAGGGCGAACAGGTAGGCCGGCTTCTTGAACGGGTCTTCCCAGGTCGCCCAGTGCCGGCCGTTGCCTTCGGAACCGCTGGCCACCGGGTTGCCGTTGGAGAGCAGCACCGGGTAGCGCTGCTGTTCGGCGCTGACGGTGGTGGTGAAGCGACTCATCACGTCGGGACGGTCGAGGTAATAGGTGATCTTGCGGAAACCCTCGGCCTCGCACTGGGTGCAGAACATCTTGCCGGACTTGTACAGGCCTTCCAGCGCGGTGTTGCTCTCCGGATGGATACGCACCGTGCTCCTGAGGACGAATTCGGCCTGCCGCGGTTGCACCCCGAGCTGCTCGTCGTCCAGTTGGTAGTCGTCCGCGCCGAGCGCCTGGCCGTCCAGTTCGAGCGCCAGCAGCTCCAGTTGCTGGCCATGCAGCAACAGCGGCGGCAGGCCGGCGCCGCGCTCGGGGTTGCGCCGCAGCTTCAACTCGGCGTGTACCAGGCTGTGGTCTTCGAACAGTTCGAACTTCAGGTGGGTCTCGTCGATCAGGTAGTCCGGCGCCTGATAGTCCTTGAGGTGGATGACTTTCGGTTGCTCGGTGCGCATGGCTTGTGGCCCTTCTGCTCAGTGATGCACGGCGATCTGGTAGGCCGTGTATTTGCGAATGTTGATCACCCCGGTGTCGAGGATCAGGTACTGGCCCTTGATACCGCGAAGCGTGCCTTCGACGATAGGCGTTTTTTCCAGGTCGAGGCTGGCGACCTTGCTCGGGTAGGCCTCGACCGGGTAGGCGATCTCGAGCGGATCGAGGTCGATAACCGGTTGGATCGCCTGCAGGCCGAAACGTTGCTGCAATTCGCGCAGGCCGTCGGCGCACTGGTCGAACAACTGCTCGCGGACTGCCGCCAGATCGACCGGCTCGGCTTCGCCCTTGAGCATGGCCCGCCAATTGGTGCGGTCGGCGACCTGGCTGCGCAGCAGGTCTTCCACCAGGCCGGACTGCTGGCGGGTGGCCACGCGCAGGATCGGCAGCGCCTGGCGCGCGCCCTGGTCGATCCAGCGGGTGGGAATCTGGCTGGCGCGGGTGATGCCGACCTTCACCCCGGAGGAGTTGGCCAGGTACACCACGTGATCGGTCATGCAGAACCGCTCGCCCCACTCCGGTTCACGGCAGGTGCCCTGCTCGTAGTGGCACTTCTCCGGGCTGACGATGCAACTGTCGCACTGCGCCAGCCGGGTGAAGCAGGGATAGCAATAGCCCTGGCTGAAACTCTTCTTCGTCTTGCGGCCGCAATGGGTGCAGAAGATGCTGCCGAGGTACTCCAGGCGCAGCGGCCGGCCGATCAGCGGGTTCACCGCGACTTCGCGGTCGTCGAGGCGGAAGGCGTATTGCACGGGAGCATTGCTTTCCAGGCGCGCCGTCATCTTGCTCAGCGCGCCGCGGGCGATTTCTTCCATCAGTGCACGGAGTCCGACTTGAACAGGATGTTCGGGATCGGCTCGTCGGAATGCGAGGAGCAGTGCTGCGGGCCCATGTAGCCGGTGCGCTCCTCCTCGGGGAGGTTCTGCAGCTCCCAGGCGATCACCGCCTGCAGGCAGAGTTCCTTCTGCTCCTGGGTCAGCTTGCGGCCGTCCGGCCACTTGCCGATCTCGATGGCCAGCTTGAGGTTCTGGTAGATCTCAGGAGTGATGTTCTCGATCGCTTGATTGAAGGACGACATGGCCGGCTCCGGTGAAAAGGCGTACCGGCCATTCTACCGGGCCGGGGCCGGCGGCGCACATCGAAGCTGCCGCAGCCCCTCGCTCAACGGCGACGCCGCGCCAGCAGGCCGCCCAGCAAACCGCTGAGGCAACCGACCAACAGCCCGCCAACGTGCGCGCCGTTGGCGATGGAGCCGAAGCCGAGCAGGTCGATCACCCCGGACAGGCACACCAGCAGCCAGATCAGCATCATCGCCACGACGCCCCTGGGCAGGCGATAGGCCTGGTTCGGCGCCAGGTACTGGAAGATCCAGCAGTGCCCGAGCAGGCCATAGAGCACCCCGGACAACCCGCCGAACAGGCTGGCGCCGCTCACCGCGTACTGCACCACGTTGGACACCAGGCCGAACAGCAGGGTCAGGCCGAGCAGCATCGGACGGCCCTGGCGGAATTCGATGCGCCGGCCCAGCTCCCAGAACCACATGGCGTTCATCGCCAGGTGCAGCCAGCCGAAGTGGATCAGCATCGGCGTGAACAGCCGCCACCATTGACCCGCCGCCAGGCTCTCGGCCAACGGCGTGAACAGCGCGTACTGGCCCTGGATACGGAAGTCCTGGAAGGTCAGCCAGCGCATCGTCGCGAAGTTGTCGCCAAGGTAGGTGACAGCGGCGACGACGAAGGTCAGCAGCAACACCGCGGCGGTCATCGGGCTCATCCGCAGTTGCCGGACGAAACCCTGCCCCGCCGGTCGCGGCGCGGCCTCCAGGGTCGCCTGCGGATCGCCTTCGGGATAACGCCGGTACAACTCGCGGACCTGCTCGGCGAGCCGCTCGTCGGGCACCCAGAGGACCTGCTGGCCGGATTCCTCGCTGACCCGGTGCGGCACGTTCAGACGCCGCAGCAGGCCGACGAAGCCGGCCAGGTCGACCGAGAGGGGAAACTTCAGGACCTGCACCGCGCTCACTCGTCAGCCTCCGGCCGCTTCACTTCGACCCAGACGAACTTGTGCCGGTCCAGGCGGGTTTCCTCATCCAGGCGGTAGGCCGCCAGCTTGCCGTACATCACCGCGCTGTAGTCCAGGCAGGCCAGGTTCGGCCGGATCGGCGCCGGCGTGCCGCGTCGCCAGTAGTGGCCGACGAACAACAGCGGTTCGTCGGCGCCGTAGGTCAGCAGGCTGGACTTCTGCTCCTCGCTGAGCGGCTCGCGGGCGATCGCTTCGGGCAACGCGTCGGGCTGGAAGACGATATCGCCGTAGGTGCGCGGCGCCTCGTCCTCGACCCAGAACTTGGTGCGGAAGAAGGCGCGCGTATAGCCATCGCTGCTGGTCAGGGTGGCACCGTGCGGCAGGCGCATGTCGGTGCCGCGCAGCAGACGGTTGCAGGCCAGGTCGGCGAAGCTGCCGGGCTCCGCCGACTCCTGCAGGAAGGCTTCGCTGATCCGCCCGTCGGGGAACTGCCGGCGCAGGGTCGCGATCAGCTCGCCGTCCCAGCAGGCATGGACCATGCGGAAGCGCCCGGCATCGAGGAACAGCGGCAGTTGCTGGAACCAGCCGAGGAAGTCGCGCCAGTCGGCGTCGTGGCCCTCGAACTGCTCGAGGGTCTCCTTGATCAGCCGGGCATGCCGCGGCGTATGCTCGCGGACGTACTGGCGGCCGCTGCCGGGCGCCGCCGGGGTGCTCCAGCCGAGCGCGTTGAATTCGTGGTTGCCCATGATGCACAGCGCCTCGCCGGCGTCGACCATCGCGTGCACCCGGTGCAGGGCCTCGCGGATGCGCGGGCCGCGGTCGACGATGTCGCCGAGGAACAGCGCCTGGCGCCGCGGATGGCGCCAGACGCCGCCCTGCAGGCGGTAGCCGAGCAGGTCGAGGAGGCGGTCCAGGGTATGCGCGCAGCCGTGGACATCGCCGATCAGGTCGTAGCCACGTCCGGGGTCGAGTTGCATCAGTCGCCTCCGCCCAGGCGGCTGCCCCAGCCGAGCTTGGTCCGGCAGATCTCGTAGTAGTTGTGGTCGATGGGGTGGATCAGGCGCAGCTTCTGCGGCTTCTTGCTGATCGTCACGGTATCGCCGGGGGCGCAGGTGAAATGGTTCTGCCCGTCGCAGGAGACCTGCGGGTAGATCTGCATGTTCGGCGACACGACGATCTTCAGCTCGCTGTTGCCGTCCACCACGATCGGGCGGCTGGAAAGCATGTGCGGGTACATCGGCACGATGACGATGGCATCCAGCTTCGGATGCATGATCGGACCGCCGGCGGACAGCGCGTAGGCGGTGGAACCGGTGGGCGTGGCGACGATCAGGCCGTCGGCCTTCTGGCTGCAGACGAACTGGCCGTCGATATACAGCTCGAACTCGATCATCCGGGTCGACTTGCCCGGGTGCAGGACCACGTCGTTGAGCGCATCGCCCTGCCCCATCGAGTCGATACCGCGACGCACCTGGGCATCGAGGAGGAAGCGGCTCTCGACGATGTACTGGCCGTCCAGCACCTCGCCGACCTTGGCCTCCAGTTCATCCGGGCGGATGTCGGTGAGGAAGCCCAGGCTGCCGCGGTTGATCCCCAGCACCGGCACCTTGTGCCGGGCCAGCGCTCGGGCCGCGCCGAGCATGCTGCCATCGCCGCCGACCACCACCACCAGGTCGCAGATCTCGCCCATGATCTTCCGCGAGCAGGTCTGCAGGCCGTGTCCGGGCAGGACTTCGGCGATGGTGTCCTCGAGGATCACATGCAGGTGGCGATCGATCAGGAATTTCTTCAGCCGGCGAATGGTGTCCAGCACCTGGGTGCTGCCGAGGCGGCCGATGATGCCGATATTGCGAAAGGGTTCCATGCGGTTCCTGCGAAAAGCTGGCGGGCGGGATAGAGCGGATTATGGGCGAAAGCCGCGGACAGCGGCAAACCCGCGCATGTAAGGGAAATCGCCGCGAGTGGCGCAACCCGGCTAACCTCAGGGTATGACGCTGCTGACCGAACTGCTCGACGAATTGCACCACCCGGCCGTCCGCGACCTGGCCTGGACCCTGCTCGCCCCGCCGTTGCTGCGCCGGACCCCGGAGCCGCAGCGCCATCCGCTCGCCGCCAGCCGCTGGCGCCAGGAACCGGAGCGCCTGGCCGCCTGGTTGCGCGAACAGGAGCGACAGCCGCAGCACCTCGCCGCCTGGCTCGCGCAATGGCCACGGCAGCGTCTCGGCCTGTACTACGAACATCTCTGGCAATTCGCCCTGGAACAGGCCCCGGACGTGCGCCTGATCGCCGCCAACCTGCCGGTGCGCGACGGCGGGCATACCCTTGGCGAACTCGACCTGCTGCTGCGGGACGACGACGGCATCCACCACCTGGAACTGGCGATCAAACTTTACCTGGGGCCCCAGTCCGGCCCCGGCGACTGGCTCGGGCCCGGCGGCCAGGACCGCCTGTCACGCAAGCTGGAACACCTCTGCCGACACCAGTTGCCGCTGGCGGCGACCCGCGAGGGTCGCCAGGTGCTGGCCGCCCATGGCGCCGAATCGGCCGTTTCCGCATTGTGGCTGAGCGGCTACCTGTTCCATCCCTGGCCCGGGCCGGGCAGCCTGCCCGCCGACATCGAGCCACGGCATCTGCGTGGCCGCTGGCTCCGCCAGCGCGACTGGCCGGCGTACCTGGCCAGCCTGGCCGGACCGCAGGCCGGGCAGCATTGGCTGCATCTGTCGCGCGAGCACTGGCTGGCGCCGGCCATGCGGCGGCAGGACCCGCTCGACCCACCGCGCGACGGCGCCTGCTGGAACATCGCCTTCGCCGACGAGGCACGTCCGCAAATGCTGGTAAGGGTGGTGCCGCGCGACGGCTACTGGGTAGAGGCCGAGCGCCTGTTCCTGGCCAGCGACGACTGGCCACCGGGGCTCAGCCTGTGGGGTAGCGCGCGCCAGGCCGCGGATGCCTGATCAGAGCAACGCCAGCAAACGCTCCTGCAATGCCCGGCGGCCCTGCAGGCCTCCGCTGTGCAGCGCCACCAGCCGGCTGCCGCGAGCCACCGCGCCACTCTCCACGGCCTCGCGCAGGGCGAGCAGTAGCTTGCCGGTGTACAGCGGTTCGAGGGCGACGCCGCTGGCCGTCTCGAACTCGACGATGAACCGCGCCAATCGCCCATCGAGGCGGGCGAAACCGCCACGGCTGGCGTCCAGCAGGCGATAGCCGGTATCGCCCCAGCCCGCCTCGGCAAGGGTCGCCGCGACCTGGGCGGCGACGCCGTGGTCCTCCGGCACCGCCAGCGCGCCCACCACGGGATGCCGCCCGGCCTCGCCGAGCACCAGGCCGGCCAGTGTCGTACCGGTACCGGCGGCCACCCAGATCGCGTCGTAATCGTCCCAGCCGAGCGTCGGCAACTGGGTCGCTATGCGCTCCACCAGCCCGATGCAACCGCGCGCGCCCAGCAGCCCGCCACCGCCCTCGGCGACCGGCAGCAAGCCTGGGTAACGTTCCCGCCAGGGAAGCCAGAAGCCGGCGGCATGCCGCTGGCGATAGCCGCCGTAGCCGAGCCAGTGCAGTTCCATGCCGAGACTGCGCAGGTCGCGCACCGTCGGCGTATCGACTTCGTGTCCGCGCAACAGGCCGACGCAACGGAAACCGAAACGCGCGCCAGCGCCGGCCAGCGCGTGCAGGTGGTTGGAATGGGCGCCGCCGAGGCTGATCAGGCCGTCCAGCCCCTGCTCGTGGGCCAGCGCCAGGTGTGGCGCGAGCTTGAACCCCTTGTTGCCGGAGATCAGCGGATCGGCCTGGTCCAGGCGCAGCAGCGCCAGTTCGACCCCGGCCCGTTGCAGCCAGTCGAGTTCGAGACGCTGCAAGGGTGTATGCGGTGACCAGTGGGGAAACGGCAAGGAGTCAGCTCACGGTGCGCAGGCGCCCCGTGGTCTTGTGCCGGGCGCAGCAGTTGGTGTCGCCGGCGACGAAGCGCGCCGGGTTGTCGACCCGGTCGAGCGGCAGGTTGCAGCGTTCGCCGCCGGGCAGCAGCGCCTCGCAGCGCGGCTGCTGGAAGTGGTCCAGCCACTGGCGGTACTGGCTCTCGGAGACGAAGCACTTGGCCGCCGCGTAGGCCAGCGGATTGTCCTGGTAACGCGGGATGTCCTGCAAGGGGATGGTCAGGTGCCCGGCGCCGGGATGGTAGGCGACGAATACCACGCCCTGGCCGGATAGACGCTCCAGCAGTTGCTCCGGCCCCTGGGCGGCCAGACGGTCGCGCTCGGCGCGCAGCTCGGCCAGTTCCTGCTCCAGTTGCTGGTCCAGCTCGTTGCGGTAGGCCAGTTCGACGTCGCGGATCGAGATCTGCTCCTTGTAGCCGGCCACCGCCGCCGCCACCCGAGCCTCCAGTTCGTCGGCGAACTCCGAGCGCAGCAGGTCGGTCTCGTTGCGCCCCTGGTTCTCGATGAAACGCAGTTGCCGGGTCAGTTCCTCGCGGTTGCGCTGGAACTGCTCGCCCTGCTCCAGCAGACGCTGCTGCAATTCGGCGTTCTCCCGCGCCTGCCGTTCCAGGGCCTGTTGCAGGCTGAGCACTTCGCTGCGCAGGATGTCCAGTTGCCCGCGGGCGTCCTGTTCGCGCCTGGCCAGTTCCTCTTCGTGCTGCCGGGCGAGCCCGGCCAGGCGCTGCTCCTGCTGCCGGGCCAGGGCGGCGAGCTGTTGTCGCTGCTGCTTGACCAGTTGCGCCAGGCGCGCCGTCTGCTCGTCCTCCTGCTTGCGCGGAGGCTCCGCGGGCGGTGCCTTCGGGGCGGCGGGACCGGCGGCGTACCATTGCTCTTCGGCGGCCATCTGCAGCCGCTGCGGCTCCACCGCGGCAGGCTCTTCGTCCACCAGCAGGCCCAGCTGGTTGCGCCTGAGCGCGTCGCGGATGAGCACGAAATGGTTGCGTCCGGCGCTGCTCTCCGGGTCCCAGAGGTGCATCTGGTGCCAGGACACCGGGCACTGGCTGCGACAGGCCAGGCGGATCGGCCCGCCGCCCATGTCGGGGCCGCGTCCGGCGCGTTCGGCGAGGTTGCGCAGAGGCAGGTTCCAGCCGGTGTCGGCGCCGCCCTGCTCGTCGAAATCGAGATAGAAGAACACCGCCGCCCGCGCCTGCAGGCGCGGATTGATCAACACATAGGCCAGGTGCATCTGCCGGTCGGCGTATTCCGGCATGCGCACCAGGCCATCGAGCAGCGCCTCGAATTCGGGATACAGCATTTCCTTGCAGACGCCGCTGTCGTTGAAGAACAGCACGGCCTCCGCCATCTGTGGCTTTTTCTGCATGCTCATCGCTAACCCTCGAACGCCTGGCGAGGCGGCCCGCATCCGGCAGTACCCATCTGGCATGTCACCTGAAAAACAGGCGCTATCTCGTTGTTCGGGCAAGTCTAGGGGAAAAAATGTCGCGGGCAATGTGACTGGGTTGGCAGACACCCGGGCGATGCCGGACGGCCCGCCGAGCGGTAGGGGAAATTGTGAAGCGGTCGGGTTTTGAGCGGACGGAGATCACCGTGGCAGAGCGCCACCGTTCACCGAACCGGTGCACAGCGCCCCGCCGCGCCGACGAGGGCGGACAGGGGCGATACGCAGAACCTGTGCGAGCTGGAGAAAAGCCGTTTTCAACGCAGTTTCTCCGCTACGCAACAGATCGCGGAAAGGCTCTCAGAGTTCGGCGGCCAGGCGCGAACCCTGGTTGATGGCGCGCTTGGCATCCAGCTCGGCGGCGACGTCGGCGCCACCGATCAGGTGCACGCTCTGGCCGGCCGCCAGCAGGCCGTCCTGCAACTCGCGCAGCGGGTCCTGGCCGGCGCAGACGATCACGGTATCCACCGGCAGCACCTGCGGCTCGCCCTCGGCAACGCGGATATGCAGGCCGGCGTCGTCGATCCCGAGATACTCCACGGCATTCACCATCTGCACCTGCTTGTTCTTCAGGCCGGCGCGATGGATCCAGCCGGTGGTCTTGCCGAGGCCGTCGCCGACCTTGCTCTTCTTGCGTTGCAGGAGGAACACCTGGCGCGCCGCCGGATGCACCTCGGCCTTGACCCCGGCGATGCCGCCGCGGGCTTCCAGGCGAGTATCGATCCCCCACTCCTTCCAGAACGCCTCGCGCTCCAGGCTGGTGGACGGACCGGCATGGGTGATGAATTCGGAGACGTCGAAGCCGATGCCGCCGGCGCCGATCACCGCCACCTTGCCACCCACCGGCTTGCGCTCGAGGATCGCATCCAGGTAGCTGATCACCTTCGGATGCTCGATGCCGGGGATCGCCGGTGTGCGCGGAACGATGCCGGTGGCGAGGACGATCTCGTCGTAGCCGCCCGCGACCAGGTCGTCCACGTCGACCCGGCGGTTCAGGTGCAGTTCGACACCGGTGCTCTCCAGCTTGTTGCGGAAGTAGCGCAGGGTCTCGTGGAACTCTTCCTTGCCGGGAACCCGCTTGGCCACGTTGAACTGCCCGCCGATCTCGCCGGCGGCGTCGAACAGGCTGACCCGGTGCCCACGCTCGGCGGCCACGGTGGCGGCGGCCAGGCCGGCCGGGCCGGCGCCGACCACGGCGATCTTCTTCGGCCTGGTGGTGGGGATGTAGTTCAGCTCGGTTTCGTGGCAGGCGCGCGGGTTGACCAGGCAACTGGTCAGCTTGCCGCCGAAGGTGTGGTCGAGGCAGGCCTGGTTGCAGCCGATACAGGTGTTGATCCGTTCGGCGTGGCCGGCGGCGGCCTTGTTGACGAAATCCGGGTCGGCGAGGAACGGCCGGGCCATGGAGACCATGTCGGCATCGCCCTCGGCCAGGACCTTCTCCGCCACCTCGGGAGTGTTGATGCGGTTGGTGGTGATCAGCGGGATGCCGACCTCGCCGCGCAGCTTGGCGGTGACCTTGGTGAAGGCCGCGCGCGGTACCTTGGTGGCGATGGTCGGGATGCGCGCCTCGTGCCAGCCGATGCCGGTATTGATCAGGGTCGCGCCGGCCTTCTCGACGGCCTTCGCCAGCAGCACGATCTCGTCCCAGCTGCTGCCGCCCTCGACCAGGTCGAGCATCGACAGGCGATAGATGATGATGAAGTTCGGCCCCACCGCCTCGCGCACCCGGCGGACGATCTCCACCGGCAGGCGCATGCGGTTCTCGTAGCTGCCGCCCCAGCGGTCGGTGCGCTGGTTGGTGTGCTGCACGAGGAACTGGTTGATGAAGTAGCCTTCCGATCCCATGATCTCGACGCCGTCGTAGCCGGCGACCTGGGCCAGGCTGGCGCAGTTGACGAAGTCGGCGATCTGCTTCTCGATGCCTTCCTCGTCGAGTTCCTTGGGCTTGAACGGATTGATCGGCGCCTGGATCGCGCTCGGCGCCACCTGCTTCGGACTGTAGGCGTAGCGGCCGGCATGCAGGATCTGCATGCAGATCTTGCCACCCGCCTCATGCACCGCCTGGGTCACGATCCTGTGCTTCTCCGCCTCTTCCGGCGTGCTCAGCTTGGCCGCGCCGGAATACACGCCGCCCTCCTCGTTCGGGCCGATGCCGCCGGTGACCATCAGGCCGACGCCACCGCGGGCGCGTTCGGCGAAGTACGCCGCCATGCGCTCGAAGCCCTGCGGCTTCTCTTCCAGGCCAGTGTGCATGGACCCCATCAGGGTGCGGTTGCGCAGGGTGGTGAAGCCGAGGTCCAACGGGGCGAGCAGGTGCGGATAGGGAACGGCGGCGGTCATCGGGGGTCTCCACATCGGGCGAAACGCGTTCACGGATATGCCGCGGCCTCGGGCGCAATGCGCGGGACGGGCAGCGGTCGGTATGGCGACGACTCTAAGGAGCGCCACCGGAGCGCTCAATGATCCTAAATGACAAGTTACTGATCGGAATGCACAGGGATGCTTGGCAAGCCGACGCCACTCCCCTACCCTGTGGGCTGCCTTGGAGACCCGCATGCGCAAGCTGATCTTCCTGATCCTCATCACCCTCTTCGCCGCCTACGCCGGCTGGGCCGAACGCCGCCCGGTAGGCCACTACCTGTCCGACCTGCGCAGCCAGGTCAGCGTGGTCCAGGGCCAGCCCGGCGAGCGCGGCAATCTGCTGGCGGTCCAGCCGGAACTGTTCACGCCGGACTACCAGAGCGCCGAACGGTTGCAACTGAAATTCCACGCCTACCTGGAAAATGCCCGCCGCCAGGGCCTGCTCAACGAGCGCACGGTGGTGGTGTTCCCCGAGCATGTCGGCACCTGGCTGGTGGCCAGCGGCGAGAAGCCCGAGGTCTACGCCGCTGCCGACTGGCCCACGGCGATGGACTGGATGGCCGCGAGCAACCCACTGAAGGTGGCGCGCGGCTGGATCACCGCGCGCGGCGATCAGCGTCTCACCGACACCCTGTTCCGGATGAAGGCGGTGGACATGGCCCACGACTACCAGACCCTGTTCGGCGGGCTCGCCCATGATTTCAAGGTGACGGTGGTCGCCGGCTCCATCGTCCTGCCCGACCCCGAGGTCGAGGACGGCGAGCTGCGTCCCGGCACCGGCCAGCTGTACAACGTCAGCCTGACCTTCGGTCCCGATGGCCGGCCGCTCGGCCAGCCGCAACGCAAGGTGTTCCCGACCCGCCACGAACTGAGCTACCTCAACAACGGTCGCGGCGAGCGCCTGCAGGTGCTGGATACGCCGGCAGGACGCCTGGGCGTGCTGATCGGCACCGACAGCTGGTACCCGGACACCTACGCCACCCTGGTCGAACAGGGCGTCGAACTGCTGGCGATCCCCGCCGCCCTGAACCAGAGCGGTCGCTGGCAGCAGCCCTGGCCCGGCTTCGATGCGGAGCTGGTTCCCGGCGACGTGCGCCTGGCGCCGAACAGCCTGAGCAACGCCGAGGCCTGGCAGCGCCTGGCGGTCGGCGAGCGCCTGCTGGCCAGCGGTGCGCGCGGCGCCGCCGTGGCCTTCGCCCATAGCCGCCTGTGGAACGTCACCGAAGACGGCCAGAGCCTGCTCGGTTCGTCGCAGGGCATGCGCCAGGCCAATCCCGGCGGCGGTGCGCAACTGGTCAATCTCTGGCTATGAGCGCGCCCCGGGTTCGCCTCGGCGACCTCTCGGTCGGCTTCGTCCAGGCGCTGGCCGACGCCCTGCTCGCCGCCGGCGTCGAGCCCGCACCACTGCTCGAGCAGTACGGCCTCGACCAGCGGCGCCTGGCCGAACCCGGGGCGCGCCTGTCGATCCCTCGCTACATGCGCCTCGGCCATGCCGCCATACAGCTCAGCGGCGACCCCGCCCTTGGCCTGCAGATGGGCCGCCTGAGCCGTCTCGGACAGATGGGCCTGGCCGGCGTCAGCGTCGCCCAGGCGCCCAACCTGCGCGCCGCCGCGCGGGCAATGATCCACCTGGAACCGCTTTACGCGCAGAACTACCGGGGCCAGTCGAGCCTGGTGGAAGACGCCGGCGGCGCCTGGCTGCGCTTCTATTCGATCAGCCCTTATAACGCCTATAACCGCTTCGTCGTCGATTCGGTGCTGGCAGGCTGGATCAGCCATCTCGGCGCCCTGGCAAGGCAGCCGTTGAAAGCGGAGCGGGTGGAGATCGAATATCCAGCGCCGCCTTGGGCCGAGCGCTACGAGGCATTCTTCGGCTGCCCGGTGGAATTCGGCGCGCCGACCAACCAGTTGCGCCTGAGCCAGGCCAGCCTGGCCCTGGCGAATGCCGAGCACTGTCCGAGCACCTGGAACCAGATGCTGGAACTCTGCAACCGCGAACTGGAGCAGTTGACCCGCACCCGCAGTTGGCGCGAGCGCGTCAGCCGCCTGCTGGGGCCGATGCTCAATGGTCGCGAACCGGACCTCGAGGAAATCGCCGCGCGCCTCAAGTTGCCGACCTGGACCCTGCGGCGCAAGCTGGCCGAGGAAGGCACCCAGTTCCGCAGCATCCTCAACGACACCCGCCGCGACCTGGCGATGGTCTACATCCGCGAGACCGACCTGGCTTTCGGCGAAATCGCCTACCTGCTCGGCTTCGCCTCGG
The DNA here is from genome assembly GCF_001810205.1 of Pseudomonas sp. HMSC076A11. Classification (NCBI taxonomy): domain Bacteria; kingdom Pseudomonadati; phylum Pseudomonadota; class Gammaproteobacteria; order Pseudomonadales; family Pseudomonadaceae; genus Pseudomonas; species Pseudomonas sp. HMSC076A11. The sequence continues at coordinate 58,642 of NZ_KV800314.1, read as the reverse complement.
CGGAAGCCTTCCAGCGCGCCTTCAAGCGCTGGAGCGGGCAGACGCCCGGCGAATTCCGCCGCGCCCAGCGACAGAGCGCCTGATCACATCTCGGTGGCGTCGTCCGCCGGCTCTGGCAGATCGCATTCGGCGGCATGCTGCTCCAGCAGTTCTTCCTGGTAGTCGTCCATCGCGGATCACCTTCGTTCGTCTGTGTCTTTCAGCTGTAGACGAGGAAGATGACAGCGGGATTACCGCGCGCGGACCGACGGAGCAGGAAATCCGGCAAACAAGGAGAAAGCGGAAGACGCAGGGGACGACGGAAACGAAAAAAGCGGCCATTGGCCGCTTTCTTCGTGGCTCACCCCGCCTCGGCGTGGTGAAGATGTATGGCGCAGCGGACGGGACTCGAACCCGCGACCC
>NZ_KV800314.1:42509-58140 GCF_001810205.1 Pseudomonas sp. HMSC076A11 | reverse complement strand
ATTCTAACCGACTGAACTACCGCTGCGCGTCGGCTGGGCAAGATGCCCGGTAAAGCGACTTCCTCTCGTTGCAGCCAGGCTGCCCGCCTTCTAGTGGAAGACGGCGAGTTCGGGGTGGTGAACTCGGGAGGGGAAGTGAATGGCGCAGCGGACGGGACTCGAACCCGCGACCCCCGGCGTGACAGGCCGGTATTCTAACCGACTGAACTACCGCTGCGCGTAACTTGCGAGATTGGTGGGTGATGACGGGATCGAACCGCCGACCCTCTGCTTGTAAGGCAGATGCTCTCCCAGCTGAGCTAATCACCCTTCACTCTCGAAGTGGGGCGCATTCTACCGACCGAAAAACCTAAGTCAATGCCCTGATTGAATTTTTTTTGAAATTTCGGCGATCGCCTGTCGCCACGGTCGGCGCCGGGGCCCAGGCCGGGCCCAGCCACGGGCCGCTCACTCGACCCGCAGGCTCAGGCGCGCCGAGACCCGGCCGTCGACCTGGCGGTCCAGGCCGGCCTCCACCACCTGCACGCCCTGCCCGTTCAACTGCTCCAGCCAGGGCAGCAGCTTGGCGAATGGCGCCGGCTGCAGGGCCACCTGCACGGCGCCCTCGCCTTCGTTGTCGAGGCGCTCGACACTCAGTCCGGCCTGGGCCGCCGAAGCCGTGACCATGCCCTGCAGCGCCGCCGGGTCGATCTGCGCCTGCGGCGCCGCGGCATCGGCCTGGCGCACGTTGGGCGCCTGCTGCTGGATGTAGGCATGCAGCGCGCGCTGTTCGGTGAAGTACTGCCGCGCCGACTGCAAATGGCGCTCGGCCGGGCGCCACAGCGCCAGGTAGAGCATCACCAGCAGGAGGAACGCGCCGAGCCAGAGCAGCGCCAGGCGGTCCCGCGCCGGCAGCCCGCGCCAGCGGATCGCCAGCTGCGAGGTTTCCGCCTGGGCCCTGAGGCGCTCGTGGAATTGCGTCATCACCTTCATCTCAACCTCCTATCACCAGGCGCGCGCTGACCGTCGAGCCATCGCGGCTGGCCGAACCCAGCTGCACCGCCAGCCCGGACTCGCTGAGACGCGAACGCAGCCGTTCCAGCACGTCGAAACCGGGAGCCCGCACCTGGAGGGCGACGTCGCCGCGAGCGGCGCTGAAGTCCAGTTGCTCGACGCTCACCGTCGGCTCGCCGCCGATCACCGTGGCGGCCTGGCCAAGCAGGCCGAGCAACTGGCCCTCGCCGCCGCTGCTGGCGCTGTCGGCCAGGTGCTGGTCGAACTGCGCGCGCAGGTTGATCAGCTTGCGGTCCTCGGGAAACAACTGGCGGTAGAGTTCTGCGCTCTGCGCCGCGTAGCGGTCGCCTTCGCGCTGCAACTGCCAGGCCTGGACCAGGGTGAAGCCCCATTGCAATACCAGCCACAGCCCGACCAACCCCAGCAGCGGCCGCCAGCGGCGCCACTGGCTGCTCTGCTGGCGCGCGGCGAACTCGGCCTGGGCCAGGTCGGTGCCCAGCGGCTGCTCGCTCAGCCAGACGTGCGGATTGCCCGCCAGGGCCTGGACTTCCACCCCCTCCAGGGGCGCCACCTCCTGCGCGGCGAAGGCCCGCTGCGGCGGCGGGCAACTGTCGCGCAGTACCGGCCAATCCTCGCTGCCGCAGGCCAGGCGTACGGCGCCGCTGCCGCCGAGCAACCAGCGCTCTTCCAGCCAGAACAGGCAACTGCCCTCGCCCGGCAGGCAATCGGCATCGACATGCAGCGAAGCCGGTGCCTTGCCCGCGCCCTCGGCCAGCGCCAGCCAGGCGGCGAGCCAGGTGCGCTGCACGGCGAATACCCGGTGGCGGCCGTCGGCCAGCGCCGGACCAAGGGCAAGGTGCATCTGCTCGACATCGTCGGCCAGTTGTTCCTCCACCGCAAACGGCAGCGACTGGCGCAACCAGCGCGCCTTCTGTGTAGGCAGGTTCACCGCGCAGGCGGTCACCGCCTCCACCGGCAGGTACAGCCGCCAGGGCGCGCGGATCTCCGCCAGCGCCTGGGCGAACGGCGCGCGCCGGCACTCGCCATCCTGCACCCACCATACCGCCAGTTCCCCATCGGCCCCCGCCGTGCTGGCGGGCGGCAGGAACAGCGCACTCACTCCACTCATCGCTCGTCCTTCTTCCAATCGTCGCCGCCCGTCGACGGGATGGGCAGGCCGCCCTGCCCCATGTCGCGGGCCATCACGCGTATCTTGCCGTCCTTGCCCCGCTGCAAGGTACTCACCAGCACCTGCCGGCGGTCGCCCAGGCTGACCTCGCTGATCACCTGGAAGTAGCGGGTGCCGACGGCATAACTGACGTTTCCGGTCTTCGAACCCAACTGGGTCAGATGCTTGGTGAAATCGTCCTTGCTCTGGAAACCTTCCCGACCGCGGGCGTCCACGATGTTTTCCGCCTGTCCCGGATCGATCTCGAACATGGCGGCCAGCACCGGCACGCTGGCAGTGTTCACGTTCAGCGGCGCATCTTCGGGCAAGGCGCTGACGAACGGCAGCAGGCGTCGATAGTCGGCTTCCGACAATTTCAGCAGGCGCAGCTCGGACACGTCCTTGAAACTGCGGTTGGCGGCGCGGTACGCCGGCGCTTCCAGCAGGTACTGGTTGTCCTCGGCGCCTTGCTCGCCCTGCGGATTCTGGTCGGCGTCGAGCCAGTCGGCCAGCCGGTCCGGCAAGCCCTGGACGATCTCTTCCTTCATCCCCAGGGTGGCCAGCAGGCGACGGAACTGCTTCACCGAGTCCGGCTTGACCTTGCGCTTGCGCACCAGTCCGTTGAGGTTGAAACGCCCGCTGGGGTCCTCGATCCGCACCCGCAGCTCGCCGCCGTCGTCCAGCTTGAACGGCGTCATCGGTCGCGCCCAGGCCTCGCCCAGGTGGTCCACCGGCTCGCGGGTATTCTCGCCGCCCTGGCGCAGGTCGCGGCGCAGCACCGCTTCCGCCAGGCGTTCGCCGCCCAGCGCATAGTGCCAGGCCTGGCGCACGTGCAACTGGTTGGCGCTGCTGCGTATCGCCAACTGCTGGCGGATGATCAGCCCGGCGCAGACGATGGTCACCACCGCCACCACCAGCAGCACGGTGATCAGCGCGACGCCGTTCTGCCCGCGCCTCATTCCGGCGCCCCCGGCATGCCTTCCGGCGGCTGCGGCACTCCGCCCTCGCCATTCTCGCCGCCCGGCTGGCCCTGCGGCTGGTCCTGCTTGAGCGGCGGATCGAGCAGACGCCAGACGCGCACCAGCTTGCCGTAGTGGCGGTGCTCCAGGGTCATCTCCACCGCCAGCGGCAGGCTTTCCAGGCGCTCCTCCTCGCTGCCTTCGTCGGTCGGCCAGTGGCCCTGCCAGTTGTGCTCCTTGTCGAGGAAGCGCCAGCTCAGCGCGGTAACCCCGTCCAGCACCTGCTGCACCCGTGGCTTGCTGTCCTGGGCGCGGTCCAGAACCAGCCAGTAGCGGCGTTCGAGGGTCTCCCCGGACAGCGACCAGCGCACCCGCTGCAGGCGCGAGCGCGCCTGACCGAGCGGGTTGCGCCAGCCGCCACGGGTGAATTCGACGATCTGGTCGTTCTCGCCCTCGCTGAGGAAGGCGCCACGGTTATCGCCCAGTTCGTCGCGTACCGGACGTTCGACCGCCTGGGTCAGGTCGCGCTCCAGCGCGCCCATCGCCCGCACCAGCTCGCGCATGCGCTGCTCCTGCACGCGAGTCGCCTGGTCGGTCTGCATCACGCTGTCGAACATGCGGTAGGTGGCCAGGGCCAGCAGGGCGAAGATGGCGATGGCGATCAGCAGCTCGAGCAGGGTGAAGCCCCGCTGTAGCCTCATGGCTGGCTCCCGAGGAAACCGACGAGGCGCGCCGCGGCGCGTTCCTCGATGCTGCCACGCTCGCGGCCAAGGGGCTTCGCCGCGACCCAGACGATCACCCGCCGCATATCCTGCTCGGCGGTGCTGTCGACCTGGGTGCGCCACTCCCAGCGGCGCCCGGCGAACTCCAGCTCGCCCTGGTTGCGGCCGCTGGAGGGCGGCGTCTGTTCCAGTTGCAATTCGTTGAGACGGTTGTCGGCGATCCACATCGCCAGGGTCTTGTCTTCCAGCCGCGAGGCGTTCTGCAGGCTGCGCGCGCTGGCACTGAGCACGCTGGCCGCGACCATGGCGAAGATCGCCAGGGCCACCAGCACTTCCAGCAGGGTGAAACCACGCGCGCGCTTCATCGCCGCGCCACCTCGACCCGTGGCAGGCGGAAACCGTCGCTGCTCAGCGACAACGCCCGCCCCTCGGGTCCGCGCTCGGCCAGGCGCAGGCGGAACGGACTGAGTTCGCCACTGGAGAGGATCAGCAATTGCGGCTGGTCGGTGCCTTTCTTCTGCTCCTTCTCGCCCTTGCTGCCAGCCAGCACCAGCGGCTGGCCGTCCAGCTCGAAGGTCAGCTCCGCCCACTCCGGCAGGCGGTGGCTGTCGCGCGCCACCGGCAACCAGCGCGCCTTCGCTTCGTCGTAGCGCAGTACCTGGTAGGCATCGCGCTCCAGGCGCAGGCCGTACTCGCGGTTGTCCAGCACGGCCTCGTCGGTCAGCACGCCGATCAGCCCGGCGAGCCGCTCGGCCTCGCTGTCCAGCTCCCGCGAGGTGCTGGCGAAGCCGGTGCTGAGCACCGCCAGGCCGATCAGTACGCTGATGATGACCATCACCACCATCAGCTCGATGAGGGTGAAGCCGCGCGAAGCCCGCATGTCCGGTCAGTTGTCCCAGTTACCGATGTCGGCGTCGTTGTCGCTGCCGCCTTCCTTGCCGTCGGCGCCCAGCGAATACAGGTCGAACGGGCCCTTGGTGCCCGGCGCCAGGTACTGGTAGGGATTGCCCCACGGATCGACCGGCAGCTTCTTCAGGTAGCCGTCCTTGTTCCAGTTCTTCGGCTGCGGATTGCCGGTGGGCTTCTTCACCAGCGCCTCGAGGCCCTGCTGGGTGCTCGGATAGGCGAAGTTGTCCAGCTTGTACATGTCCAGCGCGGCAGCGATGGCCTTGATGTCGCCCTTGGCCACGGTGACCTTGGCCTGGTCGGGACGGCTCATTACCTGCGGCACCACCAGGGCGGCGAGGATGCCGAGGATGACCACCACGACCATGATTTCGATCAGGGTGAAGCCCGACTGTTGGCGACGCTGCAATGGGCGGCTCTGATTCACGCGATTACCCCACGAGTTGGTTGAGAGAAAGGATCGGAAGAAGAATGGCCAGGACGATGACCAGCACCACCGCGCCCATGAATATCAGCATGAACGGTTCGAACAGGCCGACCATCAGGCCGATCTGCGCCGCCAGGTCGTTCTCCTGGTTGCGCGCGGTGCGCGCCAGCATCTGGTCCAGCTCGCCGGAGCGCTCGCCGCTGGCGATCATGTGCAGCATCATCGGCGGAAACTGCCCGGTGGCTTCCAGCGAGCGGGTCAGGCTGGCGCCCTCGCGGACCTTCTGCGCGGCCTTGACCACTTCGTTGCGGATGATCCGGTTGGCGATCACCTCGGCGGCGATCGCCAGCGCCTCCACCAGCGGCACGCCGCTGCGGGTGAGGATCGCCAGGGTCGAGGCGAAGCGCGCGGTGTCGGTGGAACGCACCAGCCGACCGACCAGCGGCACGCGCAGCAGGAAGCCATGCCAGCGCTCGCGAAAGGCATCCTTGCGCAGCGCGTAGCGGAAGCCGATCACCCCGCCGATCGCCGCGACGAAGGCCAGCGCGCCCCAGGCCTTGACCCAGTCGCTGACGCCGATCAGCACGCGGGTCAACAGCGGCAGGGTCTGCCCGCTGTCGATGAACACCCGGACCACGTCGGGCACCACGTAGCCCAGCAGGAAGCCGACGATGGCCAGCGAAGCGACCATCAGGATCACCGGATAGAGCAGCGCCAGCTGGATCTTCTGCCGCGACTGCTGGCGCTGCTCGGTGTAGTCGGCAAGTTGCTCCAGCACCGGGCCGAGGTGCCCGGCATGCTCGCCGGCAGCTACAGTCGCCCGGTACAGATCGGGAAAGGCGGTGGGAAACTCGCGCAGGCTGCCGGCCAGGCTATGGCCTTCGAGGACCTTGGCGCGCACCGCGAGAAGCATCGACTGGATGCGCTGCGAGGTGGACTGCGCCGCGGCGGCGCGCAGCGCCTCCTCGATCGGCAACGCGGCCTGGACCAGGGTCGCCAGTTGCCGGGTCACCAATGCCAGGTCGCGCGCGGACAGTCCACGGGCGAACGTCAGGCGCCCGCCCTGCCCGCTCTGCTCGCGGGTACGGGTGGGCTTCACGTCGAGCGGCGCCAATTGGCGCTCGCGCAGCAACTGGCGGACCTGGCGCGCGCTGTCCGCCTCCAGCACGCCCTTCTGCTGGCGACCGCTGGGGTCGAGGGCGAGGTATTCGAAGGCGGCCATTATTCTTCCCGGGTCACGCGCAGGACTTCCTCGACCGTGGTGACGCCTTCCAGCACCTTGCGCCGACCGTCGTCGCGGATGCTCGGTCCGCTGGTGCGGGCATGCCGGGTCATTTCCTGCTCGGAGGATTCGTTGTGGATCAGCGAGCGCATGTGGTCGTCGAACACCACCAGCTCATAGATACCGGTACGCCCGCGATAGCCATGCTGGTGGCACTCGCCGCAGCCGCGGGCGCGATGCAGGGTCGGCGGCGCGGTGGGATCGACGCCGAGCAGCGCGCACTCGGCCTCGTCGGCGCGGTAGGGCTCCTTGCACGCCGGGCAGAGCACCCGCACCAGGCGCTGGGCCAGCACGCCAAGCATGGAGGAGGACAGCAGGAACGGCTCGATGCCCATGTCCACCAGGCGGGTGATCGCGCCGATGGCGCTGTTGGTGTGCAGGGTCGAGAGCACCAGGTGGCCGGTCAGCGAAGCCTGCACCGCGATCTCGGCGGTCTCCCGGTCGCGGATCTCGCCGACCATCACCACGTCCGGGTCCTGCCGGAGGATCGCCCGCAGGCCGCGGGCGAAGGTCATGTCGACCTTGGCGTTGACCTGGGTCTGGCCGATGCCCTCCAGGTGATATTCGATCGGATCCTCGACGGTGAGGATGTTCCGCGTGCGGTCGTTGAGCGTGGTCAGGCTGGCGTACAGGGTGGTAGTCTTGCCCGAGCCGGTGGGGCCGGTGACCAGCAGGATGCCGTGCGGCTTGCGCACCGTTTCGTCCATCAGCTTGCGGTCGCGCTCGCTCATGCCCAGGTGCTGCAGGTTCAGGCGCCCGGCCTGCTTGTCGAGCAGACGCAGCACCACCCGTTCGCCGTTGGCCGAGGGCAGGGTCGAGACGCGGATGTCCACCTCGCGCCCGCCGACCCGCAGGGAAATCCGCCCATCCTGGGGAATACGCTTCTCGGCGATGTCCAGCCGCGCCATGACCTTGATCCGCGATACCAGCAGGGCCGCCAGCTCGCGCTTGGGCTCCAGCACCTCGCGCAGCACGCCGTCGACGCGGAAGCGCACCACCAGGCGCTTCTCGAAGGTTTCCAGGTGGATGTCCGAGGCGTTCTCGCGGATCGCCTCGCCGAGGATCGCGTTGATCAGGCGAATGATCGGCGCGTCGTCCTCCTGCTCCATCAGGTCCTCGGTTTCCGGGACCTGGTCGGCCAGCGCGGCGAGGTCCAGGCTGCCGCCGAGGTCCTCGGCGAGCTGCATGGCCGCCGAGGAATCGTGCTGGTAGGAGGCCGCCAGGGCCTGGTTGAAGGCGTCCTCGCCGAGTGCCTTGAGCGGCAGGCGGCGGCCGGCGAAGCGCTGCGCCTCGGCGATCGCCGCCAGCTCCACCTGCGGCCGGCAGGCCAGCCAGTACTGCTCCTCCAGGCACAGGAACAGCAGGCCCTGGCGCTTGGCGAAGCTGAACGGCAGACGCCGTGGCGGTGCGGCCGGCGCGGCGATGTCGGGTAATGGGGCTGTCATCATGGATGCCTTATAGCGGTAACCTTACAGAAGTATCTTGGTCGTATATGACCACTGAACGGTTACCGTCAGTATTGTTAGTTGTTAGTCGTTTTGTGCGGCCGATCCCGAGTTCCTCTTGCAGAAGTATCCTGGCGAGCCGTTATCTTAAGCACAAGCGTGCCTGGCCCGGCCAGTCACACCTATTGATAGAAGTAGGTAGCCTACTGGCAACGAACTGCTATGATCCCTCGGCGATCTTCAGACATAACGATAAAGACCAGGAGTGATGTATTGCCTTTCTCCGGCGCCTCTTCCCGCTGGCTGCAGCGGTACGCCCCGGCCCTTCTGGCTGTTGCCCTGATCATCGCCATGAGCATCAGCCTCGCCTGGCAGGCGGCCGGCTGGTTGCGCCTGCAACGCAGCCCGGTAGCCGTCGCCGCCTCGCCGGTCAGCCACGAGTCGATCCGCAGCGATCCGACCCGCCTGGCGCGCCTCTTCGGCACCAGCGCCCAGGACCCCAACGCCCCGCCACCGGCCACCAACCTCGACCTGGTGCTCAAGGGCAGCTTCGTCCAGAGCGATCCCAAGCTGTCCAGCGCGATCATCCAGCGCCAGGGCGACAAGCCGCACCGCTACGCGGTCGGCGGCGAGATCAGCGACGGCGTGAAGCTGCACGCGGTCTACCGCGACCGCGTCGAACTGCAGCGCGGCGGGCGCCTGGAAAGCCTGCCCTTCCCGCACCGTTCCGGGGGACTGCTGGCCAGCGCGGACGACATTACAAGCGAGAACGACTCGATCGAACAACTGCAAAGCCTGCAGGATGAGAACGCTGCAGCATTGCGCGAGCGCCTGGACGCCTTGCGCCAGCAGATGGAAGCCACGCCCATCGCAGAACCCGCCGAAGAAGACTCGAGCGAGCCCACGACCACGCCTACGGAAAGCGACTGACCCGATGTCCCAGCCTTTGCTCCGCGCCCTGTTTGCCCCTTCCAGTCGTTCGTACGTTCCCGCCGTCCTTCTCAGCCTGGCCCTCGGCATCCAGGCGGCGCACGCCGAAAACAGCGGCGGGAACGCCTTCGTCCCGGCCGGCAACCAGCAGGAGGCGCACTGGACGATCAACCTCAAGGATGCCGACATCCGCGAATTCATCGACCAGATTTCCGAAATCACCGGCGAGACCTTCGTCGTCGACCCGCGGGTCAAGGGCCAGGTCAGCGTGGTCTCCAAGGCCCAGCTCTCGTTGAGCGAGGTCTACCAGTTGTTCCTCTCGGTGATGAGCACCCACGGCTTCACCGTGGTTGCCCAGGGCGACCAGGCGCGCATCGTGCCCAACGCCGAGGCCAAGACCGAGGCCGGCGGCGGCCAGAGCGCGCCGGATCGCCTGGAGACGCGGGTGATCCAGGTGCAGCAGAGCCCGGTATCGGAACTCATCCCGCTGATCCGTCCGCTGGTCCCACAATATGGCCACCTCGCCGCGGTGCCCTCGGCCAACGCGCTGATCATCAGCGACCGCAGCGCCAATATCGCGCGAATAGAAGACGTGATCCGCCAGCTCGACCAGAAGGGCAGCCACGACTACAGCGTGATCAACCTGCGCTACGGCTGGGTGATGGACGCCGCCGAGGTGCTCAACAACGCCATGAGCCGCGGCCAGGCCAAGGGCGCGGCGGGCGCCCAGGTGATCGCCGACGCGCGCACCAACCGCCTGATCATCCTCGGCCCGCCGCAGGCGCGCGCCAAGCTGGTGCAACTGGCGCAATCGCTGGACACCCCGACCGCGCGCTCAGCCAACACCCGGGTGATCCGCCTGCGCCACAACGACGCCAAGACCCTCGCGGAAACCCTCGGCCAGATTTCCGAAGGCATGAAGAACAATGGCGGCCAGGGCGGCGAACAGACCGGCGGCGGCCGACCGAGCAACATCCTCATCCGTGCCGACGAAAGCACCAACGCCCTGGTCCTGCTGGCCGACCCGGACACGGTCAACGCTCTCGAAGACATCGTTCGCCAGCTCGACGTGCCGCGTGCCCAGGTATTGGTGGAAGCGGCCATCGTCGAGATCTCCGGCGACATCCAGGATGCCGTCGGCGTGCAATGGGCGATCAACAAGGGCGGCATGGGCGGAACCAAGACCAACTTCGCCAATACCGGACTGTCCATCGGCACCCTGCTGCAATCGCTCGAGAGCAACAAGGCACCGGAATCCATCCCCGACGGCGCCATCGTCGGCATCGGCAGCAGCAGCTTCGGCGCGCTGGTCACCGCGCTCTCGGCCAACACCAAGAGCAACCTGCTGTCGACCCCGAGCCTGTTGACCCTGGACAACCAGAAAGCGGAGATTCTGGTCGGCCAGAACGTACCGTTCCAGACCGGCTCCTACACCACCAACAGCGAAGGTTCGAGCAACCCGTTCACCACCGTGGAGCGCAAGGATATCGGCGTCAGCCTCAAGGTCACTCCGCACATCAACGACGGCGCGGCCCTGCGCCTGGAGATCGAGCAGGAGATCTCGGCCCTGCTGCCCAACGCCCAGCAGCGCAACAATACCGACCTGATCACCAGCAAGCGCTCGATCAAGAGCACCATCCTCGCCGAGAACGGCCAAGTGATCGTGATCGGCGGCCTGATCCAGGACGACGTTTCCCAAGCCGAGTCGAAGGTTCCCCTGCTCGGGGACATCCCATTGCTCGGTCGCCTGTTCCGTTCCACCAAGGACACCCACACCAAGCGCAACCTGATGGTCTTCCTGCGTCCTACGGTGGTCCGCGACAGCGCCGGTCTCGCCGCGCTCTCGGGCAAGAAATACAGCGACATCCGGGTCATCGACGGCACTCGCGGCCCGGAGGGACGACCCAGCATCCTGCCGACCAACGCCAACCAGTTGTTCGATGGACAGGCCGTCGATCTGCGCGAACTGAAGACGGAATAACGGCGCCATACCGGCAAGGCGGCCTCATACGAAAAAAAGGCGCTGCTCCTTTCGGAACAGCGCCTTTTCCGCATCTCCCCACCAACTCAGTCGAGGTAGATCATTTTCCGGGTCATGCCGCCATCGACCAGGAATTCCTGGCCGGTGACGAAACCGGCGTCCTCGGAGAGCAGCCAAGCCACCAGCGACGCGACATCCTCCACCGTTCCGACCCGGCCGACCAGGTGCTGGTCGTGGTCCAGCTCGGTCAGCGGCGCAGCCTCGCGCTCGGCGGCCTCGCGGGTATCGATCCAGCCGGGGCTGAGCGCATTGACACGGATATCCGGGCCCAGGCTGGCGGCCAGGGCATGGGTCAGCGCCAGCAACCCGCCCTTGCTCGCGGCGTAGGCCTCGGAGTCAGGCTCCGACTGGTGGGCACGAGTCGAGGCGATGTTGACGATGGCGCCATTGTGCGCGCGCAGATAAGGCGTGCAGTACTTGGCCAGCAGCATCGGACCGGTCAGGTTGACCGCCAGGGTCCGGGTCCACTCGCCGAGACTCAGCGCCTCCAGCGGCGTATTGCGCGGATTGGCGATGGCGGCGTTGCAGACCAGGCCGTCGAGGCGGCCGAACTGACCGAGCACCTCGGCCACGCTCATCGCCACCTGGCCCTCCTGGGCCACGTCCATGGCCACGAACCAGGCGTGCTCGCCCAGCGCCTCGGCCACCCTGGCCCCGCGTTCACGGTCGTTGTCGGCAAGCACTACCTGCCAGCCCTCGGCGATCAGCCAGGCACTGATGCCCAGGCCAATGCCCCGGGCCGCCCCGGTGACCAGGGCGACCTTGCCGTTGCCTCGCAGGTTGGGTTCGATCACAGCGCAGCCAGCCCCCGAGCCATGTCGGCCTTGAGGTCGTCGAGGTCTTCCAGGCCGACCGCGACCCGGATCAGGCTGTCGCCGATCCCGGCGCGCGCGCGGTCCTCGGGGGACAGTCGACCGTGGGAGGTGGTCGCCGGGTGGGCGATGGTGGTCTTGGTGTCGCCCAGGTTGGTGGTGATCGAGACCATCCGGGTAGCGTCGATGAAGCGCCAGGCGGCATCGCGCCCGCCCTTCACGTCGAAGCTGACGACCGCGCCGAAGCCGCTCTGCTGGCGCCGGGCCAACTCATGCTGAGGATGGCTCGGCAGGCCCGCGTAGTAGACCCGCTCGATGCCCGGCTGGCGCTCCAGCCATTCGGCCAGGGCCAGGGCACTGGCGCTGTGCGCCTGCATGCGGATACGCAGGGTTTCCAGGCCCTTGAGGAACAGCCAGGCGTTGAACGGGCTGAGGGTCGGTCCGGCGGTGCGGAGGAAGCCGACCACTTCCTTCATCTGCTCGCCGCGACCGGCGACCACCCCGCCCATGCCCCGGCCCTGGCCGTCGATGTACTTGGTCGCGGAGTGGATCACCACGTCCGCACCGAGCTTCAGCGGCTGTTGCAGGGCCGGCGTGCAGAAGCAGTTGTCCACCGCCAGCAGCGCACCCTTGGCGTGGGCGATCTCGGCCAGCGCGGCGATATCCACCAGCTCGGCCAGCGGGTTGGATGGCGACTCGACGAAGAACAGCTTGGTATTCGGCTTGCACGCCGCCTCCCAGGCCGCGAGATCGCTCAACGGCGGATAGTCGACCTGGATACCGAAGCGCTTGAAGTACTTGTCGAACAGGCTGATGGTCGAGCCGAACACGCTGCGCGAGACCAGCACGTGGTCGCCGGAGCTGCACAGGCTCATCACCAGGGCGAGGATCGCCGACATGCCCGACGCCGTGGCCACCGCCTGCTCGGCTCCTTCGAGGGCGGCGATGCGCTCCTCGAAGGTGCGTACCGTGGGGTTGGTGTAGCGCGAATAGACGTTGCCCGGCACTTCGCCGGCGAACCGCGCGGCCGCGTCGGCGGCGGTGCGGAAGACGTAGCTGGAAGTGGTGAACAGCGCCTCGCCGTGCTCGCCCTCCGGCGTCCGCCGTTGCCCGGCGCGAACCGCCAGGGTGTCGAAGGCCGCGCCTTCCAGGTCGCTGTCGAGACGCCCGGCATCCCAGTCCTGAGTCATGCCGCTCTCCCCTTTGTCAGTCGTTGTACAGATCGATGATCGCGCTGACCGCCTGGCTCTTGGCCTTGGTCGCATCGTTGCGCGCCTGTTCGATCCGGTTCAGGTAGGCCTCGTTGACGTCGCCGGTCACGTACTCGCCGTCGAACACGGCGCAGTCGAAGTGATCGATCTTGATCTTGCCGCCGCCGACCGCGTCGATCAGGTCGGGCAGGTCCTGGTAGACCAGCCAGTCGGCGCCGATCAGCTTGCTGACGTCCTCGGTGCTGCGATTGTGCGCGATCAGCTCGTGCGCACTCGGCATGTCGATGCCGTAGACGTTGGGGTAGCGCACGGCCGGCGCGGCGGAGCAGAAGTAGACGTTCTTCGCCCCGGCCTCGCGGGCCATCTGGATGATCTGCTTGCAGGTGGTGCCGCGGACGATGGAGTCATCCACCAGCATCACGTTCTTGCCGCGGAACTCCAGCTCGATGGCGTTGAGCTTCTGCCGCACGGATTTCTTCCGCGCCGCCTGGCCGGGCATGATGAAGGTGCGGCCGATGTAGCGGTTCTTGACGAAGCCCTCGCGGAACTTCACGCCGAGCCGGTTGGCCAGTTCCAGCGCCGCGGTGCGGCTGGTGTCCGGGATCGGGATGACCACGTCGATGTCGTGGTCGGGACGCTCGCGGAGGATCTTGTCGGCAAGCTTCTCGCCCATGCGCAGGCGCGCCTTGTACACCGAGATGCCGTCCATGATCGAATCCGGACGCGCCAGGTAGACGTGCTCGAAGATGCACGGCGCGTACTTCGGCGCCTTCGCGCACTGGCGGGTATAGAGCTTGCCTTCCTCGGTGATGTACACCGCCTCGCCCGGCGCCAGGTCGCGGATCAGGGTGAAGCCGAGTACGTCCAGGGCCACGCTCTCGGAGGCGATCATGTATTCGACGCCATTCTCGGTATGCCGCTGGCCGAAGACGATCGGACGGATCGCATTGGGGTCGCGGAAACCGACGATGCCATGGCCGGTGATCATCGCCACCACCGCGTAGCCGCCGACGCAACGGTCGTGCACGCAGGAAACCGCGGCGAAGATGTCCTCCTCGGTGGGCTGCAGCTTGTTGCGCACCGCCAGCTCGTGGGCGAACACGTTGAGCAGCACTTCCGAATCGGAGTTGGTGTTCACGTGGCGCAGGTCGGATTCGTAGATTTCCTTGGCCAACTGCTCGACATTGGTCAGGTTGCCGTTGTGCGCCAGGGTGATGCCGTAGGGCGAGTTGACGTAGAACGGCTGCGCTTCCGCCGAGCTGGAGCTGCCGGCGGTCGGGTAACGCACATGGCCGATGCCGACGCTGCCGATCAGGCGCTGCATGTGGCGCTGCTGGAAGACGTCGCGGACCAGGCCGTTGTCCTTGCGCAGGTACAGCTTATCGTCATGGCAGGTGACGATACCGGCAGCGTCCTGGCCGCGATGTTGGAGGACGGTGAGCGCGTCATACAGCGCCTGATTGACGTTCGACTTGCCCACGATACCGACGATGCCACACATGTGACGCAACCCCTACTTGGCTCAAGCTGGAAAGATGGGAAGCGCGATCGGTCCGTCCCGGACCATCGAGCTGACCAGGGCCTGTGGGCCGCTGGCTCCCGCGAATCGGCGACCTTCGCCGCCGACTGGCTCGCGGCACGTCCTGTGCCGCCGGCGCCGCGCCATCGACGCGCCGCCCTGGAAAACCGCGGGACCCGGCCTCGGCCAGTGTCCCGCCAAAATCACTGGCTGGGAAGCAGCCCGCCGATGCCGCTCGGCGGCGTTATCGGCGCGGCCGGCAACCACTGGCCGGCGAAACCGAGAATGAAGTTCTTCGACCAGTCGGCAACCATCAGGAAATGCGGCATCAGCACCGACTGCTGCCACCAAGGGTCCTGCTGTACCGGGGCCAGGCTGAGCAGGCCGACCAGCAGCACGACCAGCAGTACGCCGCGCGCACCGCCGAAGACCATGCCGAGGAAGCGGTCGGTGCCGGAGAGGCCGGTGACCCGGATCAGTTCGCCGATGAGGTAGTTGACCAGCGCCCCGAGCAGCAGGGTCGCGATGAACAGCAGCGCGCAGGCTGCGATGATGCGGGCCGAGGGGGTCTGGATGTACTCGCCCAGGTGCTGCGCCAGCGCCCCGCCGAACATCCAGGCCACCGCGCCGGCGACTATCCAGGTAAGCAGGGACAAGGCTTCCTTGACGAAGCCGCGACTCAGACTGATCAGGCTGGAAACGACGATGATGGCGACCATCGTCCAATCGACCCAGGTAAATGCCACTATGCAGCCCACAAGCAGAAAAGGCGCTGCATTTTAGCAGAGCGCGCCCGCGACGGTAAGCCGCGGGTCGCGGTCAACCGCGTTCCGGCTGGAAGCGCACGACGAAGCCGTTGAGCTTCTGCTGCTTGCTCAACTGGTCGCGCAGGCGATCCGCCTCGGCGCGCTGGATCACCGGCCCGACGAAGACCCGGTTCATCCCGTCGAAGCTGCGGATGTAGGCGTTGTAGCCCTGGGAGCGCAGGGTCTTCTGCAATTCCTCGGCGCGCGCCCGGTTGGACAGGCTGGCAAGCTGTACCGACCAGCTCTGCGGCAGGTTGTTGGCGTCCAGGCGCTTCTCCGCGGGCGGCGGGCTCGGCGGCGCAGCGGGCGGTTGCGGCTGGCTTGGCGGCAGGCTGGCGGCCGGCGCCTGGGCCTGGGCCTGGGCGGGCGGCTGGGTGGCCGGCGTTTCGTGGTCAACCTGTTCGCCAGCG
>NZ_KV800314.1:18755-42409 GCF_001810205.1 Pseudomonas sp. HMSC076A11 | reverse complement strand
TGGGTGGCCGGCGGGGTCGCCGGCAGGCCGCCGATCGGCTGGCTGGGCTGGCCGGCGGCGGCCGGGGAGCCTTCCTCGACGATCTCGGGAGCGATGCCTTCCTCGCCGGGCTGCAGTTCCGGCACCTCGGTCGGCTGCACCTCGACACTGGGCATGGCCGGCGATTGCGGGCGCGGCGGCGCTTCCACCACGACCTGGCGCGACTCGTCTTCGCGGGTGAACAGCATCGGCAGGAAGATCACCGCCAGGGCGATCAGCACCAACGCCCCGACGATGCGCTGCTTCAGCCCTCTTTCCAGCAAGGCCATGATTTACTCCCCCTTATCCGTTCTACGGGCCAGCCATTCCAGGCCTTCGGCCACGCTATAGAACGATCCGAACAGCAGAATGACATCATCCGCGGTAGCCTTGGCGCACTGCGCGTCCAGGGCGGCGGCGATATCCGCATGACTGCTCGCCGGAACCTGGCGCAGGATCAGCGCCGCCTCCAGCTCCGCGGCCGGCCGCGAACGCGGAGTCGGCAACGGTGCAACGGCCCAATCCTGCACCAAGCCGGTCAAGGGTTCCAGTACGCCATCCAGGTCTTTGTCCGCCAGCAGGCCGAAGACCGCCAGGTAGCGTCCTCGTGGCGCTGCGGCACGCAGGCGTTGCGCCAGGTACTGGGCGGCCTGGGGATTGTGCCCGACGTCCAGCAGGAGCTGGCGTGGCTGGCCGTTCCAGGACAGGTCGCGGCGATCGAGGCGACCGGTCACCCGGGTCCGCCGCAGCGCCTCGGCCAGGCGCTCCGCCTGCCAGGGCAACTCGAGCAACGCGTAGGCCTGCAGGGCCAGCGCGGCGTTTTCCATGGGCAACCCGAGCAACGGCAGATCGTGCAGCGCCAGCGCCTGGCCGTCCGCGGCCAGCCCGCGCCAGTGCCAGCCATGATCGGCGAGCGCCAGGTCGTAGTCGCGACCGCGCAGGTAAAGCGGTGCCCCCAGCGCAGCCACCTGCTCCAGCAATGGCTGCGGGGGATCGAGATCGCCGCACAGGGCCGGTTTGCCGGCGCGCAGGATACCGGCTTTCTCGAAAGCCACGCTTTCGCGGGTATCGCCCAGCCAGTCCGCATGGTCCAGGCCGATGCTGGTGATCAGCGCCAGGTCGGCGTCGATCAGGTTGACCGCATCCAGGCGCCCGCCAAGGCCGACTTCCAGCACCGCGAAGTCCAGCCCGGCGCGCTCGAACAGCCAGAAGGCGGCCAGAGTGCCCATTTCGAAATAGGTCAGGGAAATCTCGCCACGTGCGGCCTCCACCGCGGAGAAGGCGTCGCACAGTTGCGCATCGCCGGCCTCGACGCCATCGATCCGCACCCGCTCGTTGTAGCGCAACAGGTGCGGCGAGCTGTAGACCCCGACCGACAACCCCTGCTCACGCAGCAGTTCGGCGAGC
Organism: Pseudomonas sp. HMSC076A11; assembly: GCF_001810205.1. Taxonomy (NCBI): domain Bacteria; kingdom Pseudomonadati; phylum Pseudomonadota; class Gammaproteobacteria; order Pseudomonadales; family Pseudomonadaceae; genus Pseudomonas; species Pseudomonas sp. HMSC076A11. The sequence continues at coordinate 40,984 of NZ_KV800314.1, read as the reverse complement.
AGGACGCAGGTGGAGCCCTTGCCGTTGGTCCCGGTAACGGTGACCACGCGTTTCGCCGGCCTTCCCAGGCCGAGCCGGCGCGCTACCTCGCGGGAACGCTCCAGACCCATGTCGATGGCCGTCGGATGGAGTTGTTCGAGATAGCTCAGCCAATCGGCCAGGGAACGCTGGGTCATGCGGATACGGGGCTCGGCGAATGAGTGAAGGCCGACAGCAGATTGGCCAGGCGCGGCCGCAACTCGGCACGATGCACGATCATGTCGATGGCGCCATGTTCGAGGAGGAACTCGCTACGCTGGAAGCCTTCCGGCAGCTTCTCGCGGACGGTCTGCTCGATCACGCGGGGACCGGCGAAGCCGATCAGCGCCTTGGGTTCGCCGACGATCACGTCGCCGAGCATCGCCAGGCTGGCGGAAACGCCGCCGTAGACCGGGTCGGTCAATACCGAGACGAACGGGATGCCTTCTTCGCGCAGGCGCGCCAGGACCGCCGAAGTCTTGGCCATCTGCATCAGCGAGATCAGCGCTTCCTGCATGCGCGCGCCGCCGGAGGCGGAGAAGCAGATCAGCGGGCAGCGCTTCTCCAGGGCGACGTTGGCCGCGCGAACGAAGCGCTCGCCGACGATGGCGCCCATCGAACCGCCCATGAAGGAGAACTCGAAGGCGCAGGCGACCACCGGCATACCCTGCAGCTTGCCGCTCATGGCGATCAGCGCGTCCTTCTCGCCGGTGTCCTTCTGTGCCGCGGCGAGGCGATCCTTGTACTTCTTGCTGTCGCGGAATTTCAGGCGGTCCACCGGCTCGAGGTCGGCACCCAGCTCCTCGCGACCGTCCTCATCGAGGAAGATGTCCAGGCGGGTACGCGCGTTGATGCGCATGTGGTGGTCGCACTTCGGGCAGACATCCAAGGTCTTTTCCAGCTCCGGACGGTACAGCACGGCTTCGCAGGACGGGCATTTGTGCCACAGGCCTTCCGGTACCGAACTCTTCTGGGACTCGGAACGCATGATGGAAGGGATCAGCTTGTCTACCAGCCAGTTGCTCATGCTCTTTGTTCTCCAGTGCAAGGTCGGGATGGCCGCACCGATCCGGTGACGGCGTCCCTGAGCAAATTCATCTTCGTGACCGCCGGCAGCGGTGGGCCCCACGGCTGCGAAACGTTTCGCGGCCTGTCCCATCCCCCGCCTGCGCGGTCACCTGGGCGATACCCGGCGAGCGGCTATCGCGAAATATCTGGCCTCCCTATCGGCGGCCGGGCGTTGTCGCGGAAACGGCGACACGCTAGTGGACGGCGGAGGGCCGCCCGTCGTCACATCATGTCTCGTCGCGGCGCCGCGAACGCACCGCGTCCACGAACGCGCGGACCCTCGCCGCATCCTTGATTCCCTTGCTCGCCTCGACGCCACCACTGACGTCCACCGCGTAGGGCTTGACCTGCTCGACTGCCCTGCCGACGTTATCCGGCGTCAGACCGCCGGCCAGCACCAGGGGTTTGCCCAGGTCGGTCGGCACCAGCGACCAGTCGAACGCCGCCCCCGTGCCGCCGGGCACGCCTTCCACATAGGTATCCAGGAGAATCCCGGCAGCTCCCGGATATGCCGCCGCGCGCCCGACGATGTCGTCGCCGGGCTTCATCCGCAGGGCTTTCAGGTAGGGTCGCCGATGCCCCTCGCAGTCCTCGGCGCGCTCGTCGCCATGGAATTGCAGCAGGTCCAGCGGCACCGCATCGAGAATCTCGCCCAGTTCGCAGCGGCTGGCGTTGACGAACAGGCCGACGCTGGTCACGAACGGCGGCAGGGCACGAACGATTTCCCGCGCCCGATGGATATCCACCGCCCGCGGGCTCTTCGCATAGAACACCAGGCCGATGGCATCGGCGCCCGCCGCGGCGGCGGCCAGGGCGTCCTCGACTCGGGTGATACCGCAGATCTTGATGCGAACGGCTGGCAACGACGGAGAATCCTCGGCGAGTGAGCGACGAACCGCCGGACGGCCGGTCCGGCGGGAATTCTCGATGGTAGCAAAAGCCCGATTCGACGTCAGCCGACGATATCGGGCAATCCGGAAAGGAAATGCGGCCCCAGGTAGCGCTCGGGCAACTCGAACTCCCCGGGGTACTCCACCCGCACCAGATAGAGTCCGTAGGGGTGAGCGGTGACCCCACCGGCGCGCCGGTCGCGCGCCTCGAGCACCTCCTTCGCCCATTCGATCGGCCGCTCGCCGGCACCGATGGTCATCAGGACGCCAGCGATGTTGCGCACCATATGGTGAAGGAAAGCGTTACCGCGGATGTCCAGCACGATCAACCGACCATGCTCCAGCAAGCGCACGTGATGCATGGTCTTGACCGGCGACTTGGCCTGGCACTGCACCGCCCGGAACGAGGTGAAGTCATGGGTGCCGACCAGTACCTGGGCCGCCTCGCGCATCCGCCCGATATCCAGCGGCCGATGGTTCCAGGTGACCTCCTCGGCCAGGTGCGCCGGGCGGATCGGATCGTTGTAGATGGCGTACCGATAGCGCCGGGCCATGGCCGAGAAGCGCGCGTGGAAATGCGCCGGCATCACTCTCGCCCAGGTCACACTGATATCCGCGGGCAGGTTGGCGTTGGTGCCCATCACCCATGCTTTCAACGGGCGCTCCACCACGGTGTCGAAATGCACCACCTGGCCGCTGGCATGAACGGCAGCGTCGGTACGGCCGGCGCAGATCACCCCGACCGGCTCGGCGGCAACCTTCGACAAGGCGCGCTCCAGCGCTTCCTGCACGGAAGGCACGCCGGCTTCCTGGCGCTGCCAGCCACGATAGCGGGAGCCCTTGTACTCGATGCCGAGGGCGATTCTGGAAACGCCAGCGGCAGCCGATTCGGCTGCCGCTGGCGGAACAACATCGTTCATGAGGGTCGCTTCATTTCCGGATCAGGCCAGGCGCTCCAGCAACTCGCGGGCTTCCGCCTGCTGGCTGTCGTTACCTTCGGCCAGGACTTCGTCGAGGATATCGCGCGCGCCTTCGCTATCGCCCATGTCGATATAGGCGCGAGCCAGATCCAGCTTGGTCGCCGCTTCGTCGGCACCGGAGAGGAAGTCGAAGTCATCGTCGGCGTCTCCGTCCAGGGCGGAGGCGACCGCTGCATCCTCGGCGGAGAAACTCGGCGCCGCGCTCTTCGGCTCGTCAAGGTTGCTGGCCAACTCGTCCAACTGCGCGCTCACCTCGTCCAACTGGGCGGCGAAACTGTCCTCGCCCTTCTCCGGAGCGGCCGGCTCCGTCGGCTCGTCGGCCAGCGACAGGTCGAAGTCGTCCGGCAGGGACAACGCCGGCTCTTCGGCAGCCTCGGTATCGAGGGTGAATTCGTTGTCGGCTGGCGCCGCGGCGGGCACCTCGTCGTTCAGCGAAAGCAGGAAGTCGTCGTCCGAAAGCTTGTCTTCCGGCGCATCGAGATCCAGGGAGAAATCGCCCAGGTCGTCATGCTTGGGTTGGCTCGGAGTCTCTGCCAACTCCGCGAAATCCAGGCCGAAGTCGAGATCGTCGACAGGCTTGTCCGCCGCGGTCGAGGCCGCCAGGTCCAGATCGCTGTCCAGGGTCAGGTCGTCCAGCGCCCCGCTGTCGGACTTGAGATCGGCCTGCACGTCGTCGCTGCCCAGGTCGTCCAGGCTCAGGTCGAAGGCGTCGTCGAGATCCTGTCCTGCCGCATCCGGCTTGGCCGCGTGACCGCTGTCGTCGAGCGACAGATCGTCGAGGCTGAAACTATCCAGCTCGTCCTGCGCCAGCTTGGCGCCGGCCAGGCCGGCAACCGCGGCGACCGCGACCATTGCCGGGTAGCGCGACTTGAGCTGCTCGACCTGCGGCTGTGCGCCGCCGATTTCGCGCAGCTCGTTTTCCTGGCGAGCGAAACCTTCGCGATCGCCCATCTCGGCATAGACTTCCATCAGCTTGAGGCGCAGGTCGGTGCGCTGCGGCTCGTCGTAGATGGCGTTCTGCAACAGTTCGGCGGCCTGGTTGAAACGCCCGTAGGCGATATAGATGTCGGCCTCGCCCAGCGCATCGGAAGTCTGCGCAGTGGTCTTCTCGACCTGCGGCGCAGCGGCTGCGACCTGCGGTTCAGGCTCGTCGAGGGTCAGGTCGTCGAAGCCGTCCTTTCCCAGGTCCAGCGCATCCTCCTGTTCCTCGCCGGCATCCGCGGCGAAAGCCTGGGCTTCTTCCTTCTCTTTCTGCGCATTGCGCCGCGACAGGATCATCAGCAGCACCAGCAACGCCAGCAGTGCGCTACCGCCGATCACCGCCAACCACAGCGGGTTGGCCAGCAGTTCGTCGAGGAAGCTCGGTGCCGGCTGTTCTGCCGCCTGTACCGGAGCGGGCGCCGGAACGGCAGGTGCCGGAGGCTTCTCGGCAGCTGGCGCGGGCGGCGGCGCCACCGGAGGCTGCGCCGGAGCGGCGGGCGCTTCTCCGGCCGGAGCAGGAGTCGGCGCTGCCGCAGCGGGAGTCCCGGGCTGAGCCGGCGCCTGCGCGGCTGCATTGGGCTGGGACGCATCCGGCAGGGCTGCGTTCGGCTGGGCTGCGCCCTGGCCTTCGGCGCCCAACTGCCCTTGCAGCTTGGCCAACTGGGCGTCCTTCAACTGGATCAACTTCTGCAGCTTGTCCAACTGGCTCTGCAGATCCTGCATGCGGCTCTGCAGTTCCTCGTTCTCGCGGCGAGTGCTATCGAGGCTTTCCTTGGTCACCGCCAGGGTATCGGCGAGCGCCTTGCTGTCGCCCTTCCCGCCCTTGTCGGCCCCCTTGCTGGCCTTGCCCTCGCCAGACACCAGGCGCAGGTTGTCCGTGGCGTCGACCTTGGATGGCGCCGACCCGGCGGCATTGCGCTGGGTCGCATCCAACTGCCTGGCGCCAGCGCTGCCCGCGGCCGGATTGCGGCTGCCGCGCCAGCTCTGGTTCTGCGCCTGCACCTGGGACAGCGCCTCGCGCGGCGAGCGCTCCAGCATCTGCTGTTCGGTGGGAATGCGCAGGACCTGGCCGCTCTTCAGCCGGTTGATGTTGCCATCGACGAAGGCGCCCGGATTCAGTTCCTGGAACGCGAGCATCGCCTGGGGTACGGAAACGCGATCGGTACGGTTGCGCTGGGCGATCTCCCAGAGCGTGTCGTTGGAAACGGTGCGATAGGTGTCGCTGCCTGCCGGCGCGGTGGTACGCACCGGAGCCGGAGCCTGCGGGGCTCGCGGGGCGCCGGTCGCGCGCGGCGCGCTGACCGGCGCTTGCGGAGCGCTTGCCGCGGCCTGCGGGGAGTACAGCGGCGGATCCAGCAGGACGGTGTACTCGCGCAGCAGGCGGCCATTCGGCCAGAGCACCTGGACCAGGAAGTTCAGGTAGGGCTCCTGCACCGGCTTCGACGAGGTCACGCGAATGACGCTCTTGCCGTTGGGCTTCACCACCGGCGTGAACTTCAGGTCGGTGAGGTAGTACAGGCGATCGACGCCCGCCTTGCTGAACTCTTCCGGCGACGCCAGGCTCGGGATCACCTCGCCCGAACCCAGGTCACGAACTTCGAGCAGCTCGATCTCGGCATCCAACGGTTGGTTCAACGCCGACTTCAGGGTGATTTCCCCCAGTCCCAATCCATGCGCCATGCCGGAAGTCAGGACCGAGGCCGCCGCGATTGCCCGAACCAGTGTACGAAGCCGAACCATAGTGTAATCCCTTGGTTTTAATATCTTTTCTCGTTTCACGAGAGGGAGTGCGTCGGTGCTTGCTGTCCGCTCGCCCAGCCATGCATGGACGGACGCTCCCCGGCAGCAGCGGATCGAACCAGTATTAACAAGCTCGAATAATTCTACAAATCTGTGGGTAAGTATCTTTTACAGATAGTGTTTTATCAACAACTCACCCAGGAGCACGGCATTCAGCGCGGCACCTTTTCGCACATTATCAGACACAATCCACAAATTGACCTGACAGGGATCAGCCTGCCCCGCCCTCACCCGGCCGACATAGGTCTCGTCCTGGCCGAGGGCATCGCCGACCACCGTCGGATAATCGCCCTCGCCGACCCATTCGATACCTTTCGTCGCATCGAGGACCCGCGTCACCGCGGCCAGGTCCACCGGTTCCGCGCACTGCAGGGTCACGCTGAGGCTATCGCCGAAGAATACCGGCGCCTGGATGCAGGTAACGTTCAACGGTCCGATACGCTCGCCAAGCAAGGCCTGCACCTCCGCGAAGATGCGCCGCTCGATCGCGCTGTGCCCCTCGGCATCCACCGCGCCGACCTGCGCGAGCAGGTTGAAGGCGATCTGGCGGTCGAAGAGACGCGGCTCCAGGGGGCGCGCATTGAGCAGTTCGGCGGTCTGCCGGGCGAGTTCCTTGACCCCTTCGCGCCCCAGGCTGGAGACGGAGAGGCAGGCTGTCAGGTTCAGTTGCCGGCAATCCAGCGTGGTCAGGAGTGGCGCCAGCACTTCGCACAGTTCGGCGGCTACGGCGCAAGGACTGGACAAAAGGAACGGCGCCGCTTGCGAGGCCAGGCGTTCGGCATTCACCGAAACCATGACCGGCGGTGCGACGCTCGGTTCCAGGGCGCCGCTCAGGTCGATCACCGAACAACCCGCCGCGCGGGCGCGCTCGGCATGGGCACGCGACACCTCGGCTGCCGCGGCGAAGAAGGCCAGGCCGACACCGGAAAAATCGAAGCTATCGACATCGCCGACGCGCAGGCTGCTTTCGGCGAAACCCATGCGCTGCCCGGCCGACTCGGCGCTGGCCAGCAGGTGCAGACGATGAAGCGGGAAGTCGCGTTCGTCGAGGAGACCGACCAGAGCCTCGCCAACCGATCCGGTGGCGCCTACGACTGCGACATTGAGGGGCTGGGACATGGGAAAAGCCTCGGCGGTCTGCGAAATAGGCGTGGCACTTTACTTGCCCACCTTCGCCCAGGCAATCGAGGCGCCGCCCATTGCGGACGGCGCCGGATCGATCAGCGCTCCAGCAGGATGCGCAACATGCGCCGCAGCGGCTCGGCAGCGCCCCACAGCAACTGGTCGCCGACGGTGAAGGCGCCGAGATACTGGGAGCCCATGTTCAACTTGCGCAGGCGCCCGACCGGAACGCTCAGGGTGCCGGTGACGGCGGCCGGGGTCAGCTCGCGCACGCTTACCTCGCGGTGGTTCGGCACCAGCTTGACCCAGGGATTGTGCTGGCTGATCAGGCCCTCGATGTCGGTCAGCGGCACATCCTTGTTCAACTTGATGGTCAGCGCCTGGCTGTGGCAACGCATGGCGCCGACGCGCACGCAGATACCGTCGACCGGGATCGGGTTCTTGAAGCGGGCGAGGATCTTGTTGGTCTCCGCCTGGGCCTTCCACTCTTCGCGGCTCTGCCCGTTGGGCAGTTCCTTGTCGATCCAGGGGATCAGGCTGCCGCCCAGCGGCGCGCCGAAATGCTCGGTGGGGAAGGCTTCGCTGCGCAGGGTCTCCGCCACCTTGCGGTCGATGTCGAGGATCGCGCTGGCCGGGTTGGCCAGGTCATCCGCCACCGATGCATGGGCGGCGCCCATCTGCTTGAGCAGTTCACGCATGTTCTGCGCGCCGGCGCCGGAGGCGGCCTGGTAGGTCATGGCACTCATCCACTCGACCAGGCCGGCGTCGAACAGCCCGCCCAGGGCCATCAGCATCAGGCTGACGGTGCAGTTGCCGCCGATGTAGTTGCGGGTGCCGGCGTCCAGAGCCTGGTCGATGACCTTGCGGTTGACCGGGTCGAGGACGATCACCGCGTCGTCTTCCATGCGCAGACTGGAGGCGGCATCGATCCAGTAGCCCTGCCAGCCGGCCTCGCGCAGCTTGGGGAATACTTCGCTGGTGTAGTCGCCGCCCTGGCAGGTCAGGATCACGTCGAGGGTCTTCAGTTCGTCGATGCTGTAGGCGTCCTTCAGCGGAGCGATGTCCTTGCCCACTTCCGGGCCCTGGCCACCGACGTTCGACGTGGTGAAGAACACCGGCTCGATCAGGTCGAAGTCCCGCTCTTCCAGCATCCGCTGCATGAGTACGGAACCCACCATCCCGCGCCAACCGATCAGACCTACACGCTTCATCGCAACTACACCTATATGAGAGAAGTGAGCTGGCCGGCAGCCATCATGGCGCCGGCCAAGCCCGTCAGATTACAGATTCTTGAGTGCCGCGACTACGGCATCGCCCATTTCCCGGGTGCCGACCTTGCGGCAGCCTTCGGACCAGATGTCGCCGGTGCGCAGCCCCTGGTCGAGGACCTTGCTCACCGCCTGCTCGATGGCGTCGGCGGCGGTCGCCTGGCTGAAGCTGTAGCGCAGCATCATCGAGACCGAGAGGATGGTCGCCAGCGGGTTGGCGATGCCCTGACCGGCGATGTCCGGAGCGGAACCGTGGCAGGGTTCGTACATGCCCTTGTTGTTCGCGTCGAGCGAGGCAGAAGGCAGCATGCCGATGGAACCGGTCAGCATGGAAGCCTCATCCGACAGGATGTCGCCGAACATGTTGTCGGTGACCATCACGTCGAACTGCTTGGGCGCGCGCACCAGCTGCATGGCGGCGTTGTCCACGTACATATGGGAAAGCTCGACGTCCGGGTAGTCCTTCGCCACCTCTTCCACCACTTCCCGCCACAGCTGGCTGGAGGCGAGGACGTTGGCCTTGTCCACCGAACAGAGCCTGTTGTTGCGTACGCGGGCCATGTCGAAACCGACGCGGGCGATACGACGGATTTCGCTCTCGCTGTACGGCAGGGTGTCGTAGGCCTGGCGCTCGCCGTTCTCCAGCACGCGCTGTTCGCGGGGCTGGCCGAAGTAGATGCCGCCGGTCAGTTCGCGGACGATGAGGATGTCCAGCCCGGCGACCACTTCCGGCTTCAGGCTGGAGGCCGCGGCCAGTTGCGGGTAGAGGATGGCCGGACGCAGGTTGGCGAACAGGCCCAGTTGCGAACGAATCTTCAGCAGACCGCGCTCGGGACGGATATCGCGTTCGATCCTGTCCCATTTCGGCCCTCCTACCGCGCCCAGCAGCACCGCATCGGCCTGGCGCGCGCGCTGCAGGGTCTGGTCGGCCAGCGGCACGCCGTGCTTGTCGATGGCCGCGCCACCGATGACGTCCTCGGCCAGTTCGAAGCCGAGCTGGAACCTGTCGTTGGCCAGCTCCAGCACCTTGACCGCTTCCGCCATGATTTCCGGACCGATACCGTCACCGGGGAGAACCAGGATCTGCTTGCTCATAACACCCTCTTGTCCTTCATTCATTGAACGGCGGGCATGCGCCGCCGTGATCGAACCGTCACTCCCGACGCAGCCACAGCACCAGCACGTCGGTGCTGAACGAGCCGTCGTCGGCAATCTCGAAATACTCTCTGACTTCCTCGCCCACCGCCAGCTGCAGGCTGCGGATCGCCTGGCGGAACACCTCCGGCGTACGCATCCGCTCGACCCACGACTGGAACTCCAGGCGCAGACGCTGGCGCCGGCTTCCGGTGACCAGCAACCCCGCCTCGCCGCTCAGGCGCGCCCACTCGGCCGGCGAGTAGTTGCGCACATGGCTGGTGTCGCGGAGCAGCTCGACGGTCTGCAGGAAGGTGTCCGGCAAGGCCTGCCCGGGCGCCGCCACGTCGACGAAGATCGCCACCCCGCCGGGCTTGAGCACCCGCCGCACCTCGCGCAGGGCCAGGCCGACGTCGCGCCAGTGATGGGTGGAATAGCGACTGAAGACGAAATCGAACTCGCCGTCGGCGAAGGGCAGGCTCTCCGCCTTGCCCTGCTCGGTGCGGATGTTCGCCATGCCCCGTTCCGCGGCGCTCTGCGCCACCACGGCGAGCATCTCGGCGGAAAGATCGTAGGCCACCACCTCCCCTGCCAGGGCGGCGACCTGGAAGCTCACGTGGCCGGCGCCGCAACCCAGGTCGAGGACCCGCGCTTCCGGGCGCCCGGCCAGGGCGTCGCGCAGCAAGGCGAATTCCTCGCCCTGGGCATGCACGGCGCTGCTCAGGTAGGCCGCAGCCTGGGCGCCGAACTGGCGCTGGACAACGTCATCGTGGTCGCTCATGAATCTACTCCAGGAGAAAAACCGGGCGCACCCTACCCAGGATGCGCCCGGCAAGGGGACTCGCGTGCCGCTCAGCGGAACAGCCAGGGCTGCTGCTGGCGGTAGCCGTCCTCGAAGGCGCGGATCGCATCGGCGTCCTGCAGCGTCAGGCCGATGTCGTCGAGGCCGTTGAGCAGGCAATGCTTGCGGAACGGGTCGACCTCGAAACCCAGCACCTTGCCATCAGGACGGGTAACGGTCTGCGCCGCCAGGTCGATGGACAACTGGTAGCCTTCGTTCGCCTCGACCTGGCGGAACAGTTCGTCCACCTCGGCCTCGGGCAGGATGATCGGCAGCAAGCCGTTCTTGAAACTGTTGTTGAAGAAGATGTCGGCATAGCTCGGTGCGATCACCGTGCGGAAACCGTACTCGTCCAGCGCCCAGGGCGCGTGCTCGCGGGACGAGCCGCAGCCGAAGTTCTCCCGCGCCAGCAGTACGCTGGCGCCCTGGTAGCGCGGCTGGTTGAGGACGAAGTCCGGGTTCAGCGGACGCTTCGAGTTGTCCTGTCCCGGCTGCCCGACATCCAGGTAGCGCCATTCATCGAACAGATTGGGGCCGAAGCCGGTGCGCTTGATCGACTTGAGGAATTGCTTGGGAATGATCTGATCGGTATCGACGTTGGCGCGATCCAGCGGAGCGACGAGACCGGTCGTCTGGGTATAGGGTTTCATCTCGGTTCTCCTCAGGCGAGCAATTCGCGGACATCGATGAAGCGGCCGTTGACGGCCGCGGCGGCGGCCATCGCCGGGCTGACCAGGTGGGTACGGCCACCGGCGCCCTGACGGCCCTCGAAGTTGCGGTTGGAGGTCGAGGCGCAGTGTTCGCCGCTCTCCAGCCGGTCCGGGTTCATCGCCAGGCACATGGAACAGCCCGGCTCGCGCCATTCGAAGCCGGCCTCGATGAAGATCCGGTCCAGGCCTTCCTTCTCGGCCTGCTCCTTGACCAACCCGGAACCCGGCACCACCAGCGCCTGCTTGATGGTCGCGGCGACCTTGCGGCCCCTGGCCACTTCGGCGGCAGCGCGCAGGTCCTCGATCCGCGAGTTGGTGCAGGAACCGATGAATACCCGGTCCAGCTGGATGTCGGTGATCGCCTGGTTCGGCCGCAGGCCCATGTACTTCAAGGCGCGCTCGATCGAACCGCGCTTGATCGGGTCGCTCTCGCGGGCCGGGTCCGGCACGTTCTGGTCCACCGCCAGGACCATTTCCGGCGACGTGCCCCAGCTGACCTGCGGCTTGATCTGCGCGGCGTCCAGCTCGACCACGGTATCGAAGCGGGCATCGGCGTCCGACACCAGCCCCTGCCAGCAGGCGACGGCCTGGTCCCATTGCTCGGCGCTCGGCGCGAAGGGCCGGCCCTTCACGTAGTCGATGGTCTTCTGGTCGACGGCGACCAGGCCGACGCGGGCGCCCGCCTCGATCGACATGTTGCAGATGGTCATCCGCCCTTCGATGGACAGGTCGCGGATGGCGCTGCCGGCGAACTCGATGGCGTGGCCGTTGCCGCCGGCGGTGCCGATCCTGCCGATCACCGCGAGGACGATATCCTTCGCCGTGACGCCGGCCGGCAGCCTGCCTTCGACCTTGACCAGCATGTTCTTCATCTTCTTCGCCACCAGGCACTGGGTCGCCAGCACATGCTCTACCTCGGAAGTGCCGATGCCGTGGGCCAGCGCGCCGAAGGCGCCGTGGGTGGAAGTGTGCGAGTCGCCGCAGACCACGGTCATCCCCGGGAGGGTCGCGCCCTGCTCCGGACCGACCACATGGACGATGCCCTGGCGCACGTCGTTCATCTTGAATTCGGTGATGCCGAAGTCGTCGCAGTTCTCGTCGAGGGTCTGCACCTGCAGGCGCGAGACCTCGTCGGCGATGGCGGTGATGCCGCCCTTGCGCTCGGTGCGGGTGGTCGGCACGTTGTGGTCCGGGGTGGCGATGTTGGCGTCGATCCGCCACGGCTTGCGCCCGGCCAGGCGAAGACCCTCGAAGGCCTGCGGCGAGGTCACTTCGTGCAGGATATGGCGGTCGATGTAGATCAGCGCCGAACCGTCGTCGCGCTGCTTGACCAGGTGCATGTCCCAGAGTTTGTCGTAGAGGGTCTTGCCGGCCATCGGGATTTCCTCATCAGCTCATTTCTATGCCCACAGGGCTTGTGAGGATGATCCTATGGCTTGTCTACGAATAACTCAAATTCATATTTTTCATCCAAAGCATTCCCAACAGGAATCCGTTGGCGCTAAGCTCCGGGCAGCCGAAACCAGCGGAGGCCCGCAATGGACCTGAACAGCCTCAACACCTTCATCGCCATTGCCGAGACCGGCAGCTTCTCCGAAGCCGGCGAGCGTCTGCACCTGACCCAACCGGCGGTGAGCAAGCGCATCGCCGCCCTCGAACAGCAGCTCAATGCCCGGCTGTTCGACCGGGTCGGCCGCGAGGTCAACCTCACCGAGGCCGGCCGCGCCCTGCTGCCGCGCGCCTACCAGTTGCTCAACGTGCTCGACGACACCCGCCGGGCGCTGAACAACCTCACCGGCGAGGTCAGCGGCCGGCTGGTCCTGGCCACCAGCCACCACATCGGCCTGCATCGCCTGCCGCCGCTGCTGCGCGCCTTCACCCGGGCGCATCCGCAGGTGGCGCTGGATATCCAGTTCCTGGATTCGGAAGTGGCCTACGAGGAGATCCTTCATGGTCGTGCGGAACTGGCGGTGATCACCCTGGCCCCGGAAACCGCCGAACCGGTGCGCGCAGTCCCGGTGTGGGACGACCCGCTGGACTTCGTCGCCGCCCCGGAGCACCCGCTGGCCCGACAGGGCACGGTGTTCCTCGCCGACGTCGCCAAGCACCCCGCGGTATTCCCCGGCGGCAACACCTTCACCCACCACATCGTGCGGCGCATGTTCGAAGCCGAAGGGCTGACGCCGAACATCGCCATGAGCACCAACTACCTGGAGACCATCAAGATGATGGTCTCCATCGGCCTGGCCTGGAGCGTGCTGCCGCGGACCATGCTCGACGACCAGGTGGTGCGCCTGCCGCTGCAGGACATCCAGCTCAGCCGCCAGCTCGGCTATATCCTGCACACCGAGCGGACCCTGTCGAACGCCGCGCGCGCCTTCATGCGCCTGCTCGACGAACAGGCATTCGGCAACGGCACTCCAGCGGCCTGAAGCGATTCAGGTCGGACGCCACGGGTAGGCCCTCCCCTCTTCGCCGTCCGCGGCCAGCGCTCACCCGACCTGCATGCCAATGCCCTCGCGACTCAGCCCTCGCCGACCCACGCCTGCACCTCGACCTCCACGTCGACCCCCAGCGCCAGCCCGGCGGTCACCGTCGAGCGTACCGGCAAGGCCCCCTGCACATGACGCTGGTAGACCTCGTTGAAACCGGCGAAGTGGGCCATGTCCGACAGCCAGACGGTGACCTTCACCAGTTGGTCGAAACGCGCGCCACAGCTCTCCAGGGTCTCGCCGATGCGTGCCATCACCGCTTCGGTCTGGGTCTGGATATCGCCACGTACCACCTCGCCGGTCGGACTCATCGGCACCTGTCCGGAAAGAAACAGGAAGCCGCCGGCCCGCACCGCGCGGGAAAAGGGAAACGGCAGGCTGCTGGGGTAACGCTGGATGTCATCGCTCATCTGGATTGCCTCCTGTGGATGAAGCGCTAGGAAGAAAAGCTTTCGGCCGCGGAATCGGCGTATTCATGTAGCACTGCGATCAACCCTGGCTCATATCGACGCGCTCCGCCAGAAAGTCCAGGAACGCCCGCACGCGCAGCGGCAGATAGCCGCCCTGGCCGACGTAGACGGCGTGGACTTCCTCCAGGTCGCCTGGGTTGTATGCCTCGAGCACGGGAATCAGGCGCCCGGCGGCTATGTCCTCGCGCACCTGGAACGCGGCCAGCCGCGCCAGGCCCAGGCCGGCCACGGCCAGACGGCGCAGCGCCTCGCCATCGCTGGCCTGGGCGTTGCCCGACAACGGCACCACGAGTTCCTCGCCGGCGTCCCGCAGCGGCCAGCCGGAGCGCGTTCGCACATAGTTGGCGCCGAGGCGGTTGTGCCCCAGCAGCGCCTGCGGCGTGGCCGGCATGCCATGCCGGGCCAGATAGGCCGGCGCACCGACGATCAGCATGCGCGTGCTCCCCAGCTTGCGCGCCACCAGGCTCGAGCTTTTCAGCGGCCCCGCGCGCACGGCCACGTCGGTGCGCTGCTCGAGGATGTCGACGACCTCATCGGTCAGCACGATATCCAGCGTCACCTCGGGATGCTGCGCGAGGAACTCGGGCAGCAGCGGCAGCAGGAAGTGATGCCCGAAAGGCACGTTGGCGTTGACTCGCAAGCGCCCACGCGGCGCCGCGTTTTCGCTCGCACACCGCTCGGCCTCCTCCAGGTCGGCCAGGATACGCACCCCGCGCTCGTAGAACGCGCATCCCTCGGGTGTCAGTTGCAATTTTCGGGTGGAGCGGTTCAGCAAGCGGGTTCCCAGGCGCTGTTCGAGCCGGGTGATCAACTTGCTGACTGCCGAGGGCGTCATGCCGCAACGTCGAGCGGCGGCGGAAAAGCCCCCCGACTCGACGACCCGGGCAAACACCTCCAGTTCGCCGGAACGGTTGACTTCAAGCCGGGCCATGGCGCCCTGCCTGATGATTTCGCTTCATAAATGATGTTCCCCGCTACGGCCTATTCCCCTTAAATCTTTGAATTCATCATCAGCTACAGGATAACCACTGAATTCAACGACATGAAACGACCCATCGAAAGACTTCCCGCCGCGACCTCCAGCGCAACCCGGGCCTTCGCGCTCGCGACGAGCCTGTTGTACGCCTGCGCCGCGCCGGCCGCTTCCTGGACCGCCAGCTGGCAGGCCAGCCCGCAGCCGGTCTGGGCTGAGGACTTCCTGTTTCCCAGCAACGTGCCGGCCGAACTGCACGACCAGACGGTGCGGCAACTGGCGCGAATCAGCCTGGGAGGAACGCGCGTGCGCATCGTCCTGGCAAATACCTATGGAAGGCGCCCGATCCGGATCGGCCGGACCACCCTGGCCAAACCGGGTTCCGAGCGCGCCGCGGTCGCCACCGGCAGCCTGCATGACGTGACCTTTGGCGGACGCCGGACGGCGACCATCGCGCCCGGCGCCACGCTACTCAGCGATCCGGTGGCGATGCCGGTGGCCGCGCTCTCGCAGGTGCTGGTGAGTCTCTACCTGCCGGCCGCCACGCCCATGGAAACCTTCCACTGGGACGGCCGCCAGACGGGCTGGATCGTCGCCGGCGAGCAGACCCAAAGCCACGCATTGCAGCTGGACGCGGCGGACAGCCAGAGCACCAGCGCGCGCCTGCTGTTGACAGGTATCCTGGTCGAAACCGAAACGGCAACGCGGACGCTGGTGACGCTCGGCGACTCGATCACCGACGGAGCCAGCGCCAGCCTCGACCGGAACAGCCGTTGGCCGGACTTCCTCGCCGAACGCCTGGCCCCGCATGGCGTCGCCGTGGTCAATGCGGGGATTTCCGGCGCCCGTCTGCTGAGCGACGGCATGGGCGCGAGCGCGCTGGCACGTCTGGACCGCGACGTACTGGCCCAGCCAGGCGCAAGCAGCATGGTGGTGATGCTCGGCATCAACGACATTGCCTGGCCCGGTACCGCTTTCGCCCGGAATGCCGCACCGCCCACCCTGGAAGCGCTGATCGCCGGCTACCGGCAATTGATCGAACGGGCGCACAACCGGGGTATCCGGGTCGTCGGCGCGACCCTCACGCCGTTCGAGGGCGCACTGCCCGGCACGCCGTTGAGCGATTATTACCATCCCGCCAAGGAAGCCCTGCGCAGGCAGGTTAACGAGTGGATCCGTCATGCCGGCGCCTTCGATGCGGTGATCGACTTCGACGCGGCATTGCGCGATCCGGAGCAGCCGTCGCGGCTCGCCGCGCGCTACGACTCCGGCGACCATCTGCACCCCAGCGACGAAGGCAACCGGGCGATGGCGGCCGCCGTCGACCTCGACGTCCTGCTGGACGAGGTGCCTGACGGCACACCGGCAGAGCCCCGGGCCGATAGCGCAACGAAATGAAAAAAGGCGCCCGAAGGCGCCTTTTTTCGATCACCGCTGACGGTTACTGGTTGTCCAGTGCCGGGCGCTGGCCATTGATGGCGATACGCTTCGGCTTGGCTTCTTCCGGAACCAGCCGCACCAGGTCGATGTTCAGCAGGCCGTTGGCCAGCGAAGCCGCCTTGACCTCGATATGATCGGCGAGGCGGAACGACAGCTTGAAGGCGCGCTGGGCGATGCCCTGGTGCAGGTAGGTCACGTTGTCCGTGGACTTCTCGCGCTTGCCGCCACTGACGGTCAGCACGCCGCGCTCGACCTGCAGGTCCAGGTCTTCTTCCTGGAAGCCGGCGGCGGCGATGACGATGCGATACTCGTCGTCACCGTGCTTTTCGACGTTGTAGGGCGGGTAGGTACTCCCGGCCTCATTGCGCAGGGCCGACTCGAACAGATCGTTGAAGCGATCGAAGCCTACGGAATGACGGAACAGCGGGGCGAGGGAAAAAGCGTTGCTCATTGCGAATCTCCTGAATTATCAGCAAGTACTCTGGTGCGGAACCCGTCTTCGGCATCCCGCACGAACTAGATAGGGATCGTCGGAAGTATTTCAAGAGCCTTGAGAACGACCGTTCGTCGTGCTCAGATCGAAACTCATCCTTTCGAGAACCGTCGCCATGGAACGCGCAATCCCGACCTTCCCCTGCCGCGATCTGGACAGCGCCAGCGCCTTCTACCAGTCCCTCGGCTTCCACCTTGGCGCTCGCTATCCGACCTACGCCATCCTCCAGCGCGGCGCCCTGGAGCTGCACCTGTCGCTGTTCGAGGCGCTCGAACCGAAGACCAATTGCAGCGCTGCCTACCTGCGCCTGGAGGACGCCCAGGCGCTGCATCGCCAGGCCACGGCCCTCGGCCTGGGCGGCCAGGGGATTCCACGCATCACGGTCCTGGAAGACCAGCCCTGGGGCATGCGCGAATTCGCCCTGATCGATCCCGATGGCAACCTGCTGCGGGTCGGCCAGGAGCTCGATACGACGCCAGAGCAGCACCGGGTTCGCCTGGCCAGCGCCGACGACGTCCCCGCGGTGGCCGCGCTCTGGCAAGCCAATGTCCGCGAAGCCGGGGAAACCCTGGATGCCGGCGACCAACAGGCGATCCAGGCACTGCTCCTGGCCGCCTCGCGCAACCGCTTGCTCTGGTTGGCGGAGGCCCAGCAGCATCCCCGCGGTTTCGTCCTCGCCCACTTGTGGCAGATCGAGGACGGTCAGGCACGGGTCGGAGAGATCGCAGAGCTCTACGTATTGCCGCAGGCCCGCCGCCAGGGCCTGGCCCGGGAACTGGTGGGCAGCGCCGAGGAGGCCCTGCGCTCGCGCGGCGCCGGCCTGATCCGCGCGCAATCGGCCCTTGACGCGCCGCTGTCCAACCTGTTCTGGCAGGGCCTGGGCTGGGACGCCGACTACCTGACCTTCACTCGCTACTGACCTGGGGAGCATCATCATGCGCAACGTCATGCTGATCACCGGAGCCAGCCGCGGCATCGGCGCCGCCACCGCTCTGCTCGCCGCCGAACGCGGCTATGCGGTCGTCCTCAACTATCTGCGCAACCGCGAGGCCGCCGAAGCGCTGCGCCAGCGCATCGAGCGCCAGGGCGGCGAAGCCCTGGCGGTGGCGGCCGACGTAGCCGAGGAAGGCGATGTCGAGCGGCTGTTCGCCTCCATCGACGAACGTTTCGGCCGCCTCGACGTGCTGGTCAACAACGCCGGCATGCTGGAAGCGCAGACGCGCCTGGAAAACATCGACGCGGCGCGCCTGCACAGGGTATTCGCGACCAACGTGACCGGCAGCTTCCTCTGCGCCCGCGAGGCGGTGAAGCGCCTGTCGACCCGCCACGGCGGGCGCGGCGGCAGCATCGTCAACGTGTCCTCGATGGCCTCGCGGCTGGGATCGCCCAACGAATACATCGACTATGCCGCCGCCAAGGGCGCCATCGACAGCATGACCATCGGTCTGGCCAGGGAAGTGGCGGCGGAGGGTATCCGGGTCAACGCGGTGCGGCCCGGACTGATCGATACCGAGATCCACGCCAGCGGCGGCGAGCCCGGCCGTATCGAACGCCTGAAGGGCGGCATACCGCTAGGACGCGGCGGTACGGCGGAGGAAGTCGCGCGGGCGATTCTCTGGCTGGCGTCGGACGAAGCCAGCTACAGCACCGGCACCTTCATCGATGTCAGCGGCGGCCGCTAGGCCTGGTACGCAAGCTAGGCCGCCTGGCTGAACGACACCTGCAACAGCCGGTCGATGGTTTCGCAATCGCTTTCCCGGCGAATCCGTGCGAACAGCTCGACGGCTTCGGGATAGGTGCGGGTGAGCATGCCCAGCCACTGCTTGAGACGGCCCGGGGTATAGCGCGGGGCGAGCTTGCGCCGGGCCTGCAGCCAGAAGTCGCGCAGCAGCGGCAACAGCTCGCTCCAGGGCATCTCGCGGATTTCGCCGCCATCGCGCCAGGCGGCGATCTGCCGAGCCAGGCCAGGACGCGAGACCAGGCCGCGACCGAGCATGATGTCCTCCACCCCGCTGACCTCGCGACAACGCAGGTAGTCGTCGAGCGTCCACACTTCGCCATTGGCGAACACCGGCACGCGCACCGCCTCGGCCACCCGCGCCACCCACTCCCAGTGCGCCGGCGGCCTGTAGCCATCGACCTTGGTCCGGGCATGCACCACTACATGGGCCGAGCCGCCGTCGGCCAGGGCCCGCGCGCAATCCAGGGCGCCGTCGGGACTGTCGTAGCCCAGGCGCATCTTCGAGGTCACCGCAATCTCGCTCGGCACCGCGCGACGCACGGCGGCGACGATGTCGTGCATCAGCTCCGGCTCCTTGAGCAATACCGCGCCGCCGCGCGAGCGGTTCACGGTCTTGGCCGGACAACCGAAGTTCAGGTCGATCACCGGGGCACCCAGCTCACAGGCGAACGCGGCGTTATCCGCCAGGCACGCAGGATCGGAGCCGAGCAACTGCACACGCATCGGCGTCCCGGCGCGGGTCCGGCTGCCGTCGCGCAGCTCCGGCGCCAGCTTGTGGAACGCCGTGGCCGGCAGTAGGCGATCGGTGATGCGGATGAATTCGGTGACGCACCAATCGATGCCGCCGACGCGGGTCAGCACGTCGCGGAGGATTTCATCCACCAGACCTTCCATCGGCGCCAGGGCGATTTGCACGAACCACTACCTCGAAAATGACAGGCGGCGGATTCTAGAGAATCCGCCGCCCGGAACAAAGTGCGAATGCCTGCCGGTCGACGCGCGACGGCTCAGGCCCCGGCGAGCAGAGCCTGGCCGTAGCCGTCGATGAACTCCGCCGGCATCCGCTTCGGCTTGCCGCTGGACAGTTCGATGCAGACGAAGGTGGTCTGCGCCCGCAGCAGCGTGGCGCCATCCGCCGGGCGTACCAACTGGAAGCGCCGGTTCATCCGCAGGCGCTGGTCGGACTCGACGATCCAGGTCGCCAATTGCAGTTCGTCGCCCTCGTAGGCCGCGGCCAGGTAGTCGATCTCGTGGCGCAGCACCGCCATCGCCCGGTCCAGCCGGCGGTACTCGGCCAGGTCCAGGCCCAGCCGCTGCGAGTGGCGCCAGGCGCAGCGCTCCAGCCAACTGACGTAGACGGCGTTGTTCGCGTGGCCGAGCCCGTCGATGTCCTCGGCGAGGACCCTGAGGTCGATCACGAACGGATCGGCGTAGTCCCAATTCATCAATGCTGCTCCAGGCTGCCGGCCAGTTCGCGCGCTTCCCTGGCCAGTTGTGTGATCTGATCCCAGGCCCGCGCCCGGATCAGGCTCGGCGGCGCCAACCAGGTGCCGCCGACACAGGCGACATTGGGCAGGCGGAGGAAATTCAGCAGGTTGTCCAGGTTCACCCCGCCGGTCGGGCAGAAGCGGATGCCGGTGAACGGCCCCTTCAGGCTTTTCAGCATTTTCACGCTGGCAGTGCCATCGGCCGGGAACAGCTTCAGCGAGCGATAACCGTACTCCAGCGCCAGCAACACTTCCGAAGGCGTCATCACCCCGGGTAGGTATGGCAAGCCGGCATCCTCCGCGGCGGCGGCAAGACGCGGCGTGCATCCGGGGCTGACGGCGAACTGTGCGCCTGCGTCGCGCGCCTCGAGAAACTGCTCGGTGTGGATCAGGGTACCCGCCCCCAGCAGGACCTCGGGCACCTCGCGATGGATGGCGGCGATCGCGTCCAGCGCCTGCGGCGTGCGCAGCGTCACTTCCAGCACCGTGACGCCGCCCGCATACAACGCGCGCGCCAGGTCGGGCGCCAGCGCCACGTCCTCGATCACCAGCACCGGCAATACCGGGCTGGCCTGCTGCAGGACCCGATCCAGCGGCAATGTCATGGGCACTCCTCGATTCGAAACGGTTCGCCCCGCCGGATCGCTCCGCGCGGGCCACAGCGCTTTTTACCGAAGAACCGAGGTCAGGACAACGACAACCCCTCTGCTACGCGCCTCAGGAAGCGCTCGCCGTCTTTTCCACGCGCCGGCAAGCGCGCATCGCCGGGCGCTCCTCGAGCAGCGCCAGCAGCGACTCGCTCAGCCTGCGCTCGCCGAGCAGTCGGTGGTGGCCGCCGCCCGGCAGACGCAGCAAGCGACTGGCCGGCCAGGCGGCATGGATGCGCTCGGCATTTTCCACCGCTACGCGCGTGTCGTCGTCGGCATGCACCACCAGCCCGGGCATTTCCAGACGGTAACGCGCCACATCCAGGCACGCCGCGGATATGCCAGCCTGACGCTCGACCAGGCGGATGAAATGCGAGCGAGCCAGGGCCGGCAAACCGACGAAACGAGCGAACAGGCGCAACTGTTCGAGAATCCGCGACGGCGCCGAGACCGTCACCAGCGCTTCGCTGCGCAGCCCCATCTGGGCCGCCAGCAACGCCGCCGCGCCACCCAGGGAATGACCGACCACCGCACGCAGCGGCGGCAACTCGCCAGCGGCCTCCAGCAAGGCATGGGCGAACAGCACCACGTTCGCCTCCCTGCCCGGCGAGCGGCCATGGGCCGGCGCATCGAGGGCATACACCGAATAACCCGCGCCGACCAGTTGCTCGATCAGATGGGCGAACTGTGTCGGCCTGCCGGCCCAGCCATGCAGCAGCAGGACTGCCGGCCCCTCGCCCCAGCGCAACACCGACAGCCCGAAGCGCAGAGTGACGCGCTCCGAACTGGCCAGCAGCGGCAGCTCCCAATCCTTCGGCGGCCACTC
This sequence comes from Pseudomonas sp. HMSC076A11, assembly GCF_001810205.1. Classification (NCBI taxonomy): domain Bacteria; kingdom Pseudomonadati; phylum Pseudomonadota; class Gammaproteobacteria; order Pseudomonadales; family Pseudomonadaceae; genus Pseudomonas; species Pseudomonas sp. HMSC076A11. The sequence continues at coordinate 19,603 of NZ_KV800314.1, read as the reverse complement.
GCCAGGCACCATGAACGTCCGACGCATACGCTCGGCCGTCCAACGCGGCGCGATGCGGCCGATCGTCCCGTTGAAACCGCGAATCCAGGTCAGGCTGCTCATCTCGCACCTCCTCAGTTCACCGCCTGCTTGGCGGCACGCAGAACCCGGTCGGACAGCTCCCCCGGCCCCAATGCCCGGGCCAGCGCCAAACCGCCAATCATCAACACCAGGTCGGCCAGGGCGACGTCGGTTTCCTCGGGACTTTCCGCCAGGCTGGCGACCATAATCTCGACATGTCTGCTCAAGACCTCGCGAAACCCCTCCGGCAGGCGCGCCACCTCGGCTAGGGTCGCCGGCAGCGGACAACCGGCGTCGACCTGTGCGTCCCGATGCTTGCGCGACAGGTAGAAAGCGGCCGCCAAGGCCCGACGCTCCTTTCCCGACAATCCGGGGTCGAGTTCACCGAGCAGTTCGCGGCGCTTGCCGAGCAATTGCTCGAACGCCTCGAGCATCAGTGCATCCTTGCTCTGGAAGTGGGCATAGAAGCCGCCGACGGTGAGCCCCGCCGCGCCCATCACTTCCCCGACGCTAGGCTCGACGGCGCCCCGCTCGAGCAGGGCCTGGGTGGCGGCACCGAGGATGCGGGCACGGGTCTGGGTTTTCTTGTCGCTCATGACGGGCTCCGAAAATATTATGGATGAAATATTATATGCATAATAAAAAACGGCAAGCGTACGGCCGGACCGTCTGTCAGGAAATTCGAAAAGGGAAAAAACAAAAGGGCCATTCCAATTCGGAATGGCCCTATAGAGCCCCGCAGAGCGGGAAAAAGTGGCGTCCCCTAGGGGACTCGAACCCCTGTTACC
>NZ_KV800314.1:0-18655 GCF_001810205.1 Pseudomonas sp. HMSC076A11 | reverse complement strand
GTCCTAGGCCACTAGACGAAGGGGACGAAACCTTCGTAGGAATCCGCAAAACCAACCGCGTATTCCCGGCAATTTGGTGGAGCTAGACGGGATCGAACCGTCGACCTCTTGCATGCCATGCAAGCGCTCTCCCAGCTGAGCTATAGCCCCGAATTCGCCATCAGGCGGGCGATCTTCCGATCGCTTCGACAACCTTCCGGTCATCGACACGCTCATCCATTGCTGGGACGGATGAACATGAAATGGCGTCCCCTAGGGGACTCGAACCCCTGTTACCGCCGTGAAAGGGCGGTGTCCTAGGCCACTAGACGAAGGGGACAATGAAACCTTCGAAAAGTAAGGCCAGCGATGCTGGCCTTGGAATGTGGTGGAGCTAGACGGGATCGAACCGTCGACCTCTTGCATGCCATGCAAGCGCTCTCCCAGCTGAGCTATAGCCCCAAAGTACCGCTTGATCGCTTCACTTCGTTGAGTTCGTCGTGAAGACGGGGCGCATACTAAGGGCGAGGCTTGAGGCTGTCAACATTATTTTTCATCGAAACCTAAAAAATTTTACCGGAAGAACAATCACTTACCTCCCCTCCCCCAAAAACGAGGCCCGCAACTGGGCGGGCCTCGTCATCGACTGTGGGAGAAAGCCGGTCAGCCGGGAATGGCGTCGCGGATCTTCTCCCACTCCTTGGTTTCCTTTTTCGACGCCCCGCCCAGCAGCTCCAGGGCCTGGCGCAAGCGATAACGCGACAGGTCGGCGCCAAGGATCTCCATGGCGTCCAGCACCGAAACCGAGCTGGCATGCCCGGTGATGGCCGGGAACATCAGCGGCATCACGTCGCGCAGCTTGAGCTGGAGGTGTTCGGCGACAGCCTGGATGCAGCCGGTGATGCGTTCCTTCTCCCACTGGCGCAGGGATTCGAGTTTCCACAGCACCAGTTGCAGGACCTGGCGGACCTGGGTCGGATCGAGCTTCTTGTGTTCGAACAGCGAAACGTCCAGCGGCACCCCGCCGCTGAAGAAGAATCCGGCCAGCGGCGCGATCTGGCTGAAGTTCTCCACCCGTCCCTGCACGTGCGGAGCGATCTTCATCAGGTATTCGGGATTCAACGCCCACTTCTGCACCTCACGGGCGAACTCCTCCACGGACTGCTCGCGGATCCACTGCCCGTTCAGCCAGGAGAGCTTCTCCAGGTCGAAGATCGGTCCGCCCAGGGAGACGCGCGACAGGTCGAAATGCTCGATCATCTCGGCGAGGGTGAATTTCTCGCGCTCGTCCGGCATCGACCAGCCCATCCGCCCGAGGTAGTTGAGCAGCGCCTGCGGCAGGTAGCCCATGCGCTCGTAGAAGGTGATAGAGGTCGGATTCTTGCGCTTGGACAGCTTGCTCTTGTCCGGGTTGCGCAGCAGTGGCATGTAGCACAGCTGCGGCTGCTCCCAGCCGAAATACTCGTAGAGCTTGATCAGCTTGGGCGCCGACGGCAGCCACTCTTCGCCGCGCAGGACGTGGGTGATGCCCATCAGGTGGTCGTCGACCACGTTGGCGAGGAAGTAGGTGGGCAGGCCGTCGGCCTTCATCAGCACCTGCATGTCCATGCGATCCCACGGAATCTCGACATCGCCGCGGAGCATGTCCGGCACCACGCAGACGCCCTCGGTCGGCACCTTCATGCGGGTGACGTGGGACTCGCCGGCGGCGAGGCGGCGCTGCACCTCATCCTTCGGCAGGTGCATGCAGTGGCCGTCGTAGCGCGGGGTTTCCTTGCGCGCCATCTGCTCGGCGCGAACCGCATCGAGGCGCTCGGGCGTGCAGAAGCAGGTGAAGGCATGGCCCTTCTCGACCAGTTCGTCCGAATACTTCTTGTAGATATGCTCGCGCTCGCTCTGCCGGTACGGGCCATGCGGGCCGCCGACGTCCGGGCCCTCGTCCCATTCGATGCCGAGCCAGCGCAGGGCGTCGTAGATCTGCTGCTCGGACTCCCGCGTCGAACGCAGCTGGTCGGTGTCCTCGATGCGCAGGATGAACTGACCGCCGTGCTGACGCGCGAAGCACAGGTTGAACAGCGCGATGTATGCGGTACCGACGTGCGGGTCGCCCGTCGGCGACGGGGCGATGCGAGTACGAACAGTGGTCATGGAGACTCTCTTGCCAAGCGGAAGTTAAAACGGAAATTCAGGGGCGCGATGTTATCAGGCGGGCCGCCTCCGGCTCCAGTAAACGACCGGTGTCGGCCGGCAGGCGGCTGATCAGGAAATCGAGGAAGGCCTTGACCTTCATCGCCTGGAAACGCCGCGAAGGATAGACCGCATACAGTTCGCCGACCGGCAACGGCACGTCCGCCAGCAAACGCACCAGACGCCCGCTGTGCACGCTCTCCGCACAGATCAGCGCCGGTAGCGCGGCAATACCGGCACCGGCGACCACCGCCTCGCGGGCGAAGGTGATGTTGTTGCAGGACAGCACCCGCTGGCAGGGCAGGCTGTCTCCGGAAAGCGGCCAGTAGCGCTGGGAGTCGGTGGACAGAAGGACCGCGCGATGCCCGGCAAGCTCGGCCACCGATGTCGGCGTGCCGTGCGCCGCCAGGTAGTCGGGGCTGGCGCAGAGCCAGCGGCTGGTAGAGAGCAGGCGACGGGCCACCAGGGTGGAATCCTCCGGCTGGCCGACCATGATCACGATGTCGACGCCCTCCTGCAGCGGATCGACGCTGCGCGAGGCCAGCTCGACCTCGGCGGTGATCTGCGGGTACTGGCGCATGAAGTCGCCCAGCAGGCTGGCGAGGAACATCTGGCCGAACTCTATCGGCGAGGTGATCCGCAGCAATCCCGACGGCGCCTGTTGCAACTGCATGACCGCCTGCTCGGCCTCGGCGAAATCGTGCATGATCTGCCGGCAGCGCTCGTAGTAGGCCTGCCCTACTTCGGTCAGGCGCAACTTTCGGGTAGTGCGATTGAGCAGGCGCACGCCCAGACGCTCCTCCAGCAGGGCGATGCGCCGGCTCACCGTGGACTTCTGCATGCCCAGGCTCTGCGCGGCCTGGGTGAAGCTGTGGTACTCCACCACGCGGGTGAAGATCAGCGCATCATCAAGCCCCATTATTGTTCCCTATAAGCAACAAAGAGTCCGAAGTGTAGCGCCTATAACGTCCGGCGGAACACTGCTAGATTGGCCGAATTTTGCCGACGGAACACTCCACCCATGCCCGCCCAACTCAAACGTCGCCTGACCGTCTTCCTGGTGGCCGTCGGCCTGATCGCCCTGGCCTTCTTCCTGCACTGGTGGTTCATCGGCCGCCACGTGGAAAGCACCGACAACGCCTACGTCCAGGGCGAGATCACGCGGGTGGCCAGCCAGTTGGGCGCGCGGGTCGAGGAAGTCCTGGTGCGCGACAACCAGCACGTGGACAAGGGGCAGCTACTGGTACGCCTGGAAGACGCCGACTTCAAGCTCGCCGTCGAGCGCGCCCAGGCCGCGCTGGCCACCCGCGAGGCGGAACTGGCCCAGGCGCGCAGCAAGCTGGTGCAGCAGGGCAGCCTGATCGCCGCCAGCGCCGCCGACGTCAACGCCAGCCAGGCAACCCTCGGTCGCGCACAGATCGACCTGAACCGCGCCGAAGCCCTGCGCAAGCCCGGCTACGTTTCCGAGGAACGGGTCACCACCCTCACCGCCGACAACCATGTGGCTCGCTCGCAACTGGCCAAGGCCCGCGCCGACCTCGAGGCACAACGCGTCCAGCGCGACACCCTGGGCGCCGAGATCAAGCGCCTGGAAGCGCAGATCGCCAGCGCCCGCACCGAACTGGCGCAAGCCGAAATCAACCTGTCACGCACCCTGATCCATTCGCCGATCAGCGGCCTGGTTGGCCAGCGCAGCGCACGCAACGGCCAGTACGTGCAGGTCGGCACCCATTTGCTGTCGCTGGTGCCGGACGAAGACATCTGGGTCCAGGCCAACTTCAAGGAGACCCAGGTAGGCCGCATGCGCGACGGGCAGAAGGCGCGCCTGACCTTCGACGCCTTCCCCGACACGCCTATCGACGGCCGCATCGATAGCCTGTTCGCCGCTTCCGGCGCGCAGTTCAGCCTGCTGCCACCGGACAACGCCACCGGAAACTTCACCAAGGTGGTGCAACGCATCCCGGTGAAGATCGTGCTCGAGGCCGACAACCCGCTGCATGGCCGCATCCGCCCCGGCATGTCCGTCGAAGCCGAGGTCGAGCTCCGTGACCGCTGAGGCGCTGGCCCGGCCGCTTGGCGAACCGACCCGGCGCGACTGGATCGCGGTGCTCAGCGCCATGCTCGGCGCATTCATGGCGGTGCTCGACATCCAGATCACCAACTCCTCGCTGAAGGACATCCAGGGCGCGCTGGCGGCAACCCTCGAGGAAGGCTCGTGGATCTCCACCTCCTACCTGGTGGCGGAGATCATCATGATCCCGATGACCGCCTGGCTGGTGCAGCTGCTCTCGGCACGCCGCCTGGCGGTGATGATCTCGGTGGGCTTCCTGGTGTCTTCGCTGCTCTGCTCGTTCGCCTGGAACCTGGAAAGCATGATCGTGTTCCGCGCCATGCAGGGTTTCACCGGCGGCGCGCTGATTCCGCTGGCGTTCACCCTGGCCCTGGTCAAGTTGCCGGAACACCACCGTCCGAAGGGCATGGCGCTGTTCGCCATCACCGCCACCTTCGCGCCCTCCATCGGACCGACCCTGGGAGGCTGGCTGACGGAAAACTTCGGCTGGGAATACATCTTCTATATCAACGTGCCGCCGGGCCTGTTGATGATCGCCGGGCTGCTCTACGGCCTGGAGAAAAAGGCGCCGCATTGGGAACTGCTGAAGAGTACCGACTACGCCGGCATCGTCACCCTCGGCATCGGCCTGGGCTGCCTGCAGGTTTTCCTCGAGGAAGGTCACCGCAAGGACTGGCTGGAGTCGCAACTGATCGTCAGCCTCGGCAGCGTCGCCCTGTTCAGCCTGGTCCTGTTCGTCATCCTGCAACTGTCGCGGCCGAACCCGCTGATCGACCTGGGCATCCTGCGCAACCGCAACTTCGGCCTCGCGAGCATTTCCAGCATCGGTCTGGGCATGGGCCTGTACGGCTCGATCTACGTACTGCCGCTGTACCTGGCGCAAATCCAGGGCTACAACGCCATGCAGATCGGCGAGGTGATCATGTGGATGGGCATTCCCCAGCTGTTCCTGATCCCGCTGGTCCCGAAGTTGATGAAGCTGGTCTCGCCGCGCCTGCTCTGCGCCGCCGGCTTCGGCCTGTTCGGCCTTGCCAGCTTCTTCTCCGGGGTGCTCAACCCGGACTTCGCCGGACCGCAGTTCAACCAGATCCAGCTACTGCGCGCCCTCGGCCAGCCGATGATCATGGTGACCATTTCGCTGATCGCCACCGCCTACCTGCAGCCACAGGATGCCGGCTCGGCCTCGAGCCTGTTCAACATCCTGCGCAACCTCGGCGGCGCCATCGGCATCGCCCTGCTCGCGACCCTGCTCGACAGTCGCGCCAAGGTGTACTTCGACTATCTGCGCGAAGCCCTGGTGCCGACCAACCCGCAGGTCGACGAACGCCTCGCGCAACTCGCCGCGCAACTGGGCAGCCAGCAGGCGGCGCTGGGCAAACTCAGCGAGATCACCCACCAGCAGGCGATGATCATGGCCTACAACGATGCTTTCCATGTCATCGGCATGGTGCTCGCAGTGAGCATGCTCGCGGTGCTGCTGACCCGCTCGCTGCCGGCCGGCATCGGCACCCGCGCCGACGCCGGGGCTCACTGAGGATCAGACGTTGACCAGGCGCTCGCGCAGCGTCTGGATCTCGTCGCGCAGTTGCGCCGCCGCCTCGAACTCCAGGTCGCGGGCCAACTGGTACATCTTTTCCTCCAGTTGGCGGATGCGCTTGCTGATCTCGCTCGGCGAGCGCAGTTCGTTCTCGTAGCGCCCGCTCTCCTCCGCCACCTTGGCCACGCCCTTGCGCTTGCCGCGCGCGCCGGGCACCACGGCGCCTTCGAGAATGTCCTTGATGTCCTTGCGCACCCCCTTGGGCACGATGCCATGGGCTTCGTTGAAGGCGATCTGCTTGGCCCGACGCCGCTCGGTCTCGTCGATCGCACGCTGCATCGAGCCGGTGACGTTGTCGGCGTAGAGGATCGCCTTGCCGTGCAGGTTGCGCGCGGCACGACCGATGGTCTGGATCAGCGAGCGCTCCGAGCGCAGGAAGCCTTCCTTGTCCGCGTCGAGGATCGCCACCAGCGACACCTCGGGCATGTCCAGGCCTTCGCGCAGCAGGTTGATCCCCACCAGCACGTCGAACGCACCGGCGCGCAGGTCGCGGATGATCTCCACTCGCTCGACGGTATCGATGTCCGAGTGCAGGTAGCGCACCCGCACGTCGTGATCGCCGAGATAATCGGTGAGGTCCTCGGCCATGCGCTTGGTCAGGGTAGTCACCAGCACCCGCTCGTCCTTGGCCACACGCTGGCGGATCTGCGAGAGCAGGTCGTCCACCTGGGTCATCGCCGGACGTACCTCGATCTCCGGATCGACCAGCCCGGTGGGACGCACCACCTGCTCGATGACCCGCCCGGCATGCTCCGCCTCGTAGGGGCCCGGGGTGGCGGAGACAAAGATGGTCTGCGGACTCACCGCCTCCCACTCTTCGAAGCGCAGCGGCCGGTTGTCCAGCGCCGAAGGCAGGCGGAAACCGTATTCCACCAGGGTCTCCTTGCGCGAGCGGTCGCCCTTGAACATCGCGCCGACCTGCGGAACGCTGACGTGCGATTCGTCGATAACCAGCAGCGAGTTGGCCGGCAGGTAGTCGTAGAGCGTCGGCGGCGGCTCGCCGGGGGCCCGCCCGGAAAGATAGCGCGAGTAGTTCTCGATGCCGTTGCAGTAGCCCAGCTCGAGGATCATCTCCAGGTCGAAACGGGTGCGCTGCTCCAGGCGCTGCGCTTCCACCAGCTTGTTGTTGTTGCGCAGGTAGTCCAGGCGTTCCTTGAGTTCGGCCTTGATCTGGTCGACCGCCTCCAGCAGCGTCTCGCGCGGGGTCACGTAGTGGCTCTTGGGGTAGAAGGTGAAGCGCGGCAGCTTGCGGATCACCTCGCCGGTGAGCGGATCGAAGGCCGAGAGGCTTTCCACCTCGTCGTCGAACAACTCGACACGAATCGCCTCGAGATCGGATTCGGCCGGGAAGATGTCGATCACATCGCCACGCACACGGAAAGTCGCACGGGCGAAATCCATGTCGTTGCGGGTGTACTGCAGGCTGGTCAGTCGCCGCAGCAGTTCGCGCTGGTCGATGCGGTCGCCGCGGTCCAGGTGCAGGACCATCTTCAGGTAGGACGCGGGATCACCGAGGCCGTAGATGGACGACACGGTGGCGACGATGATCGCATCCGGACGCTCGAGCAGCGCCTTGGTCGCCGACAGGCGCATCTGCTCGATATGGTCGTTGATCGAGGAGTCCTTCTCGATATAGGTATCGGAAGACGGTACGTAGGCCTCCGGCTGGTAGTAGTCGTAGTAGGAAACGAAGTACTCCACGGAATTGTGCGGGAAGAACGTCTTGAACTCCCCGTAGAGCTGGGCCGCCAGGGTCTTGTTCGGCGCCAGGACCAGGGTCGGGCGCTGCACCTGGGCAATCACGTTGGCGATGCTGAAAGTCTTGCCAGAGCCCGTCACCCCCAGCAGGGTCTGGTGCGAAAGCCCCGCCTCCAGCCCCTCGACCATCTGCCGGATGGCTTCCGGCTGGTCGCCGGCGGGCTTGAAGCGCGAGTCGAGTTGGAACGTATCCATGAAAAACCTCGCAGGGAGCGGTGACGCCAAGGAAAATCCGGCGTCAGAAATAGCTGAAAGCATGCACCTAAATGTCGCCGCATGCATCAAGGGGTGTCTATAATAACCCCCCGTTTGCGCAACCCTTTGCGCCCCCGCATAACGGGTTGCGTTGCCCTCCTCTCTTCACACTCCGAGCAGCCGCAAAATGAGTCTGTTTTCTGCCGTCGAAATGGCACCGCGTGATCCCATCCTTGGCCTGAACGAAGCCTTCAACGCCGATACCCGTCCGGGCAAGATCAACCTGGGCGTGGGCGTGTACTACAACGAGGAGGGGCGCATTCCGCTGTTGCGTGCCGTGCAGGCTGCCGAGAAGGCCCGCATCGAGGCCCACGCGCCGCGCGGCTACCTGCCGATCGAAGGGATCGCCGCCTACGACCAGGGCGTACAGAAACTGCTGTTCGGTAACGAGTCCGAGTTGCTGGCCGCCGGCCGTGTGGTCACGACCCAGGCCGTCGGCGGCACCGGCGCGCTCAAGCTCGGCGCCGACTTCCTCAAGCGCCTGCTGCCCGACGCCACCGTGGCCATCAGCGACCCGAGCTGGGAAAACCACCGCGCACTGTTCGAAGCCGCCGGCTTCCCGGTGCAGAACTACCGCTATTACGACGCCGCCAGCAATGGCGTGAACCGCGCCGGCCTGCTGGAAGACCTGAATGCCCTGCCGGCCCGCTCGATCGTGGTTCTGCACGCCTGCTGCCATAATCCGACCGGCGTCGATCTCGAGCTGGACGACTGGAAACAGGTGCTGGACGTGCTCAAGGCCAAGGGCCACGTGCCGTTCCTCGACATCGCCTACCAGGGCTTCGGCAACGGCATCGAGGAAGACGCCGCCGCGGTGCGCCTGTTCGCCCAGTCGGGCCTGAGCTTCTTCGTTTCCAGCTCGTTCTCCAAATCCTTCTCGCTCTATGGCGAACGCGTCGGCGCCCTCTCGATCGTGACCGAAAGCCGCGATGAATCGGCCCGCGTGCTGTCCCAGGTGAAGCGGGTGATCCGCACCAACTATTCGAACCCACCGACCCACGGCGCCAGCGTCGTCTCCTCCGTGCTCAACAGCCCGGAACTGCGGGCCCTCTGGGAGCAGGAACTGGGCGAGATGCGCGACCGCATCCGCGACATGCGCCTGGCGATGGTCGAGCAACTGGCAGCCCACGGCGCCAAGCGCGACTTCAGCTTCGTCGGTCGCCAACGTGGCATGTTCTCCTATTCCGGCCTGACCGCCGACCAGGTCGAGCGCCTGAAGACCGAGTTCGGTATCTACGCCGTCAGCACCGGCCGTATCTGCGTCGCCGCGCTGAACAAATCGAACCTGGAGACCATCACCAAGGCCATCGTCCAGGTCCTGTAGGGAAAATGGGGAAGTCATCGGGAGAGGCTTGACTTCCCCTTTTTAATCAGTAACATACGTCTCGCTGTTCCGCGATAGCTCAGTCGGTAGAGCAAATGACTGTTAATCATTGGGTCCCTGGTTCGAGTCCAGGTCGCGGAGCCAAATTCAAAGCCCTCGGCACATGCCGGGGGCTTTTTCGTTATCGGGACGAAAGTTCGCCCCTTCAGTCGCACCTCACTCGATGACGATCCGCGCCCGGTTCTTCTCCAGCAACGCCGGGCCTACCCCTTTCACTTCCAGCAGTTGATCCACCGAGACGAACGGACCATGGGCCGCACGATACTCGAGGATCGCCCTGGCCTTGGCCTCGCCGACACCGTTGAGCCCCCGTATCAGGGCGGCCTCGTCGACCGTATTGATATTGACCTGCTCCCCCGGCGACACGGTCGTCGCAGGTGTCGTTGCGGCCAGCGGATTCTTGGCGACGGCGACCGGTGCGGCGGAAGCCGAAAACGGAAGACAGGCGAACAGGATGAGAAGCAGAGCGGATTTGATTAGGTGCATGGGTGCACTCCTTCAGAGATGAATGACCACGTAGAGGGCTTCATGCCCATCCACGAAACCACCTTATCGCCGTGGAACGCACCTGGATCGACAGCCCCAGCAAAGCAGTCGCTTCCTGGTCCGGCACCGGAAACATCGTACGGAGAAAACAAAAAAGGCCGCTAGGCGGCCTTTTCCGGAGAACGATGACTCAGGGTTCTCGCCGCCTCTGGCGATAGATCCAGTCGACGATTTCACCGTCAGGCGCATAGCCGCTGACGGTTTCCCGCAGCAACTGGCGAACCCGCGAGTAGTCGTCCTTCTCCACGGCGGCCAGCAACTGCTCCAGCACGACCTTGAAGGCCTCCCAACTCAGGTGTTCCTCGTTGGCCCGCATGATCATCGGATGGTCGGTGGGATTCACGTTGTCACCGATCAGCAGCTCTTCGTAGAGCTTCTCGCCAGGACGCAGGCCACTGAACTCGATGGCGATGTCACCATGGGGCGAACGCTCGGAACGCACGCTCAGGCCGGACAGGTGGATCATCTTCTCGGCGAGCTCCAGGATCTTCACCGGCGGCCCCATGTCCAGCACGAATACATCTCCGCCCTGCCCCATCGAACCGGCCTGGATGACCAACTGCGCCGCCTCGGGAATGGTCATGAAGTAACGGGTGATGCTCGGGTGGGTGACCGTCACCGGGCCGCCGCGCTTGATCTGCTCGCGGAACAGCGGAATGACCGAACCGGACGAACCGAGGACGTTGCCGAAGCGGACCATGGTGAAACGGGTCTTGTTGACGTGATGCACGTCCTTCCGATCGCCGAACAGCACCGGTGCCGATTCGTTGCTGAGCGCCTGAAGGACCATCTCCGCCAGGCGCTTGGTGCTGCCCATCACATTGGTCGGTCGCACCGCCTTGTCGGTGGAAATCAGCACGAAGTTCTGCACGCCGACCTGCACCGCGGCCTGCACCGCATGCAAGGTGCCTATCACGTTGTTGAGAACGCCCTCGGCGATGTTGTGCTCGACGATCGGCACATGCTTGTAGGCCGCCGCATGGTAGACGGTATTGACCTTCCAGGTACGCATCACGTCCACCAGGCGCTCGGGATTGCGCACCGAACCGAGGATCGGCAACAGGTTCACCGAAAGCGACTCGCGCTTGATCCGACGCTCCAGTTCCTGATGGATGCTGTAGAGGTTGTATTCGCTGTGCTCGAACAGGATCAGCACGCTAGGCGAACAACTCATGATCTGCCGACAGAGTTCCGAACCGATAGAACCGCCCGCCCCAGTCACCATCACCACCTGACCGCGGATGCACCGTTCCAGCAGCTCCTTGCGCGGTGCGACGCTGTCGCGCCCCAGCAGGTCAGCGATGTCCACCTCCTGCAGGTCGTCCACCTTGACCCGGCCGCTGGCCAGGTCCATGAAGCCGGGCATGCTGCGCACGTGCAGCGGGAACGGCTCCAGGGACTCGAGAATCTCTCGGCGCCGGGCCCGAGTGGCGGAAGGAATCGCCAGGAGAACCTCCTGCGCGCCCGTCTCGTCGATCATCTGGCGGATATGCTTGGCGGTATAGACCCGCAGACCGGCGATGACCCGGTTGGCGATCTGCTTGTCGTCATCGATGAACGCCACCGGACGCATCGCCCGACCGAGACGCAATGCCGCAACCAACTGGTTGCCGGCCGCCCCCGCGCCATAGATGGCCACCCTGGGCAGGCCATCCTGGCGATTGAGAAATGGTACCGACTGCACAGCAGAGTACCAGTCGCCCATGAAATACTGGCGCATGGCCAGACGCAAGCCGCCGATCAGCAGCATGCTCAACCACCAGTAGTTGAACACCAGGGAACGCGGCACCACCGCCGGCGGGGAGCGGTACCAGTAGACCAGCAACGACAGGACCAGCGCGGAAATGGTGACGGCCTTGGCGATCGCGATAAGGGCGTCGTTGCCCAGGTAGCGCATCACCGCCCGGTACATGCCGAAGCGGATGAAGAGCGGGATGGCGGTTAGAGGCGCCGCTATGAACAGCCAGGCGTGATCCCCGAACGGATCGATCATGTCTTCGGTGCCGAGACGCACCAGGAAAGCCAGCCACAATGAAAGCCACACCAGGCCGATGTCCGTCGCAACCTGAAGAATGCGCTTCTGGCGGCGCGGCAATCCCAGGAGGCGTCCACGCAAGTTATCCAACATCCTATTAATCAGCCCCCTTCACTGCACCCGCATCCACCCGAACAAGTCCGGGCAGTCCATTTCCTTGGTCTGGCAAATACCATTCCGGAACCCAAATCACGCTATCGGCAGTAGTCACTACTGATCATCGCTTGCACATTCCTTTCATATTATACGTTCCCGGAAAATCGTCCCGCGCCTCCAGCCAACCGGGACATTCAAGCAGCGCGTGATTCCAGGACTCCGGCCTTAAAACGGAGCGCCAGGAACGCCAGAGGCAGGTAGCCAATCAACAAAGCAAGCATGCCGTCGATCTTCCCCGCTGCGACAAGCAGTGCCAGTGGCAACAACCAGAAGATGTTGATGCCTCCCACTGCCAGGGTAACAGGAAGATGACGCCCGTAATGACGAGAAGCATACTGGTATGCGTGACTGCGATGCGCCTCATAAACCTTGTCTCCCCGCAGCAACCGGCGCAACAAGGTCAGGGTGGCATCAACAATGAATACCCCCAGCAGGATGAGCCAACCCCAGAAGAGTTGCGGCGAGACCCATGCGGCTTGCAGGGAAAGGCCACCAATGATAACCCCCAAGAAACCGCTACCAGCATCCCCCATGAAGATCCGCGCAGGAGGGAAATTCCAGAAAAGGAACCCCGTCACCGCGGCTGCCAGCAGCGCCGCCAACCAAACGCCCTGGGATGCCTCATCGGAACCTACACCACTGACCACGACAAGCAGGGCAGCGCCAACGCACACACACACAGCCTCAACGCTGGCAATCCCATCGATACCGTCCATGAAATTGTAGAGATTGAGCATCCATACCAGATAGAACGCCGCAGCTATGTGTCCAACCCACCCCAGATCGACCACAAGGCCGAAAAAGGCCAATGCAGGCAAACCTCCAAGCCAGTACAGCAGCCAGCAAGCACCGGCGAAATGGCCGAGCAAACGCCAACGGGCAGCGATATGGCCATGATCGTCGAGGAAGCCCAGCAATGCGATCCCAATACCCGCCCCCAGGATACCAGTGGCCAGATCCGGTTTCACCGCGCCCAATATCGCCGCAAGCAGCACTGCCAGCAGGAAGGAGAGCACGATAGCGACACCGCCCCCCTAGGCGTCGGCACCTGGTGAGAACTTCGAGCATTGGGTACATCGATCAAGCTGCGGGCAATCGCGTAACGGCGCAAGCCGGCGGTCAACAGCAGGGAAAGAGCGGCAACCGCCGGCAACAACAACCATAGATTCATCATTGGCGATCCAGGAAAGAGCGGGCGGTTTTCTCCAATGCCTGGTCCACCCCTACCGGCGGAGTCCAGCCAAGCACTTGGCGGGTTTTCATGATATCGACTTGCAATGAGCCGCACAGGCGGCGAGCAAATGCCTGCCTGTTCAGAACTTTCGCCGCTGCACCGATCCAACTGGCGGGAACAGGCAGCAGGCGAGCGGGAGCGCCCAAGGCGCGTCCCATTCTCCGCAGCAACTCGGTGGTGGAAAGATCCTCACCGTCGCTTACGAGGAAAACTTGCCCGACCGCAGCCGGATGCTCGATGCAGGTGATGATGAGGTCGACAAGATTATCCAGCGACACCAGACTACGCCGATTATGAATAGCCCCTAGAGGGAGGGGCACGCCGCGCTTCAGCCAGCGCATCATGGTCTGTACGTTGGCCTTGACCCCTGGACCATAAACCAGGACCGGTCGGATGATCACAACCTCCAGTCCGGTCTCTTCCGCCAGATCCAATAGCGCTTGCTCCGCTTCCCGTTTGGAAACGCCATAGGGATCGACAGGATTGGGCGGACTGTCCGCAGTATAGGGCCGACCGGGCTCAGTTCCCTCGCCATTGACCTTTATCGAGCTGATAAAGATGAAACGCCGCACTCCCCGGGATACGGCCTCCCGGGCCAGATCAAGTGTCCCCTGAACGTTGGCCTTGCGGAACTCGACGAGCGGATCGGAGGCCGTCTCGCTCATGACATGCACGCGGGCAGCGCAATGAACCACCGTATCGATGGCCGACTCCGCATCCCAGACAACAGAACTGCCCAGTTCACCCAGAAGCAAGGGAGTAACCCCTCGAGGCCAGGCCCCACCTCTTCGGCGGCACCCGGCCCAAACCTTGTACTGCCCGGAAGAACAGAGACTATTGACCAGCGCGGCCCCGATGAATCCGGTTGCCCCCGTTACCAATACATTATGTCGCGTCAAGCTCCGCTCCCTAGTGCCCGATAAATATCCAGGTGCTGTTGGACGATACTTTCGATCGCAAAATCACGCTCTGCCAACGCTCGCCCAGCAGCTCCCATCTTCTTGCGCAACTCTGGCGACTCAATAAGACGCTGAATGGCATCCGCCAGAGCAGCAGAATCACGCACCGGCACGAGCAGGCCCGTAACATCAGCCTGGATTGCATCCCGGCAACCCGGTACATCGGTCGTCACAACCGCACGCCCGCACGCCGACGCCTCGACCAGGACCTTAGGAAGCCCTTCACGATAAGAAGGCAGAACGACTATATGCGAACGGGCGAAGACAGACGCGATATCCTGGCGATAACCAAGACACTCGATCGTGCCCTCGCTACGCCAACGCTCTAGTTCGGACGGCTCGATACTGGTGGGGTTCCCAGGATCCAGGTCTCCGACCAGTTGAAAATGTGCCGGTACGCTGCGCTGCCTAAGGATATTTGCCGCTTCGACGAATTCCAGCACACCCTTGTCCCTGAGCAACCGAGCCGCCAATGTGACCACCGGCGTTTCGGGGCTTTCCGGGGCCGGCTGGTACTGCGTCAGGTCGACCCCCGAACCGCGAATCAGGACGGACTTTTCAAAAGTGATCGCACCCAGGCCGATCAGCGCGTCCCGATCATCGGGATTTTGAAAGATGACACGCAACTTTTTCTTGCCCAAAGCCCGCCGATAAAGCCAGGCGACACAGGCACGAAACGCGCAGGCCTTCAGACCCTTGGCCATGAAAACGAAACCAAGTCCGGAAACGGCCGCCACGACCCCCTTCACCGGCGCCAAGCGTGCGGCGATACCGCCATAGATTACCGGCTTGATGGTAACCAGGTGTAAAACATCAGGCCGCAATCTCCACAAAAGGCGCCAGACATAAGTCAGCAGATACAGCTCTGAAAAAGGATTTTTTCCGCTTCTGGACAGTGGCAATTCATGATGCAGAAAACCTTGGGAGACGATCTTTTTCACCGCGTCACCAGGGCGTGTGGCGATATGTACCTGGAAACCAGCCTGCTGGGCTCCGACAGCGACCGGTAAACGGTGAGACATGAAGAAAGCCGGGTCGTTCACTATCATCAACAATACCGGCTTCATGCAAACTCCTCGATGCGTTTTACAAACATAACCTTCAAGCTCGTCAAGCTTTTCTTTTTACAAGAATGTCGCGATACAGACTCATGAAACGCTGAGAGGCACTGGCCATCGTGAAGTTCGAGTAAATCCTCTGTCTTGCAGCCTCACCAAGTGCCCGACGACCCTCGACATCCAACGCAATGAGATCCTCGATACCTTTGCCGAGCGCATTCGGATCCAAGGCCGGAACGACGACGCCGTCGTTACCTAGCAAATAAGCCGCATCCCCCACATCAGTGGTAATACAAGGCAATCCCATGGCCATGGCTTCACCAAGAACATTGGGGAATCCCTCCGTGCGAGAATGCAGACAGAAGATATCCATGGCTTTCAGACACGAAGCTACATCTTGCCGCTCTCCAAGCAGGATGAAGCGCTCCGCATACCCGGTAGCTTCGATGAGGCGCTGCAATTCAGCATTGGAAGACAGCAGCTCCCGTCCCACCAAAAGAAACTTCAAGCGCGAATAACGTGGAGCCAGCAGACCGGCAGCTGCGACAAAGGAAGCATGATCCTTTACCGGGTGGAATCTGCCTAGACTGCCAATCACGATATCGCTGGCCTCTATGCCAGCTCCACTCCTGATAGCGGACCGCTGTTCGTCGGTCGCCTGCAGGCGAGTGAGATCGAAACCGTTGGGAATGACCAGCATCCTGCTTGCGTTGTAGCCAACAGCAATGTGTGAGCGCCTTGAGGCCTCGGCGGCGCAAACAATATATTTTGGCAAGAATCCGGATAGCCAGGCACACACCTTCCGTACCAGAACAGTCGTACTCTTGCCGCCCTCTTGAAGGTCGGTCGTGCGGACTCCCCATATAATCCCGCCAATACCGGCCATTCTGGCAGCCAATCCACCAAGAAGATCGGAATGATACATCCATGTTTGGACTATATCGGGCCTCCTTTCACGAAATATCCCTATCAGACGAAGGAGCACCCGAGGCATATCCCTCATCGAGGTCATGCCAAGCACATCAACAGATATACCAGCCTCAATCAGACCCTGCCCAAACTCACCAAGATCAGACAGTGAAATAATCGAATGTTCGAATTCACTGCCGCCATTTTGAGTCTCGATCAACCGCTTGAGCATTAGCTCAGCACCGCCGACTTTCTTCAGGCCGGCTATCACGTGGATAACTTTTACTGTGGTCATGACTCCAACCACGCTTGGAACATGAGAACACTCCAGAGGCGTCTTGAGTGGTCCCGCCTTCCCGCCAAGTGGTCGTTCCAGATCCTGCGTATCAACCTACTATCCAAATAACCTTCTTGCTGAAGGCGTCGCTCATCAAGCAGCGATTCAGCCCACTCTTTCAGAGGGCCTCTCAGCCAATCGGAGACAGGAACGGAAAACCCCTTCTTGGGCCGCTCTATGAGCTCTCGCGAAACATGCCTATACAAGACTTCACGAAGCAACCACTTTCCTTTTCCATTGCGAATCTTCATATGCAACGGCATGCGCCAAGCCAGTTCGAACACGCGATGGTCTATCAGTGGAACCCGGGTTTCCAGGCTGTTAGCCATCGCTGCTCTGTCTACCTTCACCAGAATGTCGTCAGGCATGTAGCCCTGAACATCCATGGCCATCATCCAGTGCTGGAACGAGTCCACCCTTGGCCATCTTTCTGGAGTATCCAATAGTGCCGTGTGACCTTGTGCACCTATGACCGGGTATTCGTGATTTCTCCAGTGACTGTTCAATCGATAGAAAAGCTCCTCGGCCGTCCTCGAAGCAAATACGTCACGCAGCTTCCCCAACTTGTCAGGTAAAGGTAAATCCTGAGCAAAAGCCGATGCGAAACGCCGCATGGAATGAGGAAATCGCTCCAGCATGCGCCAGACACGGGGAGTAAACTGATAGGGATTGTAGCCGCCAAACAGTTCATCACCACCATCTCCACTCAGCGCAACAGTAACTTGCTGCCTGGCCAATCCACTGACAATCAAGGTTGGTATCTGCGAACTGTCACCAAATGGCTCACAGTAGATCTTTGGCAAAGATGGAATTACATCTAGAGCATCTTTTGAATTGACATAGAGCTCTGTATGATCGGTACCGATATGTTCTGCAACCGCCTTTGCGTAAACAGCCTCATCATACCCAGGCTCATCAAAGCCAATAGAGAATGTCCGTATAGGGCGTGAGGACTGCTGCTGCATCAGCGCCACGACCGTACTACTATCCACCCCACCGCTCAGAAAAGCTCCCAAAGGAACATCGGAGACCATCTGATCCGATATGCTAGTTCTCAACTGGCTTTCCAGAAGATCAACTGCCTCGGCATCCGTTCCCTGGAATGGATTGGAGAGAGCCTCTTCTATCGCGGCGTTCGCACTCCAATAGGCAGCAGGTTCGCAGGTCTCGTTCAATGAACGTTCCGATAGGACCAAATAGCTCCCTGCCCTTAGCTTCCCGATACCTTTATAAATACTATAGGGAGCCGGGACATATCCATATCGTAGAAATAGGGCCAAGGCATCTCTATCAATATCCCCCCTAAAAAGCGGATGTTCTTTCAGGGCCTTCAGTTCGGATGCAAAAAAAAGCACGCCATTCTGCCAGCCCCAATAGAGAGGCTTTTCGCCCATTCGATCACGAGCCAGAGTAATTGTTTTCTCCTGTCGATCCCACAAGGCCAGAGCGAACATACCCACGGTGAGCTTGAGGGTACTCTCCACGCCCCATTGGGCAAAGCATGCCAATAAGGTTTCGGTATCCGATCCGCCACGCCAGGAATGTGTTACACCTGCCTCGCTCAGGCGAGCCCTAAGAGCCAGATGGTTGTATATCTCGCCATTGTAAATCAGCACATACCGACCACAGTCGGAGTGCATGGGCTGGCTGCCTGCGGGGGAAAGCTCCAGAACCGCAAGACGCGCATGGACAAGTATCGGGGCGCGCGGAGCCTCGTACCAAATCCCCGACTCATCCGGTCCACGATGATGTATGGCGGCAGCCATCTGCCGGGCCACACGTGCATTATCCCCTAGGAGAGTTCCCGTAATATTCCAGAAGCCAGCGATACCACACATCAAATCACCTCGTTCCCTTTCCAGGCGCTACCGAGCCAATGACCATTGCCCACAGGTCACAAACGACATCGAGAGAATAGTGCCTTTCGATAATATCTCTTCCATTTTGCCCTGCACGCACACGGGCTTCCGGATCTTTGACCAAAGCCGCAAGTGACTCATACCAGCCCTCGTCGTCCACCGCACCATATCCGATGAAGCCTCGGGCTAGAACATCGCGGTTCATACCATACTCGGAAACCACTACCGGCAAGCCACAGGCCATATAAAGCAACATTTTGTAGCTACACTTCCCCCTCGACCATAGATCATCGGCAAGTGTAGTGGTCTACTGATCCCGGACACCGATTTA
>NZ_KV800313.1:3311-3569 GCF_001810205.1 Pseudomonas sp. HMSC076A11 | reverse complement strand
AGGAGTCGGCCCAGCAGATCCAGAAGATGATCGAAGAGCTGCAAGTCGGCGCCCGCGAGGCGGTGGCCACCATGACCGAAAGCCAGCGTTACAGCCTGGAGAGCGTGGAGATCGCCAACCGTGCCGGCGAACGCCTGGGTAGCGTGACCAGCCGGATCGGCGAGATCGACAGCATGAACCAGTCGGTGGCCACTGCCACCGAGGAACAGACCGCGGTGGTCGACTCGCTGAACATGGACATCACCGAGATCAACACCC
>NZ_KV800313.1:0-3211 GCF_001810205.1 Pseudomonas sp. HMSC076A11 | reverse complement strand
GCGGCGAGCTGGAAACCCAGGCCGGGCGCCTGCGGCACCTGGTGGACAGCTTCAAGATCTGAGCCCGTCCGTCCCACAGGCCGGCTAACCGCGAAGCGGTTAGCCGGCGATCATCCAGCCCCCATGAAAAAGGCGCCCGCGGGCGCCTTTTTCATGGCCTGGCGCTCAGCGCCGCTTCTTCCCGCCCATCAACGAGCCGAGCAGGCCACGCACCAGCTCCCGGCTCAACTGGTTGGCCGCCTGGCGCATGGCGCTCTTCACCGTCGAATTGGACAGCAGGCTGCCGAGAATCTGCCCGGCCATGCCGCCGACGCCGGACGAGCTTTCCTGCTGAGCAGTCGCCTGGCCCTGGACCTCGGGCTTGGCGCCCGCCTTGTTCGCCAGCACCTCGTAGGCCGACTCGCGATCGATCGGCTGGTCGTAGCGACCCTTCAACGGCGACCGCTGGACCAGTTCAGCGCGCTCGCTGTCGCTCAGCGGGCCGATCCGCGAATAGGGCGGCGCCACCGCGACGCGCTGGACCATGGCCGGCGTGCCCTTTTCCTCCAGGGTGCCGACCAACGCCTCGCCGATACCCAGTTCGGTCAGCACCCCCAGGGTGTCGAACGCCGGGTTCGGGCGGAAACCGTCGGCCACCGCGCGCAGCGATTTCTGCTCCTTGGCGGTGAAGGCGCGCAGGCCATGCTGGATACGCAGGCCGAGCTGGGCCAGGACATCGTCCGGCAGGTCGCCCGGCGACTGGGTGACGAAGTACACCCCGACGCCTTTCGAGCGGATCAGCCGGACCACCTGTTCCAGGCGGTCGCGCAAGGCTTTCGGCGTGCCGTTGAACAGCAGGTGGGCCTCGTCGAAGAACAGTGCCAGCACCGGCTTGTCGGCATCGCCGCGCTCCGGCAGTTGCTCGAACAGCTCGGCCAACAGCCAGAGCAGGAAAGTCGCGTAGACCTTCGGCGCCTCGTGCACCAGGCGGCTGGCGTCGAGCAGGTGGATGCGCCCGCGCCCGTCCGGCTCGGGGCGGAGGATGTCTTCCAGTTGCAGGGCAGGCTCGCCGAAGAAGGCCTCGGCGCCCTGCTGCTCCAGAGTGGCCAGGCGGCGCAGCAGCGCCTGCCCGGAAGCGCCAGTGAACAGCGCCCGGTCCTCGCCAAGGATTTCCGGATTGTCCTTCAGATGGTTGAGCAGCGCCTTCAGGTCCTTCAGGTCGAGCAGCAGCAGGCCTTCCCGGTCGGCCACCTGGAAGGCGGCGAACAGCGCGGCCTGCTGGCTATCGGTCAACTCCAGGAGGTTGGCCAGCAGCAGCGGGCCCATCTCGCTGATGGTGGTGCGCAACGGGTGGCCGGTCTTCCCGGCGATGTCCCAGAGCGTGGTCGGGTAGGCCTTCGGCTGGTAGTTCAGCCACGGCATGCTGGCGATACGTTCGGCGACCTTGCCCTGCGGGTTGCCCGGCGCGGCGATGCCGCACAGGTCGCCCTTGATGTCGGCGGCGAACACCGCGACACCGGCATCGCTGAAGGATTCGGCGAGGTGCTGCAAGGTCACCGTCTTGCCGGTACCGGTGGCGCCGGCGATCAATCCATGACGGTTGGCCAGGCGCCAGGCCTGTCCTACCGGCTGGCCATCGGGGCCAGCGCCGATCAACAACTCATTCGCTTGCGACATCCATTCATCCTCGGGACTAAAGCTCCGGCACGCTGTGCCGACAGTAAGGGAAAGCCCTTGTGCAACGGGGCTTCCAGCGGAACCCACGTACCAATATGCGCGGGTTCCCGCGAAGGGCGTCGGGCCAGCGCATCGACCCGATCTGGCCGTCCAGCTTCAGCGAAGACCTTCGGGCCTTGCTGAGACAGGAAAAATCGCCATCGTATCCGTATCACGCATTCTTCGGAGCCACCCAGGGAACCGTGGCTTCGTGGCACAAGGCCGTGCCTGGGTCGACGGACTACCCACCCGCGCGACCCGCCCGACGCTGCAAGGCGTACGGAAAGCCCCTGCGCCCGCGGAACGGTCGCAGGGGTCTGGTCAAAGACTGGCGCTACATACTCCTGGACGCAATACAACATGATCAAAAGTCTGAAGTTCAGCCACAAGATCCTCCTCGCGGCCTCCCTCGTGGTGTTCGCCGCTTTCGCACTGTTCACCCTCTACAACGATTACCTGCAGCGCAACGCGATCCGCGAGGACCTCGAAAGCTACCTGCGGGAAATGGGTGACGTGACTTCCAGCAACATTCAGAACTGGCTCGGCGGCCGTCTGCTGCTGGTCGAGCAGACCGCCCAGACCCTGGCCCGCGACCACAGCCCGGAAACCGTCAGCGCCCTGCTCGAACAGCCGGCCCTGACCTCGACCTTCAGCTTCACCTACCTCGGCCAGCAGGACGGCGTCTTCACCATGCGTCCGGACAGCCCGATGCCGGCCGGCTACGATCCGCGCAGCCGGCCCTGGTACAAGGACGCCGTGGCGGCCGGCGGCCTGACCCTGACCGAACCCTACGTCGACGCCGCCACCCAGGAATTGATCATCACCGCGGCGACACCGGTGAAGGCCGCTGGCAACACCCTCGGCGTGGTAGGCGGCGACCTCAGCCTGAAGACCCTGGTGCAGATCATCAATTCGCTGGACTTCAGCGGCATGGGCTACGCCTTCCTGGTCAGCGGCGACGGCAAGATCCTGGTGCACCCGGACAAAGAGCAGGTGATGAAGACCCTGAGCGAGGTCTACCCGCAGAACACGCCGAAGATCGCCACCGGTTTCAGCGAGGCCGAATTGCACGGGCATACCCGCATCCTCGCCTTTACCCCTATCAAGGGCCTGCCTTCGGTGACCTGGTACCTGGCGCTGTCCATCGACAAGGACAAGGCCTACGCCATGCTCAGCAAGTTCCGCGTCTCGGCCATCGCCGCCGCGCTGATCTCCATCGTCGCCATCCTGGTCCTGCTCGGCCTGCTGATCCGCCTGCTGATGCAGCCGCTGCACCTGATGGGCCGTGCCATGCAGGACATCGCCCAGGGCGAGGGCGACCTGACCAAGCGCCTCGCCGTGACCAGCCGCGATGAATTCGGAGTGCTCGGCGATGCCTTCAACCAGTTCGTCGAGCGTATCCATCGCTCGATCCGGGAAGTCGCCGGGACCGCGCACAAACTGCACGACGTCTCGCAACTGGTGGTGAACGCCTCGAACTCTTCGATGGCCAACTCCGACGAGCAGTCCAACCGCA
>NZ_KV800312.1:118324-127819 GCF_001810205.1 Pseudomonas sp. HMSC076A11 | reverse complement strand
ACAAGGATTTCAGCACCTTCAGAATGCCGGATGGGCGCAACTGCACCATCTACCCCGGCTGTACGGAAAACAAGGCGGTGACCCCATGATCCCTGGGCCGATGGAGGAGTGGGAAAAGCCGTTCTTCAGCGAACGTATCCATGCCTGCCCGCGACGTACCCACTCGACCAGTTTTCAACTGGTGGATGAGCGGGGGGATGGCAGGCCCTATGCCGGTCTGGCCTATGAAGTCAGCGATTCTGAGGAGGTTGTCTACCTTGGCATTCTGGACGAAACAGGGACTGGGAAGATCAATCGGCACTATTGCGGGCCGGTGCTGCTCAAGCTTGATAGGAGTTACCAAGGAGGAGATGAGCTTTATAAGGACTTGAGGAATAGACCACATTACCCGCTCCCCATCACTGAACTGCAAGTGCGTGCCGAGAAGACCCGCTTTGTCAACCCTGACGGCGACCGCACCCGGTCCAACCCCGCCCAAGGCCAGGCCGATTCTTTCTGCCAGGTCGAAGTGAGCGAACTGGTGGAGCACCGGGCCCATCTTCCGCCCCTGGCGCCCCGGTTCTTTCCGCCTCGGCACCAGGTGCATGCGCTGATGCGCCGTCCCTCGGCCGCCATGGCGGAGTTGGGATTTGCTCCCAGGCCTCCCCGGGTTCGCGGTATCGCGCTGTTGCCGAACCGGCACCATGTGCTGGAGGTGCGCCCCTTGCGGGCGCTGAGTCCGCTCCTGTCCACGGGCGAAGCGTTCTGCTACCTCAACCTGTACCAGTTGGCGCTGATGTCGACCCTGAGCTATAGCTCGTTTGGCCAGGAACCCGATACGCAACCGGTGGAAACCGACAGCGTGAGCTTTCCGGCGCAACCCAGCGTCGGCAACTGGTTCGGCGATGCCCTGGCCAGGTCCGATGAGCTGTGGCAAGTGGACGCAACTCAGGCCGGCGGGAAGGCTTATTACCCCCTGTATGAAGATGTGGCCTACTCCAGGCGCCTGGAGGTCGTACCGTTCGACCCCGAACTTTACCCCGAAGTGAACAGCCCCGAGCTTGGGGTGGATCAGGAACATCCGGCCAGGCTCCACTACTTGGATGACTCGGATACAAGGGGTGGTACCGATACGCAAGCCTATATCACCCACAATGATGAGCTGATCCTGCTGGTGGTACGCGGCACCGCGAGTATGGCTGACGTTCTGCGCGATGTGGATGCTGCGCAGACGCCGTTCGAGGAAACCAGCGGCAAGGTACACAACGGCTTTTACGAGTCGGCCAAGGTGGCCTTCAATTTTTTTACAACCTACCTGGATAAGTTCTACAGCGGGCAGAAGCTGTTGATCACTGGTCACAGCCTTGGTGGCGCAGTTGCGCTGCTGATCGCCGAGATGTTGCGGCAAAGACCGGAGAAATATCAAATCGTGCTCTACACCTACGGCAGCCCGCGCGTAGGCGACAAGACCTTCGTGGAAAACGCCAGGCCTCTGGTACATCACCGCATGGTCAACCAGAACGATCCGGTGCCCAGTGTCCCGGCGGCTTGGATGAAAACGTCCTGGCGCATGTCGGGGGCGGGCGTCCTGCTGATGCTCTTCAACCCAGCCATCGGAGGGGCGGTGGTGCTCCTGAGTCCCGTCAACATCGTCGGCGAGCCTTACACGCACCACGGCAAACTGCGTCATTTCATGCCCGTGTCGTTTGCCGATGGCCACAAGTCCGCGATCCTGTGGACGCCCGGCTGCGAAAGCATTACCGAGCGCGGCGGCGCGGCGGTTTGCGCCAAGGCACTGGCTGCAAGGAATGGCTTGCCGGAGCGAGGCGGGCTGCTGCGGCAGATGCTGGATAATGCCGATCACAAGATGGTCGCCAGCTACATCCCGCATTGCTGGGCTTCCTTGCGCCGTGCACAAGAGGCCTTGGAGGAAGGCCGCACCGTGGTGACCCCGACCGAGTATGAGCGGGTCGGGGAAGCGCTGCAGGACTTCAAGGCGCAGTTGCGGGAAAAGGAGGCGGCGGCCTACGGTTCTGCCAGGGAACAACAGATAATGGGGCCATTGCGCGCTGAAATCGGCAGGTTGCAACAGACCGCTGTGCGACTGAAAGCTTTGAGTGTCGAACGTGTCAGCGAGGCCAAGGTCTACGGCCGGGTTGCCGAGCGGCCCGAGGCGCTGGCGGTGAGCCTGGAGCGCTGGCTGGCGCACTCGTTCAATCGCTCGCATGAACAACTCGCGATGGCCCCGCCGGATGCCGACAGCAATGAGCGCGCGATCGCTACCCTGGTAGGCGGCCATGCCCCTGGAGCGGTGTTCGATCTGGATATCGATACGCTTGGATAGAGCGGAGTCAAACAAACCCTATCGAGGGCTCTATCCATATCCGCCTCCCCTCGGCTTTTTGCCTGGGACCTGTTCCAAGCCACATGGGCAGGCGCGCGTTGTAGCGACGTTCGCGCAATACCGACACGTGCTGGCGACGCCCGTCTTTCAGGGCATCGGTTTGAAGCGCGGTGAAGATGCGCAGCAGGCGTGGCTTGTGGGTCATCTCCAGGCCGAGGACCATCGGACAGGCTAGCCGCTCGGCCGCCATCTGCCGTTGGGAGAAATGGCTGGCTGGGCACGGCTTGCCGCGTGGGAGCGGCTCTGAGGCGATGGCGGGTGCGCCGAGGCGCCGGGGCTGTTTTAATGGCGCTCTCTCCATGGCCAAGGAAACGGACACATGCGTAGCCCGCTTGCCACGATCGCCTGCGCCTGCCTGCTGCTCGGCGGCTGCTCCAAGTCCGCCGAGGACAGCGCCAACCCGTTGCTGGGCAAGGATGCCGAGTGCCTCGAACTGTTCGCCCGCAGCAATGCGCTGTACTGCGACATCCGCGAGGACGAACGCGAATCCCAGGCGAACGGTACGCCGCGCCGGCACACCGACTACGAGGTAGCCGATGCCGCCTACCTGCTCAAGGCCACCGGGGAGCGCTGCGCGATCGATACGACCTATGTCACGGAGTGTTCGGCGAAGGCCGGGCAGTGGCTGCAGAAGGCCCGCGCCAAGGCGGCGAAGCCCTAGTCGCAGCGCCCGCGCTCAGCGCAGGCGCGTCGCCAGCTCCGCCAGTTCGCCGCGCAGCCAGAGGCTGCCGGCTTCGTCGTCGGCCTGGCGCGACCAGTAGAGATTCAGAGTCACCGCTGGCAGGGCCAGCGGCATCGGCAGCAGGCGGTTGCCCAGGCCGCGGTTGATCAGTTCGGCGTAGCCTCGGGTCAGGGTCAGCAGGTAGCCGCCCTGAGCCACCAGCAACGCCGCCGACAGGTAGTGCTGGCAGCGCTGGCGCACCTGGCGGGTCAGGCCGAGGTGGCCGAGGGCCAGGTCTTCGATGCAGATGCCGCGTCGCCGCGAGGTCACCGCGACATGGTCCGCCGCCAGGTACTCCTCCGCACTCAGGTCGCCGGCGAAGCCCGGCCCGGCCATCACGCACAGGCTGTCGTCGAGCAGGTGCTGGCGGCGCAGGGCGGCGTCGGTGGGCCGGGCGATCTCGATGGCGAGGTCGATGCGTCCGGCGCCCAGTTCCGCCTTCAGATCCGCCCAGTGCAGGCTGTTGCAGCGTATCTCGATGCGCGGCGCGGCCTGGCGCAGGTGGGCGAGGATCGCCGGGAGCACCAGCGGCTCCAGTTGCTCCGGCATGTTCAGTTGGAAGGTCCGCGCGTCGCGCCGAGGGTCGAACGTCTGGCAGCGATTCATGCTGCGGTGCAGGCCGGCGAGGGCGTCATGGATGCCCGGCGCCAGTCGCTCGGCCAGCGGCGTCGGCGCAACCCCGCGCCCCTGGCGGACGAACAGCGGGTCGCCGAGCTGGTCGCGCAGGCGCGCCAGGGCGTGGCTGACGGCCGACTGGCTGAGATGCAGGAGGCCCGCCGCGCGGGTCAGGTTGCGTTCTCGATAGACCACTTCGAAGACCCGGAACAGGTTCAGATCGAAACGGCTGAGGGGCGACCATTCATGTGGCTGATTCATGTTTGCGCGCGCCTGTCTGGGGAAGGCGCCAGCCTAGCAGGCATGCTCGCCGATAGAACCATGCATAGGCTTCATGGATGTCGATGAATAAGCCTCAGTTCTGCCGCTTCCTTCGGCTGCCTAAGATGCCTGCGACGATGACCAACGCGCCGCCGGGCTAGCTCCTTTCGCCGGCCGCCTGACCCGCTCCCCGGAGAACCTGCCGTGACCGCTCCCTTCAACGCCTTGCTGATCGCCAACCGCGGCGAGATCGCCATTCGCATCGCCCGCGCCTGCGCCGACCTGGGTATCCGCTCGGTGGCGGTGTTCGCGGAAGACGATGCCGCGTCCCTGCACGTGCGCAAGGCCGATGTCGCGCTGCCGCTGGCCGGCCGTGGCGTGGCGGCCTATCTCGACATGGATCGGCTGGTCGCGCTGGCCCTGGAGCAGGGCTGCGAGGCGATCCATCCGGGCTACGGTTTCCTCGCCGAGAACGGCGAATTCGCCCGTCGCTGCCAGCGCGCGGGCATCCACTTCGTCGGGCCGCAAGCGGAAGTGCTCGACCTGTTCGGCGACAAGGCTGCCGCGCGCGCCCTGGCCGAGCGCCTGGAGGTGCCGCTGGTGGCCGGGATCAACCGTGCGGTCAGCGTCGAAGAGGCCGAGGCGTTCCTGGAAGGGCTGGGCGATGGCGCCGCGGTGATGCTCAAGGCCCTTGCCGGCGGCGGCGGACGTGGCATGCGCGCGGTGGAGGAGGTTGCGCAACTGGCCGATGCCTACCGCCGCTGCCGTGCCGAGGCGCAGGCGGCGTTCGGCCGGGACGAGTTATACGTCGAGCAACGGGTAGCGCGGGCGCGGCACATCGAGGTGCAGGTGCTCGGCGACGGCAGCGGTGCGGTCAGCCACCTCTGGGAGCGCGATTGCAGCCTGCAACGGCGCCAGCAGAAGCTGCTGGAGATCGCCCCCAGCCCGGACCTGCCGGAGGCCACTCGTGAGGCGCTGATCGATTGCGCCCTGCGCATGGCCGGCGCGGTGCGCTATCGGGGGATCGGTACCTTCGAGTTCCTGGTCGACGACGAGCGCCCCGGGCGCTTCTATTTCATGGAAGCCAATCCGCGCATCCAGGTGGAGCACACCGTCACCGAGGAAGTCACCGGGGTCGACCTGCTGCACGCCCAGTTGCGTCTCGCCGCCGGCATGGAGCTTGCCGCCCTCGGCCTGGAGCGACCGCCGGCGATCGGCGGCTGCGCGGTGCAACTGCGGATCAACCTGGAGACCCTGGCGGCCGACGGCAGCGCCCGTCCGGCGGTGGGCACTATCGGCGCCTACGAACCGCCCAGCGGTCCCGGCCTGCGGGTGGACGGCTACGGCTATGCCGGCTATCGGGTCAGCCCTAGCTACGATTCGCTGCTGGCCAAGCTGGTCGTGCGTGGTGCGGATTATCCCGCCGCGTTGCGTCGGGCCTACCGGGCGCTCTGCGAATTCCGCCTGGAGGGCGTGGCGAGCAACCTGGATCTGCTGCGCAACCTTCTGCTGCATCCGGCGGTACAGGCCAACCGGGTCGACACCCGCTTCGTCGAAAGCCACCTGGAGACACTGCTGGCGCCTATCCCGGCGAGCCATCCGCGGCTCCGCGCCGAGTGCCCGCTCGCCGAGGACGCCGCGCCTGCGCGGGTCGAGGCGCCACTCGGCAGCCTGCCGCTGTCTGCGCCGAGCAGCGGGGTGCTGGTGGCCCTGGAAGTGGCCGAGGGCGAACGGGTGCGTGCCGGCCAGCGGGTCGCGATCCTGGAAGCGATGAAGATGGAATTCGAGGTCAAGGCACCCGGCGGCGGTATCGTCCGGCGACTCGCGGCGAGCCTCGGGGAGCCTCTGGAGGAGGGCGCGACGCTGCTGTTCCTCGAACCGACGGAGGATGACGACGAGCAGGCACCGACCGAACAGGCGCTGGACCTGGCGCATATCCGCGCCGATCTCGCCGAGGTACTCGAGCGCCAGGCAGCGCTGGGCGACGAGCGTCGTCCGCAGGCGCTGGCCAGGCGGCGCAAGACCGGACAGCGTACCGCGCGGGAGAACGTGCTCGACCTGCTGGACGAGGGCAGCTTCAGCGAATATGGCGGTTTCGCCCTGGCCGCCCAGCGTCGCCGGCGCTCCGCCGAGGAGTTGCTGGAGCTGAGCCCCGCCGATGGCCTGGTCGCCGGCACCGGTACGGTGGGGGCGGCCAGCTTCGGCGTGCAGGCCGCGCGTTGCCTGGTACTGGCCTACGACTACACGGTGTTCGCCGGCACCCAGGGGGTGATGAACCACAAGAAGACCGACCGCCTGCTCGGCCTGGCCGAACAGTGGCGCTTGCCGCTGGTGCTGTTCGCCGAGGGCGGCGGCGGGCGCCCGGGCGATACCGATTTCGTCGGCGTCGCCGGCCTCGATTGCCATACCTTCGTCGGCATGGCCCGGCTCTCCGGGCTGGTGCCGCTGGTGGGAGTGGTCTCCGGTCGCTGCTTCGCCGGCAATGCCGCGTTGCTGGGCTGCTGCGATGTGATCATCGCCACCCGCGACGCCACCATCGGCATGGCCGGCCCGGCGATG
Source organism: Pseudomonas sp. HMSC076A11 (assembly GCF_001810205.1). Taxonomy (NCBI): domain Bacteria; kingdom Pseudomonadati; phylum Pseudomonadota; class Gammaproteobacteria; order Pseudomonadales; family Pseudomonadaceae; genus Pseudomonas; species Pseudomonas sp. HMSC076A11. The sequence goes on along the minus strand of NZ_KV800312.1, from coordinate 121,280 downwards.
ATCGAGGGCGGCGGCCTGGGCCGTTTCGCCGCCGAGGAGGTCGGTCCGACGGGCGTGCAGGGGCCCAACGGAGTGATCGACGTACTGGTGGAGGACGAGGCCGAAGCGGTCGCGGTGGCCAGGCGCTATCTCGGCTATTTCCAGGACCCGCTGCCCGACTGGAGTTGCGCCGACCAGCGCGAGTTGCGCCACCTGGTGCCGGAGAACCGCCTGCGTGCCTACGACATCCGCCAGGCGATCGAGGTCCTGGCCGACCGGGGCAGCGTGCTGGAACTGCGGCGCCAGTTCGCTCCCGGCCTGGTCACCGCGCTGCTGCGCATCGAGGGCCGGGCGTTCGGCCTGATCGCCAACAACCCTGGCCATCTCGGCGGCGCCATCGATGCCGCGGCTGGCGACAAGGCCGCGCGCTTCATGCAGTTGTGCGACGCCTTCGACATCCCGATCGTCTCGCTCTGCGACACCCCTGGCTTCATGGTCGGCCCGGAGGCGGAAAAACAGGCCACGGTGCGCCACGTCTCGCGGATGTTCGTCAGCGCCGCCAGCCTGACGGTGCCGTTCTTCACCGTGGTCCTGCGCAAGGGCTACGGACTGGGAGCCCAGGCCATGGCGGCGGGCAGCTTCCATTCGCCGCTGTTCACCGTCGCCTGGCCCAGCGGCGAGTTCGGCGCCATGGGCCTGGAAGGCGCGGTGCGGCTGGGCTTCGCCAAGGAGCTGGCGGCCGAGGAAGATCCCCAGCGGCGCGAGGCGCTGTTCCGCGGCATGGTGGACAAGGCCTACCGCAACGGCAAGGCGCTGAACATGGCCAGCTACCTGGAGATCGACGCGGTGATCGACCCGGCGGAGACCCGCGCCTGGCTCCTGCGCGGCCTGGCCGTCGCCGGAGAACCGGTGCCGAGGGCGGGGCGCAAGCGGCCGTTCGTGGATACCTGGTAGATGGTCGGCCCGCAGTGCCCTGGCGCCTCAGGACGACGGCGGCGTCGCCTGAACCTGCGCGGCGACCGCCGCCTTGTCGATCACCGACCAGACGCCGGCGATGCGCTCGTCTTCGAATTCGTAGAAGACGTTCTCGGCGAAGCGTACCCGCTGGCCGTTGACCGGGATGCCGAACAGCCGGCCGCTGGGTGTGCAGTCGAAGTGCAGGCGGCAGGCGACGCCCGGCGGATCGACGAGCAGGCGTTCGATCTCGAAGCGCAGGTCGGGGATTGCCAGGAAGTCGCCTTCGAGCATCCGCAGGTAGCCGTCGAGTCCGATCTGCACGTCGTTGTAGCGCACCCGGTCATGGACGAAGTCGCCCAGGCGCGCCCAGTCCTGGCGGTTCAGGCAGTCGATGTAGGCGCGGTAGCGCTCGGCGAGTCGGTCACGGGTCATGCGGGTCTCCTTCGAGCTGTCCGGGCGGCATGAGCCAGACCCTAGCAAACCCGCGAGACGCCGTCAGTCGCTAGGCTTCAGCCCAGGCGCATGGACAGCTCGACATCCTCGGCGAAGGGCGTCGTCAGGTAGCCGTTGGCCGGCGAGCGGACATGGGCCAGGTACTCGGGACTATGCTCGGCGTTGTCGGCGATCACCAGCGCGCCGGGGCGCAGGCGGCTTTCCAGCAGGGCGAGGACCTCCGGATAGAGCGCCTTGGCGCCGTCCAGCAGGACCAGGTCGATGCTGTCCGGCAGGTCCTTGGCGAGGGTTTGCAGGGCATCACCCTCGCGCAGTTCCACCAGGTCGAGCAGCCCCCCGGCGGCCAGGTTGCGCCGTGCCCGCTCGGCCTTGGAGGGTTCGAACTCGCTGCCGATCAGGCGGCCACCGCCGTTGTCCCGCAGCGCTGCGGCGAGGTGCAGGGTGGACAGGCCGAAGGACGTGCCGAACTCGACGATGCTGCGCGCCGAGCTGCTGCGCGCCAGCATGTAGAGCAGGCAGCCGGTTTCGCGGGAGACGGGCAGCGCCAGGTCCTTCAGGCGGCCGTAGAACTCGCGGTATTCGGTCTTGCTGCCCATGAGGCGCTTCAGTTCGGCCTCCGAGAGGTCGGCGAGGGCGGGACTGTCGCCCGGTGCGCTGGCTTCGGCTTCGGCGAACAGGCGTTGCAGGAGATCGGCGAGCGGGGCGTTGGTGAGGGTATTCATGGATGGCTCCGGGAATGTTTGAGCGCGTAAGTGCGTGGACCTAGAATGCGACGGATTCATCGCATTCCGCCATTCGCATTCCGGAGCCTTCCATGAGCGACAAGCGAAACCCGCGTATTTCCTCGCGCAAGCAGCCGCAGCAGGCCCGTTCCAGCGAGTTGGTGGCGAGCATCCTGGAGGCGGCTGTTCAGGTTCTGGCCAGCGAAGGCGCGCAACGTTTCACCACCGCGCGGGTGGCGGAGCGCGCCGGGGTGAGCATCGGTTCGCTGTACCAGTATTTCCCGAACAAGGCGGCGATCCTCTTCCGCCTGCAAAGCGACGAGTGGCGGCGCACCACGCGTCTGCTCGGCGAGATCCTCGAGGACACCACCCGGCCGCCGCTGGCGCGCTTGCGCCGGCTGGTGCTGGCATTCGTGCGCTCGGAGTGCGAAGAGGCGGCGATACGCGTGGCGCTGAGCGACGCGGCGCCGCTGTATCGCGACGCCGACGAGGCGCGGGAGGTGAAGGCGGAGGGCGCGCGGGTGTTCCAGGCATTTCTCCGGGAGGCCTTGCCGGAGGTCGCCGAGGCCGAGCGCAGCCTGGCCGGCGACTTGCTCACCACCACCCTCGGCGCGGTCGGCAAGCAGTTCTCCGAACAGCCGCGCAGCGAGGCGGAGATCGAGCGTTACGCCGAGGCCCTGGCCGATATGCTCTGCGCCTATCTCGCCGCCCTTGGCGAGCGCTGAGATGCCGTGTGGCCGGAGCAAAACCGTCGCTTGGCCCAGCGGCCCCAGGTACGCCGCTGGCGCGTTCGTAGGCTTGGCGGAGCAGGCGTTTATCGGCGGAAGCGACCGGCGTCTGCCGGT
>NZ_KV800312.1:89736-118224 GCF_001810205.1 Pseudomonas sp. HMSC076A11 | reverse complement strand
ACCGGCGTCTGCCGGTCGCGGGAGGGATCAGGCTTCGGCGATGCCGGTGACGACGATGCCGAAGCGGCGCAGCAGCAGTTCCGCCGGCTCGTCGCTTTCCAGCTTGCCGGTGCTGTAGTGGCCCGGCTTGAGGTTGGCCTCGGCCCATTCCAGCAGGTGCTCGGCGACCTCTTCGGGGCTCGGCTTGTGGGGGAACGGCAGGACTTGGCGCTCGGTGGCTTCGTCCTTGCTGTAGGTGATTGCCCAATCGCTCATGGGTAGGCTCCTTGTTTTCGCTGAGTTGGCAGGCCGGCAGGGCCCGAAGGGTAGACCGGCGCGGTCGCGCAAGGGTTGCCCTGGCGCGATGGGCGGTCCGCGTCCGACTGTCGGCCGAGGGCGGAAAACACTTATGATTCAGCCACATGCTTTGTCTGGACCGGTCCCCGATGCTGTCTGCCGTACGGCGCTACAAGTCGATGCTCTCCAGCGCCCTGGCGCGTTGTTTCCCGCGTACCACCGCCTACCTGCAGGCCGAGCGCGAGGCTCGCGAAGCCTTGTTGCAGCCGGCCAAGGCCCGCTCCAGGAAGAACGCCGCGAAGGCTCCGGCCAAGGCCGCCGGCAAGCCTGCGAAGGGCGCCGTTCGGGGGGGCCCACGCAAGCCCGCTGCCGCCTCGCGGCGCGCGCCGCAGGGAATCTATCCGGCTGCCGCACTGAAGGTCGACGAATCCCAGGAGCGCGCCATGCGCGAGCAGGTGGCGCAGGCCGTGACGCTCGGTGTGGTCAGCCCGCCGTCCGAGGAACAGTGGGCGATGATCCTCTGCCGCCAGCCGCTGGCGCGGATCTTCGCCGGTGCCGGCTCGGGCAAGTCGACCACCCTGGTCCTGCGGGTGGTGTTCATGCTCTGCCACCTGGGCGTCCAGCCGCAGCGGCTGACAGTGATTTCCTTCACCAACGCCTCCTGTGCGCAGTTGCGCGAACAATTGCTGCGGCTGCTCGCGCACTGGCAGTACCCGTTCGACGCGGCCCAGGCGCGGCAGTGCGTGCGCACTTTCCATTCGGCGCTCGGCAGCCTGGCCCGCGAGGTGCTCGGCAATCCGCGCTGGTTCGAACAACTGGACGACCGCGACCCCGCCGCCGAGCCGGACAACCCCCTTGCCGCCGGACGCCTGCGTCCGGCCCAGCAGCGCCTGCTGAAGCAGGCCTACCAGCAGTGCTACGCGGAAAGCCCGGCGTTCCGCGCCAAGATCCACAAGCTGCTGGAACTGCCGCCGCCGGCGGAGCCGGAAGAGGGCGCGCGGCGGCAGCCGAAGGCGCCGCTGGAGCCGTTCAAGCTGGCCGGCGAGTTCCAGGCGCTGCCGCTGTACGAAGCCTTCCATGCCCAGGCCGGGTTCGCCGAGAGCCTGGGCCTGCGCGTCGAACGCCTGGACAGCGGCAAGCTGGAATGCGGGTTGCGCGAGAAGATCTTCGTCGAAGCCATGGCACTGTTCTGGGCGAGGTTCCAGGCGCTGTTGCGCGAGGAGGGCCTGATGACCTTCGACGCCGCGTTCCAGCAGCTCGGCGAGCGGATGGCCGGCGGGGCCCTGGCGGAAACGGCGCTGGCGCCGTTCACCCATCTGCTGATCGACGAGTTCCAGGATGTCTCGCCGCAGATCGTCCTCTGGCTACAGGCGTTGCACCGTCGCCTGGCGACCCAGGGCACCGCGCCGAGCCTGATGGCCATCGGCGACGACTGGCAGTCGATCTACGGCTGGCGCGGCAGTTCGCCGGAGCTGTTCATCGACTTCGACCGGCACTTCCCCTCGCGTGGGCGGGGACGCAAGAGCGCGCTGCTGGTGCTGGAAACCAACTACCGCTCCGTCGAACCGATCATTCGCGACGGCGAGAAGGTGCTGGCCGGGGTGCGTTTCAAGCAGGACAAGACCTGCCGCGCGTTCCGCCCGATCCAGCCGGGCGACCATGGCGTGAAGCTGGTGCAGCGTTTCGACCTGCGTGCGCAACTGCCGAAGCTACTGGCGGAAATCCGCGCCCAGTGCGAGCACGCCGCCGCTCGCGAGAGCAGCGAGCGCACCGCGGTGCTGTTGCTGAGCCGGCGCAACGAGCCGTTGCAGGCGATCCAGGCGGAGTTGGATCGCGCGCTGCCGGTGAAGGGCATGACCATCCATCGCGCCAAGGGCCTCCAGGCCGAAGTGGCGATCGTCGTCGACGACTGCCTGCCGGGCGAGAAGCATCCGTTGCGCAACGCGCTGTACGCGGCTTCGGGTTTCTTCCGCAACAGCTACGACCAGGCCATGGAGGACGAAAGCCTGCGCCTGGCCTACGTGGCGATCACCCGTGGCGTCAGCCGGGTGCTCTGGTACACGCGCAAGGCCCAGGGCGCCACGGCCCTGTTGGCCCGACGCTGAGGACGACCGTCTCGGCGGGCTACGCCTGGCGCTGCATCCAGGCGCTGAATGCGCGCAGGCGCTCGATGAACACCGCCGGGTCGGTGACCTGGTCGTCCAGCACGGCCTTGAAATATTCCAGGGCCGGCGCCTGTCCGGGGTGCCGCGCGCGAAACAGCGCCAGGTAATGCTCCAGGGTCTCCGGCCAGACGCTCTCCGTCTCCCCGCGAAGGATGTCGCTGGAGCGGATCAGCTTCTTCGCCGCTTCTCGTTGCAGGCGGCGGCGCTCCTCCTCCGAGGACGCGCTTTCCAGGCGTCGCGCATAGTCTTCCAGCACCTGCGCATAGTCGCCGTTGAGGGCCAGGGCGATGGCTTTCGCCGGACGCAAGGGCGGCAGGTCGCTGGCCAGGTCTTCGCCCCACAGGCAGCGGCAGCGGTGCTTGAGCCAATAGCCCCAGCTATCGCGGTTGGCCGGATCGCGGGCCTGGTCCAGGTGGCCGATATCGAAATCGATCTTGCTGACTTCCGGGTGGCGCGCCTGCAATGCCAGGCGCGCGGTTTCCAGTTGCGCGGTCAGTTCGGGGCTGGGCGGGTCGCGCAGGACCAGGGTCAGGTCGAGGTCGGAGCGCCCCGTGATGGCCTCGCCGCGGGCGACGCTGCCGTACAGGTAGATGCTGTGCACGGCCCGCTCGAACGGAGGCCGGGCCAGGGTTCGGCGCAGGTCGTCGAGCAGGGGGCGAAAGGCCGCCTGCGGTTCGACGCGTGGCGGCAAGGGGATGAAGCCATCGGGCATGTCCATGCCGACAGCCTAGCGACACGCCGCCCGCGCGTCGATCAGCCTGCGTTGCGGAACAGCAGCGCCTTGAGGCCCGCCGCGGGGTCGACATCGGGGAACTCCGGCGGATTCTCCAGGCGTTCGACGAAGTGCAGCGACGGCGCCTCGCGGACGGTTTCCTCGAGGAGGAAGTCGGGGCCGATGGCCGGGTCGTTGATACAGGCCAGCAGGGTGCCGCCGGGCACCAGCAGTTCCGGCAGGCGGCGGAGAATCCTGCGGTAGTCCTGGGTCAGGACGAAGCTGCCTTTCTGGAAGCTCGGCGGATCGACGATCACCAGGTCGTACGGGCCGAGCTTGCGCAGCTTGCCCCAGGACTTGAACAGTTCGTGGCCGAGGAAGCTCACCCGGCCGAGGTCGTGGCCGTTCAGGCGGTGATTGTCGCGGCCGCGGTTGAGCGGGCCGCGGGCCATGTCCAGGTTGACCACCTGGCTGGCGCCGCCGGCAATGGCCGCCACCGAGAAGCCGCAGGTGTAGGCGAACAGGTTGAGCACGCGGCGGCCGGCGGCCTGCTCCTGCACCCAGCGGCGGCCCAGGCGCATGTCGAGGAACAGCCCGGTGTTCTGGTTGCGCCCCAGGTCGAGGCGGAAGCGCAGTCCGTTTTCCACGATGTCCCAGGTTTCCAGCGGCTCGCCCGAAAGCCATTCGCAGGCGCTGTCTGGGCGGTAGCGGTGCTGCAGGACCAGGTGCCGGCCCTGGCTCGCAGCCCAGGCCGGCGCCGTGGTCAGTTGCCCCAGGGTCCGGCGCAAGGCCTGCAGTTCCTCCGGCTGCGGCTCCTTGAACAGAGTCACCAGCAGGACGCCCTGCAGCCAGTCCGCGGTCAATTGTTCCAGGCCCGGCCAGCAGCGGCCGCGACCATGGAACAGACGGCGGGTCTCCGCCGGCGCCGGGGACAGCGCGGCGAGCAGGTGCTGGAGGAGGGTATCGAGGGCTTCGCGATTCATGGCGGTTCGGCGTTGAAAAAGGGGCGGATTCTACCCGTTGCGTGACGGCCAGTCCGCCCCTTCGCTTCAATCGGGCGTCGCGGGCGCAGGCGCGGCGCTGGCCGGGCCGCCATCCTGGATCATCAGCAGGCTCTGCGGCGAGGACAGCGCGATGCCTTCGCTGCGCAAGCGGTCGAGGATGGTGAAGAGCAGGTCGCTGCGCGCGCCGGCCACCGAACGCGGGCTGTTGACGAAGCCGCTGGCGTTGAGCACCAGGCCGTTGCTGGCGAGATCCTTGAACGTCACCGAGGGCGCCGGTGCGTCGAGGATCGCCGGGTGTTCGGCGAAGGCCTGCAGGAGCAGTTCGCGGACCTTCATCGCGTCGGTGTCCAGCGGCAGGGTCAGGTTCACCCCGACCACCCCGAGGGCATTGCCCATGGTCACGTTGCGCACGGTCTGGGAGATGAACTGCGAGTTCGGCACGATCACCGTGGAGCGGTCGCCCATCTGGATCTCGGTGGCGCGCACGTTGATCCGCCGGATATCGCCCTCCACCCCGCCCAGGCTGACCCAGTCGCCGACCTTCACCGGCCGCTCGGTCAGCAGGATCAGGCCGGAAATGAAGTTCTGCACGATGGCCTGCAGGCCGAAGCCGATGCCTACCGAGAGGGCGCTGACCACCCAGGTCAGGCTGGTCAGGTTGATGCGCAGGGTGGACATCACCAGCATCGCCAGGAGCACGAAGCCGAGGTAGCCGACCAGGGTCACCAGCGAGGCGCGCATGCCGGCGTCCATGTTGGTTTCCGGCAGCAACCGCTCGCTCAGCCAGCGCTTGACGATGCGCAGGGCGAACAGGCCGCCGACGAACAGCAGCAGGGCGACCAGGATGTCCTGCGGGACGATGTTCAGGTTGCCCAGGGTCTTGCTGCTTTCGCCCAGTTGGGCGAAGCCCTGCAGCAGTTCGCTGGGGCTCGAGCCGACCGGAAGGAAGGCCAGCAGCAGCGCGGTGAGCAGCAGCAGGGTGCGGCCGACCCCGGCCAGCACCGTGCTGGCCTGGGCCTGGTGGCGCGGCGACAGGCCGAGCGCATTGGCCAGCGCCAGGCCGCTGGGATGCTTGGGCGAGAGCAGGGTTTCGCAGATGTCGCCGAAGAAAGCGATCAGCAGGTAGGTGGTGGCCGCGATCACGCTGATCCACAGCAGCTTGCCGGTGAGGAAGTAGGCCAGCGACAGGTAGCCGGTGAACAGGGCGAGGAGGATCGCCGCGATCCATACCGAGGCGACGAAGGGGATCAGCCCGGCGATCCCGCCTGGCCGCTCCAGGTCGTGCTTGCGCCGCACATGGTGGTAGCGCAGCAGGGCGGCGGCGAAGATCAGCGCGGTGACCAGCGCGGTCAGGCCGTTGAGGGCGACGGTCAGGGCCAGGCTGGTGCCGGTGACGCTGTTGATCCGTTCCTCGGTGGCCACCAGCATCAGCGCCACCGCGAGGATCGCCGGGAACGGGCCGAGGGCGCTGGCGATCCTGTCCGGGATCGCCGGCAGCCGCCAGGATGGTCGCGGCAGCATCAGCAGGGCGCGGCCGAGGCCGGCGATGAAGGCGCAGAAGGTCGCCAGGCTCACCAGTTGATCGGTCAGGCTGGCCATGTCGGGGCTCAGGCTGGCGTTGCTTTCCAGGCCCCAGCGCATCAGCGACACCGCGCCGACGATGGTCAGGATGGTCGCCAGCCCGACCGCCAGGGCCAGGGCGCTGCGCCGCAGGCGGCCTTCCGGCAGCCAGCGGATCATCGCCCAGGTAAGCATGCGCTCCAGCAGGCGGCGGCCGAAGCTCCAGACCAGCACGGTGGCCAGCAGGGTTCCGGCGAAGGCCCAGCGGTGTCCGGGCGCGATGGCGCTGTCGAAGGCGACCAGGGCCTCCGCCTTCAGCTTGTCCAGCCGGCGCAGGTCGTCGTCGGTGGGACGGATCAGGGTCGACCAGAAGCTCGGGCTGAACGGTGTCGCCGCGCGGCTGCTGATCTGCGAGTTGAACAGGCTGCGGCGCAGGTTGACGATCTGTGCCGCCAGGTCGCGGGACGACTGGCCGAGCTGGGTGGCCTGGCGTTCGTCATCGAGCAGGGCGTTCTTCTGCCGGGTCAGGGCCTGGCGCTGGGCGGCGAGGCTTTCCGCCTCGTCGGGCTGCGGCGGGCCGATCACTTTCAACTGATCGTCGAGCCGCTCGATGTCGGCCACCCGCAGCGCGAGCAGGGCGTCGGCCTGGCGCTGGACTTGCAGCGCGCTCTGGCGCAACTCGGCGAGGAGGTCGTCGCTGGCGTCGGCGGTGACGCGCTGGCGGATCAGGTCGAGTTGCGCGTTGAGCTGGTCGAGGCTGGCGTCCTCGGCCAGGGCGGGCGGCGCTTCCAGGTCGACGGCCGCCTGCGGAGCCGGCCTGGCGGCCCAGGCCTCGCTGCCCAGGCTCAGGAGCAGGCCCAGGGCCATGGCGAACTGGCAGAGCAACATATGCAGGCTGGCGCGCCTCATCGAATCCCCCTTTCGATCCTGACTGGCTCAAGCAGTATGGACCGGCGCGGGCGCCGAGTAATTCCCCGAGTCGATAATCGCCATGCGGCGCTAAAGGGACATGGATTCTGGCCATATCGATCCCTTTTTGGCCGCCGCCGCCGTTTTGCCGCGACCGCGCGCTGGGCAGAATCCCTCCACCAAGAACAAGAAACCTGCGAGGTCTCTCCATGCTGAGCGTCTACAGCGACGATCATCGTCTGCACTTCGGCCAGTCGGAACTGGTCGACGGCAAGCTGCAACCCTGTTTCGAAATGCCCAGCCGGGCCGACACCGTGCTGGCCCGGGTGAAGTCGCAGAACCTTGGCGAGGTGATCGCGCCGAAGGATTTCGGCCGCGAGCCGCTGCTGCGCATCCACGACGCCGCCTACCTGGACTTCCTCCAGGGCGCCTGGGCCCGCTGGACCGCCGAAGGCCACAGCGGCGACCTGGTGTCCACCACCTTCCCCGGCCGCCGCCTGCGCCGCGACGGGCCGATCCCCACGGCGCTGATGGGCGAGCTGGGCTACTACAGCTTCGACACCGAGGCGCCGATCACCGCCGGCACCTGGCAGGCCATCTACAGCTCCGCCCAGGTCGCGCTGACCGCCCAGGAGCATATGCGCCAGGGCGCCCGCAGCGCCTTCGCCCTCTGCCGTCCGCCGGGCCATCACGCCGGTGGCGACTTCATGGGCGGCTACTGCTTCCTCAACAATGCCGCCATCGCCACCCAGGCGTTCCTCGACCAGGGTGCCCGGCGCGTGGCGATCCTTGATGTCGACTATCACCATGGCAACGGCACCCAGGACATTTTCTACCGCCGCGACGATGTTCTGTTCGCCTCGATCCATGGCGATCCGCGGGTCGAATACCCGTACTTCCTCGGCTACGCAGACGAGCGCGGCGAAGGCGCCGGCGAGGGCTGCAACCACAACTATCCGCTGGCCCATGGCAGCGGCTGGGACCTCTGGTCGGCGGCGCTCGACGACGCCTGCGTGCGGATCGCCGGCTACGCCCCGGATGCCCTGGTGATTTCCCTTGGCGTGGACACCTACAAGGAAGACCCGATCTCCCAGTTCAGGCTGGATTCGCCGGACTACCTGCGGATGGGCGAGCGCATCGCCCGGCTGGGCCTGCCGACCCTGTTCATCATGGAAGGCGGCTATGCGGTGGAAGCCATCGGCATCAACGCGGTCAACGTGCTGCAGGGCTACGAAGGCGCGGCCCGCTGAGGAGCGAAGCATGCAATCGACTCGCAAGCTGCTGGCCGGCCTCGCGCTGGCCGTTTCCGCCGGGCTGGTCCAGGCCGCGCCGGAAGTACGGATCTACAACTGGTTCGACTACATCGCCCCGGACACCCTGAAGAACTTCCAGGCGCAGACCGGCATCGCGCCGAAGTACGACGTCTACGACAGCAACGAGGTGCTGGAGGCCAAGCTGCTGTCCGGGCATTCCGGCTACGACCTGGTGGTGCCCAGCGACAGCTTCCTGCCTAACTACCTGAAGGCCGAGGTGTTCCAGCCGCTGGACAAGAGCAAGCTGCCGAACTGGAAGAACCTCAACCCGGCCCTGCTCAAGGTGCTCGCCGGCAAGGACCCCGGCAACCGCTACGTGATGCCCTACATGTGGGGCACCAACGGCATCGCCTACAACCTCGACAAGGTCCGCGCGGTGCTCGGCGACGATGCGCCGCTGGACTCCTGGGACCTGGTGTTCAAGCCGGAGAACCTGGCGAAGCTGCAACAGTGCGGCGTGGCCTTCCTCGACTCGCCCACCGAGGTGATCCCCGAGGTGCTGCACTATCTCGGCCTGTCGCCCAACAGCCACCAACCGGAAGACTACCGCCGAGCCGAGGAGCACCTGGCGAAGCTGCGCCCGTACATCACCTACTTCAGTTCCTCGAAGTTCGTCAGCGACCTGGCCAACGGCAACGTCTGCGTGGCCATCGCCTGGTCCGGCGGAGCGATGCAGGCGGCCAACCGGGCCAGGGAAGCGAAGAACGGCATACGCATCGAGTACCGCATCCCGAAGGAGGGCGCCGCGGCCTGGTTCGACGTGCTGGCGATCCCGCGCGACGCGAAGAACGTCGAGCAGGCGCACGCCTTCCTCGACTATCTGCTGCGCCCGGAGGTGGTGGCGCCGATCTCCGACTACGTGGCCTACGCCAACCCGAACAAGGCGGCGGACGGCTTGATCTCGGCGGAGTTGCGCGACAACCCGAACGTCTACCCGCCGGAAGAAGTGCAGGCCAGGCTGTATTCGGTGGAGATGCTGCCGCCGAAGCTGGAGCGACTGCGCACGCGGACCTGGAGCAAGATCAAGACCGGCAAATGAGCGGCCGCGGCCAGATGGCGGGTTCGCAGGACGCATAGCGCCACAGGCGCTATGCGTCACGCCCCGCAGGCCAGGCGAGCGGGCCGGAACCGCCGCCCACGGCCCGCTGGAGGTCGCTTCCAGGCTTCGACCGGGCGCGCCGGCTTGTCCATAATGGCGCTGCCCGACGGTCGCCGCTGGCGGCCGCTTCCTTCCATGCCTGCCTGTGAGTCCGCCATGCGTAAGTCCGCCGATGCCTTCGCCTTCCAGACCATGCTGTTGCTCTGCGTGATCTGGGGCATCCAGCAGGTGACCATCAAGTGGGCGGCGACGGACATCGCGCCGGTGATGCAGGCGGCCATCCGTTCCGGCATCGCCGCCGCCCTGGTCGGCCTGCTGATGTGCTGGCGCGGCGGCTGGGAGGGCTTGCGCCAGGGCACCCTGGGCGCCGGCCTGCTGACCGGCACGCTGTTCGCCCTGGAGTTCCTGTTCATCGCCCTCGGCCTGCAATACACCACGGCTTCGCACATGTCGGTGTTCCTCTATACCGCGCCGATCTTCTCTGCCCTCGGGCTGCACTTCCTGCTTCCCAGCGAACGCCTGCGGCCCTTGCAGTGGCTGGGCGTGGCGGTGTGCTTCAGCGGCATCGCGGTGGCCTTCGGCGGAGGCCTGTCGTGGGCGGAAATGGATGGGCGGATGCTGCTCGGTGACGCCTTCGGCCTGCTCGCCGGGATGTCCTGGGGCGCGACCACGGTGGCAGTGCGCGGCACCCGGCTGTCCGAGGCACCGCCAAGCCTGACGCTGTTCTACCAATTGTTCGTGGCATGCGCCGGGTTATTGCTGATCGCTCTTTTCAGCGGCCAGTTCGGCGAGGTCCGCTGGACCCCGGTGAGCACCGCCAGCGTGCTGTTCCAGGGCGTGGTGGTGTCGTTCGCCAGCTACTTCTGCTGGTTCTGGCTACTGCGTCGCTACCTGGCGAACAACCTGGCGATCTTCTCCTTCATGACCCCCCTGTTCGGCGTCACCTTCGGTGTATTGCTGCTGGGCGAGCCGCTCAGCCTGAACTTCGTCGCCGGCGCGGCGCTGGTCCTCGCCGGCATCACCCTGGTCAGCGGCGAGCAGTGGCTGCGACGCCTGCTGCGACGCTGAGCGAGTGCGGCCGGCGCAACAGCAGGCCGGCGAAGACCAGGCCGAGCCCGGCGAGCGCCAGCGCCGGTTGCAGGCCGCCGGCGAAATGCGTGCTGAGCGCCGCCAGCAGCGGGCCGAGCAACTGGCCGAGGGCGAAACCGGTGGTCAGTTGGCCGGCGTTGCGCTGCGGCGTATGCGGCGCCAGTTCGCGGGCGTATTGCATCACCAGTTGCATGCCGGCGAGGAACGGCAGGCCGGTCAGCACTACCCCCAGGGCCAGTCCGCCGATCCCCGGCAGCAGGCAGGCGAGCACGCCGAGGGCCTGTAGCCAGAGCGCGCCGACCAGCCAGCGGCGGGTGCCGTCCGGGCGCTGCCGGCGCAGGCTGATCAGCACTACCCCGGTGGCCGAGGCCAGGCCGAAGCAGGGCCAGAACAGGTCGGCCTGCCATTGCCCGTGGAAACGCGCCGCGGCCATCTGCGAGAGAAAGGTGGCCGGGATGATGTAGCCGAGGCCGACCAGTCCGTAGGCCCAGGTCAGGCGGCCGAGGCCGGCGTTCTCGCTTGCCGTGGCAGGCGCGTCGTGGCCGGCGCTGCGTGCGGCCGGGCGCGGCAGCAGCGGCAGGAGCATGAGGATCAGGACCAGCGCGAGGTCGGCGAAGAGCTTCCAGATGAACACCGAGTCCTGGCCCAGGGCGTTGCCCAATGCCGCCAGCAGGCCGGTGACCATCACCCCGATGCCGGGGCCGGCGAACACCAGCGCGCCCAGCCGGGCCCGACCGCTTTCCGCGGCGAGGCGCTGGCTGAGGGCGGTGACCATGATCAGTACCCAGGCGCTGGCCACGCCAAGACCGAAGCGCAGCAGCGCGTGCGGCCAGAAGCCCTCGGCCCAGACCGAGGCCAGGGTCAGGCCGAAGCAGGCCCATAGCCCGACCAGCAGGCGTAAGCGCGCCTGCCGCGCTTCGCGGGCGAACAGCGCGTCCAGCGCGCCGACCAGGTAGCCGAGGTAGTTGGCGGCGGCCAGCAGGCCGGCGCCGGTCAGGTCGAGCTGGCCTTCGCGGATCAGGTGCGGCAGTTGCGGGGTCAGGGAGAAGCGTCCGACCCCCATGGCGACCACCAGCGCCAGCAGGCAGGCGAGCAGGCCGACCAGCGGCGAACGAAGAAAATCACGGGACATGTGCGGATTCCTGCCGGGGGATGAATGGCGGCAGGTTAGGTCTTGCGGCAATTCTGTAAAAATGAATAATCGTGAATTACTTGTTCTGTTTTGGAGAATTAACCGTGGAGTTCGGCCAGTTGAGGATCTTCCAGGCGGTCGCCGAGGAAGGCTCCATCGCCCGCGCCGCCGAGCGCCTGCACCGGGTGCCGTCGAACCTGTCGACGCGCCTGCGGCAACTGGAGGAACAGCTTGGCGTCGACCTGTTCCTCCGCGAACGCCAGCGCCTGCAACTGTCGCCGGCCGGCAAGGTCCTGCTGGACTACGCCGCGCGGCTGTTCGCCCTGCAAGAGGAGGCGCGCGCGGCGGTGCAGGGGGGCGAACCGGTGGGCGACTTCGCCCTCGGCTCGATGTACAGCACCGCGGCGATCCACCTGCCGCCGCGCCTGGCGGAATACCACCGGCGCTATCCGGCGGTGAACCTGCAATTGCAGACCGCGCCCAGCGGCGAGCTGGTCGAGTCGCTGCTGGGCGGGCGCCTGGATGCCGTGCTGGTGGACGGCCCGCTGGACTTCGACGGTCTGGAGGGCCTGCCGATGTTCGAGGAGCGCATGGTGCTGGTCACCGAGAATGGCCACCCGCCGGTGCGCGGTCCCGAGGACGTGGCCGGCAGCGCGGTGATCGCCTTCCGCCCGCGCTGCTCCTATCGCCTGCTGCTGGAGTCCTGGTTCGCCAGCGCGCGGGTGAGCATGGGCCGGGTGATGGAGATCGAGTCCTACCACAGCATGCTGGCCTGCGTGGTGGCCGGCGGCGGGGTGGCGCTGATGCCGGTGTCGATGCTGCAAAGCCTGCCGGGGCGGGAGTCGGTGGCGGTGCATGCGCTGGCCGAACCGTTCGCCCGGGCGAATACCTGGCTGGTCTGGCGCAAGGGCATGGTCGGCGCCAACCTGAAGGCCTGGATCGGTCTCCTGCAAGGGCGGGAATCGGCGTTGGCTTGATTCAGGTCAGGGTCCGGGGCCGGTTTCCCGCAGTAAAGTTGTTTCCAAGGACGGAGTGGAACGTGCGGAGAGTGGGACGCCGGTCTACTCTTTCCTAGGGCGACCTGACTTGTCAGGTCGCCCGATTCTTCTTCCCTTGGACAAGGGGCCTGTCATGAAACTCTGGCTGCAAAACCTGGCGTGGCAACTCGGTGTCGCCCTTGGCCTGATCGAGCCCCCGCGCATGCAACCCATCCCGGTGGAAAACGACGAGCAACGCCGGCGCCTCGCCGCGCGGCAACGTCGCTGAGCCGGTTCCCCGACGCTCTGGCCTCCGCCTGCGGCGCTGGCCAGAGTCCCGGTTTTGGTCTATCGATCGTGGTTCCTGAACCAGGCGACGATCATTTCCCTCAAACGCTCCCCGGAAAAGCTCGCGAAATGCCCGCCATGCACGGTGCGCACCGGTAGCTCGCGCAGGCGCGCGAGGCTGGCGGCATAGTCGTCGAGGTTGGAATGATAGGCGTCCTCGACCAGCGGACCGTCGTAGACGATGTCGCCGGAAAACAGCGTCTGTGTTGCCGCTTCCCACAGGCTGATGCCGCCCGGCGAGTGCCCGGGCGTGTGCAGCACTTGCAGCACGCGGTCGCCGAGATCGAGCACGTCGCCTTCGTCGATCAGTCGGGTCGCCGGCGCTGCTCGCACCCGGTATTCGGCGTAGCACAGCGGGCACTCCGGATGCGCCTCGAACATCTCGTCGCCGACATAGGCGCGCGCCAGGGTGTTGTCGCCGTCCGGCGCGGCGAGGATCTCCGCCTCGGCCGGATGCGCCAGGCGCTCGGCGAATTCGTGGTGGCCGGCGATATGGTCGAAGTGGGTGTGGCTGGCCACCGCCAGCAGCGGTCGTTCGGTGAGCCAGGGCAGTTGCTCGCGCAGGCTGACCAGACCGGAGCCGCTGTCCACCAGCACGTCGCGCTCGCGGCCCTGGACATGCCACATGTTGCAGCGATAGAAGGGGCGCACGTAGGGCTCGTGGATCAGGCTGATACCGTTGTAGAAGTGCCGGGTTTCGAACCAGCGGTCGCGGCTGACGATTCTCATCGCGGTCTCTGTCGGTGGAAAGGCTATCCCAGAAGGATAGGCGTTCAGGGTATGACCTTGCCCGGGTTGAACAGCCCGCTGGGGTCGAGCAGTTCCTTGATCTGCGCCATCAGCGCGAGCTTCAGCGGATCGGCGTAGCGTCCCAGGGCTTCCTTCTTCTCCAGGCCGATGCCGTGCTCGGCGGAGATCACGCCAGCGCATTCGCCCAACTCGCCGTAGAGGATTTCCTCCACCGCCTGGTGCAGCGGCAGCAGCGGGACGTCGGCGGCGAGCATGACGTGCAGGTTGCCGTCGAGGAAATGGCCGAAGAGGAAGACCTGCATGCCCTTCACCAGGTCGTCCAGGCGCCGCCGGATGCGCTCGACGTAGCCGGCCAGGGCCGGCACCGGCAGCGATACGTCGAAGGACAGGCTGTCGACGCCGGCGTGGATGGCCGCGTCGGAGTCTTCGCGCAGGCGCCAGATGGCCAGGCGCTGGGTTTCGTTGGCGGCGAGCAGGGCGTCTTCCACCAGCCCGTCCTCGAAGCAGTCTTCCAGCAGGGCGGTGAGCGCCTCGCCGGCATCCAGGTGGCGGTCCTCGGCCAGTTCCACCAGCAGGTAGAGAGGGCAGGGCGCCAGGCTCGGCGCGCTGTCGCCCATGGGTGCGGCGGTGCATTGCAGGTAGTCGTGCCAGAGGATCTCGCAGGCGAACAGGCGTTCGGCGTGCTCGCGGCGCAGGCGCGCGGCGATGGTGATCGCCGCGTCGACGTCGGGCAGGCCTAGCAGGGCGGTGGCGCCGGGACGCTGCAACGGCTCCAGGCGCAGTACCGCACGGGTGACGATGCCGAGGGTGCCTTCGGCGCCGATGAACAACTGCTTGAGGTCGTAGCCGGTGGTGTTCTTCAGCAGCCCGCGCAGGTCGCTGTAGACGCTGCCGTCGGCGAGTACCGCTTCCAGGCCGAGCACGCGCTGGCGCATGGTGCCGAAGCGGAAGGCGCGGATGCCGCCGGCGTTGGTCGCGACCAGCCCGCCGACGCTGGCGCTGCCGCGCGCGGCGAGATCGATGCCGGGGTCGAGTCCGGCCTCGGCGGCCAGCGCCTGGGCCTGTTCGAGGGTGACGCCGGCGTCGAGGTCGAGGGTCTGGCTGGCCGCATCCAGCCGATGTATGCGGTTCAGCCTGCGCAGCGAGAGCAGCACGTCGCCGGCTTGTGCGGCGCCGCCGCCGACCAGGCCGGTGAGTCCGCCCTGGGGTACCAGGGCGCGTCCCGCCTGGCGGCACAGACGCACCACGGCGGCGACCTGGTCGGTGCTTTCCGGCAGGACCAGGAAGCTTCCGGCGAGGTTCTGCGGATGGTAGCCGGGGTCCTGCCCGGCGAGCGCGGCACTGTCGCGCACGCCACGGGCGCCGAGGATCTCGCAGAGGGAGCGGTAGAGTTCGGAATCGTCCATGGCGGGCTCCGGGTCAGGGATGGAAGGGCGCGGCTTGCAGCACCTCGACGATCAGCGGACGGTCCGCCGGGGCGCCGCGCAGCAGTTCGCGCAGGTGTTCGAGATCGCGCGCGCGTTCGGCGGCGCAGCCGAAGCCGCGGGCGATGGCGAGGAAGTCCGGGGTGTAGATATCGACCCCGAGCGGAGTGATCTCGCGCCGCTCCATGTAGCGCTTGATCTCGCCATAGCCGTGGTTGTTCCACAGCAGCACGACGATGCCGACCTTGGCTTCCACCGCGCTGGCCAGTTCCGGCAGGGTGAACTGCAGGCCGCCATCGCCCATCAGGCTGACCACCGGGCGTCCCGGCTCACCGAGCTTGGCGCCGATGGCGGCGGGCAGGCCATAGCCGAGGGTGCCGTAGCCGGTGGAGGCGTTGAACCAGCGGCGCGGCTCGTCGAGATCGACCAGGTGGTTGCCGCTGTAGACGGTCTGGGTCGAATCGCCGACGAAGCGGGCGTCCGGCCACTCGGCCAGGATCGCGGCGAACAGCTGGCGATAGTGCGACCAGCCGGCGAAGTCTTCGGCCAGGCGCTGGCGCACGGCGGCGGCGCGCCGGGCCCCGGGGCTGTCCGGCGAGGCCTCGCCGCCCGGCAGTTCGGCCAGCAGCACGCGCATGGCCAGCCGGGCGTCGCTGTGGATGGCCAGGCTCGGCGTGTAGTTGCGCATCAGTTGCTGCGGGTCGATGTCGATGCGGATCAACTCGCCATCGAGGGCGAAGCCGCCGTCGAACACCACGTCGTAGTCGGTTTCGCCCAGCTCGGTGCCGATGGCCAGCACCACGTCGGCCTCGGCGGCCAGCTCGCGTACCGGCACGCAGGACTGGTTGCTGCCCAGCAGCAGCGGGTGGTCGGCCGGTAGCAGGCCCTTGGCGTTGATCGTCAGGGCGGTCGGCGCGTCCAGCGCGGCGGCCAGGGCACGCGCTTCGGCGGCGGCCTCGACGCAGCCGCCGCCGAGCAGCAGCAGTGGCTTCTTCGCGTTGCGCAGGCGCGCCGCGGCCTCGCGCAAGGGCGCGAGGGCCGGCGCCGGGCGGCTGGTGACGGTGCGTGGGCGCAGGGCCAGGTGTTCGGCGGGCGCGGTGATGACGTCGAGCGGCAGCTCGATGTGCACCGGCCGCGGCCGCTCGCTGTCGAACACGGCGAAGGCGCGGGCGAGCACCGCCGGCAGCTCCTCGGCGCTCATCAGGGTATGGCTGAAGGCGCAGACGTTGCCTACCAGGTTGCGCTGGTTCGGCAGCTCGTGCAGGTAGCCGTTGCCGTGGGCCAGGCGCGCGCGTTCGTTGACGCTGGAGATCACCAGCATCGGAATCGAGTCGGCGTAGGCCTGGGCCATGGCGGTGAGGATGTTGGTCATCCCCGGGCCGGTGATGATGAAGCACACGCCGGGCTTGCCGGTGACCCGTGCGTAGCCGTCCGCCATGAAGCCGGCGCCCTGCTCGTGGCGCGGGGTGACATGGCGGATACGGCTGCCGGGCAGGCCGCGATAGAGCTCTACGGTATGCACGCCGGGGATGCCGAAGACGGTCTCGACGCCCCAGGCTTCGAGTTGCTTGACGAGGAATTCGCCGCAGGTGGTCATGGCCGTTCCTTTTTCATGTTCTCGGGAATGGAAAAGGCGAGGGAAAGTCCCTCGCCTGTCGGGGTTGTGCCTGGTTCAGGCGGCGCTGGCGACACCCGTCGGGCGCCGCGAGAACAGGCTGACCAGGACGAAGCTGAGCAGGCCGACCGCCAGGCTGTAGTAGATCGGCGTATTGGCGTCGAGGCCGTCCTTGATCATGAACACCAGCACGGTAAGGAAGCCCAGGGTCATGCTGGTGATGGCGCCGGCGGTGGTGGCGCGCTTCCAGTAGATCGCGCCGATCAGCGGGATCAGCATGCCGCCTACCAGCAGGTTGTAGGCCACGGTCAGGGCGCTGATCACGTCGCTGACCACCAGGGCGATGCCGAGCACTACCAGGCCCAGCAGCAGGGTCGCGATGCGGTTCTCGTGCACGTCGCCGTTGTCGGACTGGCCGCGGCCGCGGCGCAGGCGCGGCAGCAGGTCCTGGGTGACGGTGGTGGACGCCGCCAGCAGGCCGGCGCTGGCGGTGGACATCAGCGCCGCCAGGGCGGCGGCGATGACCAGGCCGCGGATGCCGTTCGGCAGGCTGTGCTCGACCACACTGGCGAAGGCGTTGTTGACGTTCTCCAGGTCCGGCAGCAGGACCTTGGCGGCCATCCCGATCAGCGCCCCGGCCATGCCGTAGAGCACGCAGTAGATCCCGGCGGCGGAGCCGGCGACCTTGGCCACGGTCTCGCTGCGGGCGGTGAACACCCGCTGCCAGATGTCCTGGCCGATGAAGATGCCGAAGAAGTAGATCAGGAAGTAGGTGACGATGGTGTCCCAGCCGATCGCGGTGAAGTCGAAGTAGCTGGCCGGCAGCTTGGCTACCAGGGCGTCCCAGCCGCCGGCGTCGTTGATCGACAGCGGCATCAGCAGGAACACCAGGCCGACGGTCATGATCAGGAACTGCACGATGTCGGTCAGGGTCAGCGACCACATGCCGCCGATGGTGGAGTAGAGCACCACGACGCCGCCGCCGATCAGGATCGAGACCCAGAACGGCAGGCCGAACAGGACCTGCATGACGGTGCCGATGGCGATGGTCGAGGTGGCGCCGATCATCAGTGCGTAGACCAGCATGATCAGGGCGCTGGCGTGGCGCGCGGCGGGGTTGTAGCGACGCTCCAGGACCTGGGTGACGGTGTAGATCTTCAGCTTCAGCAGCGGCTTGGCCAGGAACAGGCTGAGGCCGACGATGCCGAGGCCGATCGCGCCGCACAGCCAGAAGCCGGAGATGCCATGGACGTAGCCCAGGCGCACGGTGCCGATGGTGGAGGCGCCGCCGAGGACGGTGGCGGCCATGGTTCCCAGGTAGAAGCCGGGGCCGAGGTTGCGGCCGGCCACCAGGTAGTCGTCGCGGGTCTTGGCGCGGCGCATGCCGTACCAGCCCAGCGCGATCATGCCCGCGGCGTAGATCAGAACGACGAATATGTCGAGGGCCATATCAGGTCTCCCAAGTTTCTCATTGTCATTGTTGTATCCGGCGAGGCGCCGGAAGCGCGGGACGCTGGCGTCCCGCCGTGTGTGTACCCCACCTCAGGCGGTGGCTATCGCCGGTGCCCTCCGCGTGCCGTGCGCGCGCACCCAGCGCGGTCCTCGCGGGCCATAGACGCAAGGCGGTTCCGGGAACAGGCGCAGCAGTGCCAGGTAGAGCAGGGCGGCCAGGCCGAGGGCGACCGGCAGGCTGAGGTCGATGCCGCCGGCCAGTTCGCCGAGCGGACCGACGAATTGCCCCGGCAGGTTGACGAAGGCCAGGCCGGCTGCCGCGCTGGGAATCCAGGCACCCATTCCGCGCCAGTTCCAGCCGTGCTCGAACCAGTAGGCGCCGCCGCGCTGGCCGCGGGTGAACACCTGCAGGTCGTCCGGGCGGTAGAAGCCGCGACGGGTCAGCAGGCCGATCAGCATGATCACCATCCACGGGGTGGTGCAGGTGACGATCAGCACGGCGAAGGTAGAGACGCTCTGCACCAGGTTGAAGGCGAAGCGGCCGACGAAGATGAAGCCGATCGAGGCGACCCCGATCAGCACCGTGGCCTGCACCCGCGAGAGCAGGCGCGGGAACACGCTGGACATGTCCAGCCCGGTGCCGTACAGCGAAGTGGTGCCGGTGGACATGCCGCCGATCACCGCGATCAGGCATACCGGCAGGAAGAACCAGCCGGGAGCGATGGCCAGCAGGCCGCCGACGTAGTTGTTGGCAGCGATGTAGTCCGGCGCGCGGACGGCGACGATGGTCGCGGTGGCGAGGCCGAACAGGAAGGGAACCAGGGTCGCCAGCTGCGCGCCGATCACCGCTAGCATGATCCGTGCCTGCGAGGTCTGGCGCGGGATGTAGCGGGCCCAGTCGCCCAGGAAGGCGCCGAAGGAGATCGGGTTGCTCATGGCCAGCAGGGTGGCGCCGATGAAGGCGGCCCAGAAGCCCGGCTGGCCGAGTTGCACGCTGCCGGCGTAGGCGGCGTCGAAGGGGCCGGCGAAGGCGAACAGGCCGAGCAGGAACAGCAGGCTGGCGGCCCACACGGCGATCCTGTTGACCAGCAGCATGAAGCGGAAGCCGTAGATGCATACGGTCAGCACCAGCACGGCGAACAGGCCGTAGGCCAGGCCCAGGTTCAGTTCGCTCTCTTCCAGGCCGACCAGGCGCCGGGCGCCGCCGACCAGGGCATCGCCGGAACTCCACACCGAGAGCGAGAAGAAGGCGATGGCGGTCAGCAGCGAGAGGAAGGAGCCGACGATGCGCCCGTGCACGCCGAAGTGCGCGCCGGAGGAGACCGCGTTGTTGGTGCCGTTGAGCGGGCCGAACAGGCCCATCGGGGCGAGGATCAGCGCGCCCAGCGTGACGCCCAGCAGGATCGCCCACAGTCCGGCCTGGAAGGACAGCCCGAAGAGCACCGGAAAGCTGCCGAGCACGGCGGTGGCGAAGGTATTGGCGCCGCCGAAGATCATGCGGAACAGATCGACCGGCGTGGCGTTGCGTTCGTGGTCGGGAATCTGTTCGACCCCGAAGGTTTCGATGCGTGTGATTGCGTGTTGGTTATTGTTGTTATCCATGACGTTCTCCCGGGAGAGCTAGCTAGTCGATGGCAGGTACTCCGGCATCGCCGACAAGTGCTCATGGCAGGCCAGCCAACGGCCTTCTTGTTGTTCTAGGCGGAACAGGATGGTTTCCCGTTCCCGGTTCAGGCTTTCCGTTCCCTGGAGGCGCAGCCGGGTGGCGACATCGTGGCTGAAGATCGCCAGGTCGCCTTGCAGGCTGACGCAGGTATTGCTGGATTCGCACGCCAGCACTTCGAAGCCGTCCTCGCGTCGCCAGCGCTCCCACAACTTGCGGTAGGCCGCGCGCGAGCGCAGCGGCTGAGGCCAGTTGTGGAAGATGAAGCTGGCGTCCTCGCTGAAGGCGGCGAAATAGGCCTCGGCATCGTTGCGGGCGAAGGCCGCCACCAGTCGGCGGGCGGCCTCCAGCACCTGTTCGACGCGGTCGTCGGTCATGGTCGCGCTACGGCTCAGCGACGCACCACGCCCGGGAGGACGCAGAGCATTTCATAGAGCAGGTTGGCGCCCAGCAACGAAGTGTTGCCGGTGGTGTCGTAGGGCGGCGAGACTTCGACCAGGTCGCAGCCGATCAGGTCCAGGCCCTGGCAGCCGCGGATGATTTCCATCGCCTGGATGGTGGTCAGGCCGCCGATTTCCGGGGTGCCGGTGCCGGGCGCCCAGGCCGGGTCGATGCCGTCGATGTCGAAGCTCAGGTAGACGGGGCCGCCGCCGACCTTCTCGCGGACCTCGGCCATCAGCGGCTCCAGCGACTTGTGCCAGCACTCCTCGGCCTGCACCACGCGGAAGCCCTGCTTGCGGCTCCAGTTGAAGTCCTCGGCGGTGTAGCCCTGGGCGCGCAGGCCGATCTGCACAACACGGTCGCAATCCAGCAGGTCTTCTTCCACCGCGCGGCGGAAGGTGGTGCCGTGGGCGATCTTCTCGCCGAACATGTGGTCGTTGACGTCGGCGTGGGCGTCGACGTGGACCAGGCCGACCTTGCCGTGCTTCTTCTTGATCGCGCGGAGGATCGGCAGGGTGATGGTGTGGTCGCCGCCGAGGGTCAGCGGGAGGATGCCGTGACCGAGGATGCGGTCGTATTCCTGCTCGATGATGCGCACGGCTTCCAGCAGGTTGAAGGTGTTGATCGCGACGTCGCCGATGTCCGCCACGTTCAGCGAGTCGAAGGGGGCGGCGCCGGTAGCCATGTTGTAGGGACGGATCATCACCGATTCGGCGCGGATCTCGCGGGGGCCGAAGCGGGTACCGGAGCGCAGGGAGGTGCCGATGTCGAGGGGCACGCCGACGAAGGCGGCATCGAGGGCGTCGAGTTCGGCGGGGGACTGGACATGGGGCAGGCGCATCATGGTGGCGATGCCGCCGAAGCGGGGCATTTCATTGCCGCCCAGGGGCTGGTGGAGATTCTTGTCCACGGGGTGGCCTCACGGTCGTTGTGGTTGTTTTAGGGGTCGGACGGATTCTCTTCACAGCCGGTAGCGAGTCAAATCGCTGGCTACAAATAATCAGTTCAGAGATTTCTAAACTAACGGCGAAGCGGCTAGACTTCGCCGCCGAGCCCGGACGGCGGCCTTTGCCTCGGCCTGCTGTCCGAAATCCTCGCCCGCAAACCGGAGTCGCCGTGTCCAACGCCTTGCCCGACCTGCGCCTGTTGCGCATCTTCGCCGCGGTGGTGCGCCACCAGGGCTTCGCCGCCGCCCAGCAGGAGTTGAACCTGTCGACCTCGGCGATCAGCACCTACATGAGCCAACTGGAGAACCAGCTCGGCATCGTGCTCTGCCACCGTGGCCGCGGTGGCTTCAGCCTGACCAGCAAGGGCGAGCTGTTCCACCAGGAAACCTTGCGCATCCTCGGCGAACTGGAAGGCTTCGAACGCTACGCGCTGGCGTTGAAGGGCGAGCTGCGCGGCACCCTGAACCTCGGCGTGCTCGATTCCACGGTGAGCGACCCGGCGCTGCCGCTGGCCGAGGTGATCGGCGCCTTCAGCCGCGAACACCCGGCGGTTCACCTGCACCTGCTGGTGCAGAGCCCCTACGAACTGCAACTGAGCGTGCTGGAGAACCGCCAGGACCTGGCTATCGGCGCCTTTTCCAGTCGCATGAACGGACTGGTCTACCAGCCGCTGTACCGCGAACAGCACTGGCTGTACTGCAGCGACCGGCATCCGCTGTTCGACGGGCGGAGAATTCCCGCCGATCTGATCACCCAGCAACGCATGGTCGGCCGCGGCTACTGGAGCCAGGCCGAGCTGGCCCGGCACGGATTCAAGCACAGCGCGGGAACGGTGGAGAGCATGGAGGCGCAACTGATCCTGATCCTTTCCGGCGGCTACATCGGTTACCTGCCGGAGCACTACGCTCACCCGTGGGTCGAGCAGGGGCGCCTGCGCGCCCTGCTGCCGGCGACCTTCGGCTACCAGGCGCCATTCTCCCTGATCCTCCGTCGCGGCCGCTCGCGCGAGCCGCTGATCCAGGCCTTCCGCGACCAGTTGCGGACGCAGATGAGCCTGGCCTGAGCCCTAGAGATCGGCGTTGAGGGTGCGCGAGAACTGCTGCACCGCTTCTACCACCTTGTGCGTGCTCTCGCGGATGCCGAGGATCGCCGCGCCGGCCTCGTTGGCCAGCTCCACGCCGCGCCGCGCCTGTTCCTGGCTGTGCTGCATGTCGTCGATGACGCTGCGGGTGCCGGTCTGGATGCGACCGATCATGTCGGCGATCTCCTTGGTCGACTTGCTGGTGCGTTCCGCCAGTTGCCGCACCTCGTCGGCCACCACGGCGAAGCCGCGACCCTGGTCGCCGGCGCGGGCGGCCTCGATGGCGGCATTGAGGGCGAGCAGGTTGGTCTGCTCGGCGATCTCGCGGATGGTGTTGACGATCGAGGTGATCTGTTGCGAGTGCTGTGACAGTTCGCCGATGTTCAGCGAGGAAGCATCCAGGGTATTCGCGATCTTGAGCATTTCCTCCACCGCGCTCTGGATGATCAGCGCGCCGTGTTCGGCGACCGTGCGGGTCTCGGTGGACAGGGTATGGGCCTGGTGGGCGTTGTCCGCCTCGGCCTGGTAGCGGCGCATGCGGTCGCTGACATCGCTGGCGAACTTGACCACCTTGTAGAGCTTGCCGTCGGCGTCGTAGACCGGGTTGTAGCTGGCTTCCAGCCAGACCGGCTGGCCGTTGCGGTGGACCCGGCGGAACTGCCCGGTGACGTACTCGCCGCGGTTCAGGCGGCGCCAGAGGTCGGCGTACTGCGGGCCGTCGCGGTAGCCCGGTTCGCAGAACTGACGGTGGTTGGCGCTGGCCAGCTCGGCTCGGCCATAGCCCATGGTGGCGAGGAAGTTGTCGTTGGCCGCGAGGACATTGCCGTCGAGGTCGAACTCGATCATCGCCATCGAGCGGGACAGGGCATCCAGCTTGCTCTGCATCTCGTGTTCCTGGTGGACGATGGCATCGATGTCGCTGGCGTACTTGACCACCTTCAGCAGTCGACCCTGCCCGTCGCGTACGGGGTTGTAGGTGGCTTCCAGCCAGAGTGGCCGGCCCTCGCGGGTAATGCGCTTGCAGCGGCCGGAAAAGTGTTCGCCGCGCCGCAGGCGTTCCCAGAAGCGCCGGTAGTCTTCCGATTGCGCGTAGGCGCCGTCGCAAAGCTGGCGATGCGGTTTGCCGAGGATCTCGTCGCGGCGGTAGCCCAGCAGGGTCAGGAAATTCTCATTGGCATCGGTGATATTGCCGTCCGGATCGAACTCCACGCGCGCCATGGAGCGGTCCAGGGCCGCCATGTGCAGGCGCTCGGCGGCGAGTTGCTGTTGCAAGTCGGCGTTCATCTGTCGGTACTTGCGAGTGAACATGAGAAAAATCCTTGGATAGAGAGAGGGGCTCATCCCTGTCTTCGGCGCCGATGGGCGGGAGTTGAGAGGGTGGGACGATTGTATTTTTTCATCGAACGACAAAAATTCGTCGTTATTCTTAATGGGTGAAACAAATTACCGTCATTCGTCGGAAATATGACGTTTTTGCGAGTGAGAGGAAGCCCCTCCGCCTGTGGCACACTGGGCCCCTTCCAGGAGTCGTCCCATGCCACGTATCCGCTGCGAGCGTTGCGCTCGCCCCGCCAGCCATTGCCTCTGCGCGCTGATTCCCTCCTTGCCGTCGCGTACGCGGGTGCTGGTCCTGCAGCACCCCAGCGAGGTCGGGCACGCGTTGAATACCGCAGGATTGGCCGTCCTCGGCTTGTGCAATGCGGAGCTGCGGATTGGCGAGCTTTTCGCCGAGGAGACCTGGCGGGTACCGGGCTACCGGGCCTGCCTGCTGTTTCCCGGCGAGCAGGCGCGTGCGCTGGCAGAGATGGCCGCCGAGGCCGCCGGCGAGCCCCTCCTGCTGGTGGTGCCGGACGGCACCTGGCGCAAGGCGCGCAAGCTCCTGCACCTGAACCCGGCCCTGGCGGCCCTGCCGCGGGTGAGCCTGGCCGAAGGCATGGCGTCGCGTTATCGCCTGCGCAAGGCGCCGGGAGAGGGCGCGCTGTCGACCATCGAAGCAATCGCTGCGGCGCTCGACGAACTGGAGGCGCCGCGTACCCACGAAGCCTTGCTGAAACCCTTTGATGCCCTGATCGAGGGGCAGATCGCGGCGATGGGCGAGGACACCTATCGGCGCAACCATCTCAGCCAGGAGCGCCGCCGCCGATAGCGGTCGAGCAGTTCCGGGATTGCCGTTTCGCGCCAGAACTCCGGGCTGACCATGCCGCTGGACATGCCGCCGTGGGCGTGGCGCGCGAGGTAGATCAAGGCATCGTATTCCAGCGGATGGCCGCTGAGGCGCTCGAAGGTCTCGCCGAGCAGGTGTTCCAGGGCCGCTGCGGAAGCCGGCCAGGACGCGTCCGCCAGTTGCCCGGCCATTTCCTGCCAGAGGTAGGGGTCGCCACGGCCGCCCCAGCGCGAGGGTTCCTGTTCGAAGAGTTCGGAGATGCGCGGTCTGGCCATGTCGGTCGGTCGTGTCTGTCGGAAACGAAAAGTATGCCCGATTGGCAGGGCCGCATGGGCGGAGTAGACTGCCGCGGTCTTTCCTTCCGTACGAGGTGTTCGTCCGATGCGCAATTGATGCTGCCGTGTCCGCACGGCCGGTTTTCCGTCCCTGGCCCGAGGGCCCGGGGGAATGCATGGCATCAAGGGGGTATCCATGACGAATACGTCGACCCTGACGCTCGATGGCGTCTCTTTCCAGCTGCCGGACGGCAGCCTTCTGTTTTCCGATCTCGACGAAACCTTCGACACCCGGCACACCGGGCTGGTGGGACGCAACGGCGTCGGCAAGTCGCTGCTCGCGCGCCTGCTCGCCGGACACTTGCAGCCGTCCAGCGGCAGCGTCCGGCGCCAGGGGCGCGTGCGCTACCTGGCGCAGCAGCTCGAACCGGCCGACTACCCGACCGTCGCCGATCTGGCCGGCGTCCGCCCATGGCTGGAGGCGCTGGCGCGGATCGAGGCGGGTAGCCTCGACGCCGCCGACTACGAATGCCTGGGCGAGCGCTGGGACATCCGCCAACGCCTGGCCGACGCCCTGGCCGCCGAGGGGCTCGGCCATCTCCGCGCGGACACCCCGAGCGAACGCCTGAGCGGCGGCGAATGCATGCGCGTAGCGCTGCTCGGCGCATTCCTCGACGACGCCGACTTTCTCATCCTCGACGAACCGAGCAACCCTCTCGACGGGCCGGCACGCGCTTTGCTGCGGGCGCGCCTGGCGGCATGGGACGGTGGCCTGCTGCTGGTCAGCCATGACCGCGAACTGCTGGAGGGCATGCAGCGGATCGTCGAGCTGTCGACCCTCGGCCTGCGCAGCTATGGCGGCGGCTATTCCTTCTACGCGCAGAGCCGGGAGGAGGCGCGCGAGGCCGCCGAACGTCGCCTGGACCAGCGTCGTCTGGAGCGCAAGCGGCAGACCCTGGCCATGCGCGAACAGCAGCAGCGCCAGGAGCGGCGCCAGGCCAGCGGCCGGCGCGAAGGCAAGACGGCGAACCAGGCGAAGATCCTGCTCGGTGGGTTCAGGGAACGTAGCGAGGTCAGCGCCGGCAAGCTGCGCAACGCCCACCAGGCGGAGCGCGAGCGTCTCGACCGCGAGGTGCGCGAGGCTGCCCGGGAGGTCGAGGAGGCGTCGCCGCTGCTGCTCGATTCGCCCGATGCCGAACTGGCGGCACAGCGCCGGATCGTCGAGTTGAAGGGCGCGGTCCTGCCGCATCTGCGCGGGCCGTTGCGCGAAATCGACCTGCTCCTGAGCGGTCCGCGACGGCTGGCACTGGTCGGCCCGAACGGCAGCGGCAAGTCGACCCTGCTGCGGCTGCTGGCCGGGCAACGGGCGCCGCTGGCGGGAACCTGCGCGGTGACGGTGGGCGCCGCCTATCTCGACCAGCGGCTGAGCGTGCTGGACCACGGGCGAGGCGTGCTGGAGCAGTTGCTGGAGGTCAATCGCAGTCGCGGCGAAAGCTGGCTGCGCACGCGCCTGGCGCAACTCGGCTTGCCGGCTGAACGGCTCGCCCAGCCGTGCGCGACGCTGAGCGGCGGCGAACGCCTGAAGGCGGCCCTGGCCCTGGTGCTCTACGCCGACCGGCCGGCGCAGCTGCTACTGCTCGACGAACCGGACAACCACCTCGACCTGGCTGCGCGGCAGGCCCTGGAAAGCATGCTCGGGCAGTACCGTGGGGCCTTGCTGGTGGTGTCCCACGACCCGGTGTTTCTCCGCCACCTGGCGCTGGACGGCGAACTGCGGGCTACTGCCGCGGGTTGGCGCCTGGAGGACCGATGAGCTGGCCATCCGCCGCGACCTGCAGGAGGCTGACTCCGCCGTGGCTGAAACCGATGGCGAGGAGTTTGTCGCTGACTGCCAGGCACAGCGGTATGGCGTCTGCCGTGCGGTAGCGCCAGCGACATTCGCCGCTGGCGAGGTCGCGTACCTCGACCTGACCATCGACCAGCGCCAGTGCGATCCATTGTCCGCCGGGCAACGGCGCGAAGGCGCTGACCTGGGCGGACAGGGTCGCGCCCCAGAGCGTGCCGCGGCTCTCCAGGTCGTAGCAGGTCAGGCGCTGGGTACCGTAGGCGTGATGCGGCGAGTTGTAGACCTTGGCGTTGAGCAGCAGGCGATTGCCCAGCAGGCAGCCGTGCAGGTTGTTGAAGTGCTCCGGGTGGCGCTCCAGGCGTAGCACTTCGCAGGTCTTGAAGGTCTGCGGGTCGAGGCGGAACAGGCCCTTGTCCTGGTGCTGCTCCGGCGGATTGCCGGCCAGGTAGAAGAAGGCTTCGCCACGGTCGATGCGCAGATGGTGGTTGAACAGGTCGTAGTGTCCGAGACGGCGCCTGTGGATGATCCGGCCGGCCGGGTCGAGCACGAGGTCTTCCAGGTCTTTGCCCTCGAGGGCGATCTGGCGGGCGAGAAAACCGCCTTGGGCGGATTGCGCCAGCAGATGGCGGCAGTCGCTCAGGAGCAGCGGTTGTCCCGGTGTCAGCGGCACCTTGAACAGTCGCTGGGCGGCATACCCGAGTTGCAGATTGACCAGCAGGCTGTCGTCCGTGGCGTTATGGAAGACCTGCAGGCACTGGCCCCGTTCGGCCAGTTCGAAGCTGCGCAGGCTGTCGTCGGCCAGATTCCAGAGCTCGAGCCGGGGGTTGGCGCGGGCGATGGCCAGGCGTTGTCCGTCGAGAAAGCACAGGTCCCACACCGGTGGACGATGCAGGAACCGCCGATCTTTGCCCAGGGCGAGGTTTTCCAGGATCGGCAGCGCTGCTTCGCGTTGTGTCGAGGCAGGGTAGAGGGCCCAGTCGAAGGGCAGGCGGGTGCCGGGCAGGTCGTCCAGCACCAGTGGGGCGTCGACCGGAAAGGCTAGCGAATGGCGCTGGCGGAACAACGGTCGGTCCTCCAGGTCGTCGCTGGGGGCGACGGTGAAGGTCAGGCGCCGGCCGTCGTCCTCGAAGTCGCAGGCGAGCACTTCGCGGTTGTCGGCGAGCAGCGATTGGGTCTTGCCGCTCGCGTAGTCCCAGGCCAGCAGACCGCCTTCGAAGAAGGCGCCGCCGTCGTAGCGTCCGCCGCCGATCACCAGTACGGGCCGGCTCGGGTGCCAGGCGATGGCGTTGAGCGGAAAGCCCAGGTCCGGCAGGACGGCGATGCATTCGAGGTCGCCGCCGCGGTACAGGCGCAGGCTCTGTTCGTAGACGTCGAGCTGTCGGCCCGGGTGTTGCCCATGAAAGGCGCTGGCCACCGCAAGGAGCGCGCCGCCGGGAGCCTGGAACACGGCGTAGGGCTCGCCGATGTCGGCGAAGGCGCAAGCGGGCAGCCTGCGGCCGGAAGGAAGCGGGGAGTTGGGCATGGGCGATACCGGGAAAAAGAGTCGGGCGCAGTGTCGTTCATTCGTCGTTTCGGGAAAAGCATGGGAAGAGCGGCTGTTCCGACCGGTCGTTTTCTTCTAGGATGGCGCTCCCTTCCTCCCTCGTCGCCGCCGCTGTGCACCGTCCATGCGTTGATTCGCGCCACGGGCATCCAGGCGACGAACCTCAGCGTGGCGCCCGGCCTGGCGGTCGCGGCTGCCTTTCGTTCTACCTGGAATCTTTCGGATAAAGGAATCCAGCATGCACATTCGCAAGCGCGTCGACGCCGACAACACGGCATTGGTCGACCTGTGGGAACGTTCCGTCCGCGCGACCCACGACTTTCTCAGTGAAGCGGACATCGTCGAGCTTTACCCACAGGTCCGCGACCTGTACCTGCCGGCCGTCGAGGTCTGGGTGCTGGTCGACGACGACGGCGTGGCCCAGGGCTTCATCGGCCTGAACCAGGCGCATGTCGAGATGCTCTTCGTCGAACCCGGGCTGCGCGGCCGGGGTATCGGCCGACGCCTGCTCGATCATGCGCGGGCGACCTGGCCGCGCCTGAGCGTCGATGTCAACGAGCAGAACCCGCAGGCCTGCGGCTTCTATCGACACTATGGGTTCCGCCAGACCGGCCGCTCCGCGACCGACTCGGCGGGGCGGCCGTTCCCGCTGCTGCACATGAGCCTGTAGGAGGACGCGGCACCTCGCCCTGTGGAGCGAGGT